>JAZJYS010000105.1:0-1867 GCA_040390265.1 Pseudomonadota bacterium | reverse complement strand
TGTCCGCAGGCATGGCTGACGCCTGCCCTGGCTCAGTGACGTTTTTCACGCATGACCGTCATCATCCTGTGATGGCAACGCATTATGCGCGTGGCCGCCGTATCGTGTATGTAGAAAATGGCCACATCGTTGCTGCGCAACAGCAAGCAGATCAGCCGTTATTTGAGCAACGTGTAGCGTTGTCGCAAATTCCAATTACCCGCAACGGCACCATTGGCTTCCAAGTTGAGAATGCAATGGCGGCAATTGCTGCCGCGTGGGCGTTGAAAGTGGATTGGGATGTCATCCGCAAAGGCGCGGCAACTTTTGTGAATGATGCGCAGACCGCACCGGGACGCTTTAACTTTTTTGACTATCGCGGTGCTAGCGTGATTGCCGATTATGGACATAATCCGGATGCGATTCTTGCCTTGGTTGCAGCGGTTGAAACGATTCCGGCAAAAAAACGCATGGTAGTGATTAGCGGTGCAGGCGATAGGCGCGATGAGGATATTAGCCGCCAGACCGAGATTCTGGGTGATGTGTTCGACGACATTATTCTTTACCAAGATCAATGCCAGCGCGGCCGCGCCGATGGCGAAGTGCTGCGGCTTCTGCAGCAGGGCTTGGTCAACGCCAAACGCGCCAACACGATAGATGAAATCCAAGGCGAGTTTTTGGCGATTGATACGGCATTGTCTCGCTTGCAGGCAGGTGATCTATGTCTGATTCTGATCGATCAGGTGGATGAGGCGTTGGCACATATTGCGCAGCGTGTTGCCGGTCATTAGTGGTTTTTGATTTGCCAACTAGGTAAACACCGATTTTGCCAATTGAACCTACCGCTCGCCTAGTGCTGGGTTAATTGGCATTTATATAGGTGTTTTCTTCGTGTGTTAGGGATAGCTGCAGTGCGCATCGCACGGCATATGTAAGCCCTTGTTTTCAAATCAAACCGTTTCGTCGCATTGGCTTAGTCTGTGAGGTATAATCCTACTTTTAGATTTTAGCTGGTAATTTACACATGCCAATTTACGATTATCAATGTAGCAGTTGCGGCTTTAAAGCCGAAGTCATGCGCAAGATTAGCGCGGCAAATGTTGAGGCTTGTCCAGAGTGCGGTGCTGAAACGTTCAGCAAGCAATTATCTGCGCCTAGCTTTCAGTTGAATGGCAGCGGCTGGTATGCCACAGACTTTAAAAATGGCTCAGGCAGTTCGCCTGCCAAGTCTAGTAGCAGCGCGGAGAGCAAGTCCGAAAAAAAGCCTGATGAAGCAGCTGCACCAGCTGCTTGCTCTACTGGCTGCGCCTGTCATTAGCCCTTACAACTTCACACACGTTAACTAAGCGCATGAAAAAATACTTTATTACAGGTTTGCTGGTGTTGGTGCCCCTGTTTATTACAGTATGGGTGTTATCAAGCCTTATCGGTACCATGGATAAAAGCTTGCTGCTGTTGCCGGAAAACTGGCGCCCAAAAGCGCAATTCGGGCTGGAAATTCCCGGCATGGGTGCGGTGCTGACGCTGCTGATTATTTTTGTCACAGGTTTAATCGCGACCAATTTTTTCGGCAAGCGCGTGATTCGTATTTGGGAAGCCTTGCTAGCGCGTGTGCCTGTAGTGAAATCCATCTACGCCAGCGTCAAGCAAGTGTCAGATACGCTGTTTTCAGATTCTGGCAATGCGTTCCGTCAAGCGGTTCTTGTGCAGTTTCCTCGTGAAGGCGCATGGACAATCGCTTTTGTAACCGGTCATCCGGGTGGCGATGTGGCAAATCATTTGCAAGGGGATTATGTGAGCGTGTATGTGCCAACGACGCCTAACCCAACCGGTGGCTATTTTCTGATGATGCCGCGTGCTGACGTGATTGATTTGGATATGAGCGTAG
>JAZJYS010000104.1:0-32620 GCA_040390265.1 Pseudomonadota bacterium | reverse complement strand
CAGAATATTGGCAAAAAAAACCTTTGCTGATTAAACAAGCCATTCCAAACTTTAAAGGACTTGTAAGTCCAGATGAGCTCGCTGGTCTGGCATGTGAGGACGAAGTGCAATCACGCATTGTGGAAGAGATAAAAGGTAAATGGCACGCCAGCCATGGCCCTTTTGACGATGCCGATTTTGCCAGATTACCTGAAACGCCTTCTCCAGATCATCGTTGGACGCTGTTAGTACAAAGTGTGAATCATCACTTACCTGAGGCGGCAGAGTTATTGCAACAATTTAATTTTATTCCACACGCCAGACTAGATGACTTAATGGTCAGTTACGCCCCTGATGGCGGTGGTGTCGGTCCTCATTTTGACAGCTATGACGTATTTCTACTACAAGGCCAAGGTAAGCGTCTATGGCGCATTAGTGAACAAACTGACTTGGATATTATTGAGGGCGCGCCACTACGTATTCTTCAGAAATTTGACACTGCACAAGAGTGGCTTGTAGAGTCCGGCGACATGCTGTACTTACCACCACACCTCGCACATTGGGGCATTGCTGTATCAGATGGCGCTGAAGACTGCATGACCTACTCCATTGGCTTTCGCGCGCCTAAGCATCAAGAATTAGCCACCGAGTTTTTCGGTTTTATGCAAGACAAACTCAATCAAGACAAATTAGTTTTAACCGGCATTTACCAAGACTCCGATTTAACGCTACAAGAACATCCTGCTGAAATCGGCAGCGCAATGATTAGCAAGGTCAGTGAGATTTTGCAGAAAATCAAATGGTCAGAAACTGATGTAGCCGAATTTTTAGGTACTTATCTTTCCGACCCCAAAGCCGATGTAGTGTTTGATACTAATAAAAAAATGTCATTACGTATTTTTAGCGAGAAACTTGCCAAGCAAGGTGTATCACTCGACCTAAAAACACAAATGCTATTTTTTAATGAAACGTTCTTTATCAATGGAGAATTGATTGCATTTACGAACGAGTCAGCAGCACTACTCAAAAAATTAGCAGACTGCCGACAACTCTCACCTGCTGACTTAGTATCCATCAATCTGGCTTCAAGCAGTTTATCGCAAGACCAAAATTCGCCACGGCCATTATTGCAGCAACTTTGTGATTGGTATAGCGCTGGCTACTTACATCTAGGAAACTTTTAAAAATAAATTACCGTAGTATCGCAAAACTTGATATTTTAATGATGGGAGGAGTACCTAAAACATGACGAATGACTTAACACTTCCCCAGAACGAAATAATCGTTGGCGAACAATTATATTCAGAAACGATAAGCATCATTTTAGCTAGTGCCCAGCAAGAGCTGCGAGTATTCGACCAGGATTTAAGTCGCGGCGGTTTTCACAGCAAGAAAAATAGTGAGCTACTCCAACGCTTTCTCAACACGAACCCAAATAGTCGCTTAACGATTATTTTGCAAGGTACAGAGTTTCTGAAAAAGGAATGCCCAAGACTGACGAACTTACTTCAAGTGTATGGTCACAAAATCACCATTTACGAAACCAATCAATCCGTAAAACATGCTAAAGATTGTTTTATAGTGGCTGACTCTCAGCACTACATTAAACGCATACATATCGACCAAACACGCTTTAAATATGGACTAAGTGAAGTAGCCACCACCAACACGCTCAACACCAGATTCAATGAACTACTTGAAGAAACACAAGATACTGTCACAGCGACAACGCTTGGACTCTAAAAACACATCCGGCTCGACTTTTGATACCTAAATATTGAAGCCTTTGCGACTAAAGATACTGGAAATAAATTAGAACAAGCAAAATTTATTATCATCATTACGAAAATAATGGAACTTTTTAAAAAAACGCAATTTTTTTTGACATTATCACTAGCAGCGCGCCGAAGACACTGGTTTTTTTTAAAAAAACTGGTAGAATTTATGCCACTCGGTATAGCTAATTAGGTAAAACTTTTAAGCGGTTATCGAAAAAGTTTTTTAACTAGTTATAAACCTTAAGGAAATTAAAATGACACGTTCACTTTTACTTGCTGCATTATTGGCTCTTGCTGTTACTGCTTGTGGCGAAAAAGCTGCTGAAGCTCCAGTTGAAGCAGCTCCTGCTGTTGAAGCTGCACCAGCGGCTCCAGCTGCTGAAGCTGCACCAGCTGCTGAAGCTGCACCAGCTGCTGAAGCTGCACCAGCTGCTGCTCCTGCTGAAGCTGCTAAGTAATTAGCCTTTAGTAAGTAGTAAAAAGCCGACTTTATAGTCGGCTTTTTTTATATCCTCATCCACCTCGACACCTAACTTTTAAACCTAGGCTTAAGCAATAGTAAATCTCAGCACAACTCACTCAAGCTGCACATCAATGCAAGCATTACATGATTTCACACCAAGCTATGGAACTAGAGAATAGCTCGCCAATCAAAACCTTGTGACTGATCAGCTACACCAATCCAATCCGCCTCACAATCCAATGCTTTAGCTAACGCTGACTTAGCAAGCTCTGGCGTATTATTCTTAGCACTCAGATGCGCCGCCACAATATGCTGCAGCTGTCGATTATCCAGCTTCGCCAACAACTCAGCCGAAATTGAATTCTCCAAGTGCCCCAAATCACCGCCTACACGCTGCTTTAAAGCCCAACTATAAGGTCCCGTCTGCAACAAGCGGGCATCATGATTGCACTCCAGCACCAACGCCTTACAGCCACTCAATTTTTCTTCGATATACGGCGTTATGCGGCCGACATCCGTTAGCACCCCTAAAGTGCTGCCTCCATCAGAGAAAGTGCACTGAATTGGTTCGCGCGCATCATGCGGCACAGGGAATGGCTGAACATTGATATCTGCAATAGAAAATGCACAATGACTATCGACAACATTCAACTCTAAATCATGTTGACTAGGCAAATAGCGTGCAGCCATTTTAAGCGTGCCATAGGTTAACCAGACAGGAATCCGATGTTTAGCGGCAAACTTGAAAGCACCACCTGCATGGTCATCATGTTCGTGGGTAATAACGATGCCAGCCAAATCATCTGGCACTAAATTCAATCTGGCCAGCCTTAGCGAAGTCTCTTTTATACTAAAACCACAGTCCAACATGACGCGAGACCGACCCACTTCAACTACCAGCGCATTACCAGCACTGCCACTACCCAGCGAGGCAAAGCGCATCTTAGGTTAAACCTACGTCTGCTAGAAACTTACTTTAACTGCTCATACATCAAAGCAATAATACGATTTGCCGTTGTAGTACGTACGCGTGCACCGTCTTTATCAACCACCGTCACACTCGCATTATCTTTATCGCCATCAGCAACTTTAACGCGATATTGTTTTTCTGGATTAACTTTTTGCTTATCATCACTGCCCCAGAATTTGAGCTTTTCAACCATGCTCTTTTCTTCTTTTGGTTGCTTAGCTTCTGCCGCTTTTTTATCGTCATCACCCCAGAATTTCAGTGTTTCAAATAAACCCTTCTTTTTCTTAGGTGTGTCATCAATATCAACATCGGCATAACGCACGAAGAACACGCCATTAGAACGGTCTTTATCTTCAATCACAAAACCGATTCTATCCAAGGCCAAACCAACACGGCGCCAAGCACGATCAAACGGATCATTCAAAATCAATGTGGCACTACCATCAGACTCTTTAACCACTTCAGCACGTTTTAAGGTTGTCGTTTGCGCAACAATAGATTGGGATTTCTTTTCCTCAACACCTAACTTCACCATCAAGCGACGCAATAATTCCGCGTCCAACTCAGCATCTCTAGCATCCGCTTCTGCTACTGTTTTTGCACCAGCTTTATAACCAGTATCAATCTCACCTAGTTGCGTCTGCACGCGGTTTTTGCCATCATCAGGAGCACCCGATACTGAGCGGTGCGTCATGTATATCTCGGTTGTATTCGATTCATTACCACGATCTAAACGTGTACGAAATTTCTTTTTGTCTGCAAAACCTGATAATTTATCCAGCCATTTATCAAACTTATCACCAACATTACCAGACTCATCTTTCTTAATCGCGTCCGAATCAATCCATTCTGTTTCCATAACACCTAATTGCGCATCTTCTACACGCACGGCGAAGCCCATATCTGTCCAAAACTCACGGATTACTGGCCATATCTTTTCTACTGGCGCATTGACAACCAACCAACGTTGCGCACCCGCTTTTTCCAACCTAACACCATCTGGCGTTGCTAAAACCTTTTCAACACCAACCTCTTGACCTTCTTGTGCCTGACTATAAGTGGAGTAGCTAGTGCTGCCAGGAATAGAATAAGCATCGCTTGTTGGGCTGGCAGTCAAATCTGGAGGCACTTCTAGTGGACGTGAGCGGCCTGCCCCCTTGTAGTCGGAAGTAGTATTAATAAACGGAATAGAGTCACAACCGACTAAGCCGGCGGTCAACAACATGCAAACGACGGCTCGCTTAACAAGCGCATGTTTAGTAATTGTTGGTTTGATATTGACTTGTTTCATTAAGGCCTCTTTAAGTAAGACTTTATCGCTATTTATAAAATATTGGCTGGATTGCAAGCATTACGTAAAACATCATGATACTGAGCAGACAGATTGACCAAAGGCAAACGAATGCCGGTTTTAATCAAGCCCATTTGTGCCAGCACCCATTTAACTGGGATTGGGTTCGCCTCAACAAACAACTTCTGATGCAATGCAAAAATTTTAGCGTTAATCGTGCGCGCTGTTACAGCATCACCAGCCATCGCCGCCACACACATTTCATGCATTAACTTCGGCGCTACATTAGCTGTCACTGAAATCACACCTTTACCACCCAGCAACATCAAAGACATCGCCGTCGCATCATCACCACTGTACACAGCAAAGTCAGCAGGTGCTCGGAGCAATAAATCTGTACCACGCTCGATCCCACCCGTTGCGTCTTTAATGCCAACGATATTTGGATGTGCGGCCAAACGTAAAACCGTGTCATTAGTAATATCACAAGCGGTACGGCCCGGTACGTTGTAAAGTATTTGCGGAATATCGACTGCATCGGCAATCGCTTTAAAGTGCTGATATAGACCCTCTTGCGTAGGTTTATTATAGTAAGGAGCAACAAGCAAGCAGGCATCCGCACCTAGATCTTTAGCCGTCTGCGTCAGCACAATAGCTTCTTTAGTGGAGTTGGCACCAGTGCCAGCAATGACTGGAACACGACCATTAACTTGAGCGACAGCCGCTTTAATTAGCAAGCAATGCTCTTCAAAATCCACCGTTGGCGACTCACCAGTCGTGCCAACAATAACAATCCCGTCCGACCCCTGATCGACGTGAAAATCAATCAACGCATTCAAAGACGGAATATCTAAACGCCCATCTTCAAACATAGGCGTAACAATAGCAACTAAACTGCCTTGCAACATAGCAAACCCAAACTATTTATAATCCTGCATTTTAACTTAAAAGCTAATCAAATTTACATTCCACCAACGTAAACTTAACTGTCAACTTATCATTAACAACCCACATTGCGCATTTTGCTGGTTAAGAATGCTTTTTTGCTTGATTCGTCTGGAATTAAACGCGCTATAATTACGTCTCAACAATTAGGCTCGCCACTAAAACATAGCGAGCTGAAAGTTAAAATTGTTTTATTAAGAAACATTGCATATGACTTTTGATTTACATCATTACATCATGATTTTAATCGGCACGGTACTCGTGAATAACATTGTGCTGGTTAAAATACTTGGCCTTTGCCCGTTCATGGGCGTTTCAAAAAAACTTGAAGCGTCTATCGGGATGGCGGGCGCTACGGCATTTGTGCTTAGCATAGGCTCAATGACAAGCTGGGGCATTAACCACTACCTGCTTGAACCTAACAATCTACAATATTTACGCACACTCTCATTTATCGTAGTCATTGCCGGTGTGGTTCAATTTACCGAAATGATGATGGAAAAAAACTTTCCATCCCTGCACCAGTCACTCGGCATCTTCCTCCCGCTTATCACTACTAATTGTGCGGTACTTGGCATTCCATTACTCAACGCACAATCTAGCCACAGCTTTTTAGAGTCTTTATTTTTCGGCATGGGTGGCGCTATAGGCTTCTCACTCGTGCTGATTTTATTTGCATCAATGCGCGAAAGACTAGAGGCAGCGGATATTCCTCTAGCCCTTAAAGGTTCGGCAATTGCAATGGTTACCGCATCGCTTATGAGTCTGGCATTTATGGGTTTTGCTGGCCTGGATAAGTACTAGATGACAAATACTAAATGATCAATATCAAGAAAAATATTTAGGTTCAAGTACTTACTGTTATGTTAACCGCTCTTTATATTATGTTAGGTCTTGCCTTGCTACTAGGCATCGTATTAGGCATTTCTGCGCTAGCGTTCAAAGTAGAAGGCGATCCGCTGGTAGCACGCATTGATGCCATTCTGCCTCAAACCCAGTGCGGACAATGTGGCTATCCTGGATGTAAACCTTATGCCACAGCTATCGCAGCGGGTGAAGCCGACATCAACCAATGCCCGCCAGGCGGCGATGCTGGCGCGCATGCGCTAGCTGACCTGATGGGCGTAGAATATAAGCCACTCAACGCTGAACATGGCACACCAAAACCAAAATCAGTAGCATTCATAGATGAAGCCACTTGCATTGGTTGTACACTGTGTTTACAGGCTTGCCCAGTCGATGCAATTCTTGGTGCAGCAAAACATATGCACACCATTATTGCCACGGAATGCACTGGCTGTGAGCTATGCTTAGCGCCCTGCCCTGTAGACTGTATTACGATGGTGCCTGTTGCGGAAAATCCGGATAACTGGAAATGGAAATATCCGGTTATCAACATCAAATCAGTTCCATTTGATTCAAACAATCCAACCAGCCATCTAAACAGCTCACCAGCATGAATGCAATTATCAATTTTGCGAATAATTTGATTCGTAGTATTTCTACGAACAAGGATGTATTCCAATTTCACGGCGGCGTGCATCCACACGACCACAAAGCAGAGTCAACATTACTGCCAATTGCCAAGCTAGCCATACCTGAGCAACTCATACTGCCCTTGCGCCAGCATGTAGGTTATATCCCTAAAATTAAAGTGCAAGTAGGCGACCATGTGCTTAAAGGTCAAATGCTCGCAGAGCCAGAAGGCGCCATGTCTGCAGCGATTCATGCACCAACTTCCGGCACCATCAGCGCCATTAGCGAACAGATCATTCCCCATCCGTCAGGTTTGCCAGACCTCTGCATTACACTCAGCCCTGATGGCAAAGACACATGGGGGCAGTTAGCGCCTATGGATTGGCGCACTGCGGACAAAAAAGCGTTAGTTGCCTGCCTACGTATGTCTGGTATTGTAGGATTGGGCGGAGCGACATTTCCAACGCATATTAAATTAACCACCAACGGCAAATCCAACGTACACACTTTAGTGATTAATGCCGCAGAGTGTGAGCCTTACATTACTTGCGACGATATGCTGATGCGCGAGCGCGCCGACGAAATTGTCAAAGGCATTGCCATCGTCCAGCATTTACTGGGCGCTAACCATTGCATTATTGGCGTTGAGGACAACAAGCCAGAAGCCGCGAACGCCATGGCTGATGCTTGCAAAGCATTCGCAATACCTGCTGCCAATGACTCAGTAAAACCCGAGATGTCAGTCAAGGTTGTGCCTACGCTTTATCCTAGCGGTGATGCGCGCCACCTGATTCATTTACTACTAGGTATCGAAGTACCACACGACAAACGTACTACCGATGTTGGTTTGCAAGTATTTAACGTCGCAACCGTATTAGCCATTTATCGTTATTTTGAGTTTGGCGAACCAGCCATCAGCCGTATCGTGTCGATGACCGGCAACGTAGAAAAACCGCAGAATTTTGAAGTTTTATTCGGCACACCGTTAAAAACTCTCATTGACGCCGCAGGTGGTGCAAAGCCAGACACGACGCACTTTGTAATGGGTGGCCCAATGATGGGCTTTGACTTACCCAATACTGACGTACCTATCACCAAAGCAGCGAATTGCATCATCGCTGCTGCACCGCATCTATTTCCAGCACCGCCGCCCGCCATGCCATGCATACGCTGCACGCGCTGTGCAGAAGCATGCCCAGTCAACTTGCAACCACAAGAACTATACTGGTTTTCAAAATCAGATAATTTTGAAAAAGCACGCGACTACAACTTGTTCGACTGCATTGAATGCGGCTGCTGCTCCTATGTATGCCCGAGCGACATCCCATTGGTGCAATATTATCGTTATGCAAAAAGCGAAATTATCGCCGCAGATAAAGCTAAAGATGCCGCCGACTTGGCGCGTGAGCGCAATGAATTCAGACTGGCGCGTATTGAGCGTGAAAAGCTGGAGCGCGCCCAGAAGCATGCTGAACGAGCGCAAGCCACTAAAACCGAAACTAAAAAAGATGCTGTACAACCTGCATCAGAGCCACTCACCAACCCAGAAGTAGCAACTACCGTCAATGATGCCGCTGCATCCGATAAACAAGCGGCAATTGCCGCGGCTATCGCACGGGCAAAAGCACAAAAGCTGGCGGCTACAGGTGATGCAACTGAGGCCACGTCAGAAAAAACGGTAGCCACTACACTAGAAGCCAAATCTGCCAGCACTGAAAACAAGCAAGCAGAGGTCAAGTCAGACAAACAAGCCTTGATTGCAGCCGCGATTGAACGTGCAAAAGCTCAAAAACTAGCCGCAGCTCAAGCTGGCATTGCGCCAAAAAATGTCGAAAATGTAAGTGCTTCTGTACAAGCTGAAATTAACAAGACCGATGAGATCCGTGAAAAAGCACAACAGCTTGCCGTAGAAAAAACTGAAGATACACCGACTAAATAACAGCAGTCAATAAACATCCGGGCTGCCTAGCTATACAAATATAACGTCAAAGCAAAATAATAAAGAAAAAATAAATTAGGATAAACACTTGAATCGCTCACCATACATTACAGACGCCCCCACCGTTAGCGTCATCATGTTCAAGGTATTGCTGGCACTGGTGCCAGCAATCATGGCTTACGTATGGATTTTTGGTGGCGGCATTTTAGTCACACTGACGCTAGCAACTATTACAGCCTTGCTTGCTGAAGCCGCACTACTCAAAATCCGCCAACGCCCGATTCAACCCTATTTAATGGACATGAGCGCAGTAGTCACCGCATGGCTACTCGCGCTGGCGCTACCGCCTCTGGCGCCATGGTGGCTAGTTGTTGTCGGTACATTTTTTGCGATTGTCATTGCCAAGCAACTCTACGGCGGCTTAGGTTACAACCCATTCAACCCAGCTATGGTGGGGTACGCAGTACTGCTTATTTCATTTCCACTCATCATGACCAAATGGCCGGCTCCACTATCGCTGGCAAAAGCCCCGCTCGGCTTTATGGATCAACTGCATTTTATTTTCACCAGCGTATTACCTGAAAATATCAAAGTGGATGCCATCACGTCAGCCACGCCGCTTGATTATCTAAAAACACAGCTCATGCTCAAGCATGACGTGGCAAGCATTACACAAGCACCTATATTCGGCACGTTTGGCGCAAAAGGCGGTGAAGTCATCACCGGCGCATATTTATTGGGCGGGTTATACCTATTGCAACAACGCATCATTAGCTGGCACTTACCCACCGCATTTTTAGCCGCGCTCACGCTAATCTCGCTAGGCTTCTACACCTTCAACCCTGCACACTTTGCCAACCCGCTATTTCACTTAATGAGCGGTGCATCCATGCTAGCGGCTTTTTTCATCATTACCGACCCAATCAGCGGTCCGACTACCCCGCGTGGCAAACTATATTTTGCAGCAGGCGTAGCCATAACCACTTATCTCATTCGCGTCTATGGGGGCTACCCAGATGGCGTCGCCTTCGCCGTATTACTCATGAACATGTGTGTACCACTGATAGATGCCTGCACTCAACCACGCGTTTTTGGCCACAAAGAAAGTTAGTTATGCCAGATACTCTCATTAAGCACGCACTCAAAACAGCGATCACCATGATTGCTTTTGCCTTAGTCGGCACTGCATTATTGGCTTATATATTTGAAATCACACGTGCCCCGATTGAAGCCAGTGAGAAAGAGGCGCGCTTAGCACTGTTTAAACAAATCCTGCCTGAACGCGCATACGACAATGACTTATTGAAGGAAGTTGTCTCTATTGCACCAAATGACATGCTGGGTAATCGCCTGCCTGCTGAAGCCAACATCGCAAAACTGAATCACCAAGCTGCAGGCGTCATTCTAGAAGCGATTGCGCATGATGGTTACAGTGGCGACATCAAAATGCTCATTGCAATTCGTGCCGATGGTAGCGTAAGCGGTGTACGTGTATTAGCGCATAAAGAAACCCCGGGGCTGGGTGATTACATTGATATTGCACGCGGCAATTGGATAAAACTGTTTAATGAGGAATCTTTAAGCAAAACATCTGCCCAACAATGGCAAGTAAAAAAAGACGGCGGAAAGTTTGATTACATGGTGGGGGCAACTATTACCCCTCGCGCCGTGGTAAAAGCCGTTGCCAAATCGCTGCAATTTTTTGAAATGAATAAACAAATGCTTTTTGCTGAGTCTAAACAAGAGCAAAAGGAGAAATCATGAGCAACCTAAGTCTCTATAAAGAAATCTCAATCAACGGCTTATGGAAACAAAACCCAGGAGTCGTCCAGCTATTAGGCTTATGCCCAACTTTAGCGGTCACAACCACCGCGGTGAATGGCCTAAGCTTAGGCATCGCCACCGCACTTGTCATGGCTGCAGCTAATGGCTCGGTATCACCTGTACGTAAATTCGTACCCAATGAGATTCGCGTACCAGTATTCATATTAGTCATTGCGGCGCTAGTCAGCGTCATCGACATGTCTATCAATGCCTTTGCACATCCACTACATAAAGTATTGGGCATTTTCATTCCACTCATCGTCGTGAACTGCATCGTACTTGCTCGTGTAGAATCTTTCGCCGCTAAAAACACGCCCGTTCCATCAATGCTGGATGGCTTTATGATGGGCTTAGGTTCAACTTTAGTACTAGGTTTGCTAGGCGGCCTGCGCGAGCTTGTGGGTAAAGGTACACTTTTTTCTGGCTTGGACTTGGTGTTTGGCCCTGCAGCTAAACAGTTTGTACTAACGGTCATTCCTGATTACCACGGCTTCTTATTGGCAGTATTGCCGCCAGGTGCCTTTTTAGGTTTGGGTACACTGGTTGCATTGCGCAATTGGATTGACATTAGAAACGCAGCTAAAACCAATACACAAATGCCAATACTTCAGCCGGTAACCAGCCACTAACACCGAGTAGAAATCTATGAGCTCACATGAATTCTAAGCAGCGCCTTGAGATTTTCGAGCGCTTAAGCGTTGCAATCCCAAACCCATCCACAGAACTTAAGCATAGCAGCACATTTGAACTGCTGATTGCCGTGATTTTATCGGCACAATCAACCGACAAAGGCGTGAATATTGCTACGGACAAGTTATTTGCTGTAGCCAACACTCCAGAAAAAATTCTCGAACTAGGGCTAGAAGGACTAGAGCAATATATTAGAACCATAGGCTTGTACCATGCCAAAGCCAAAAACATCCTCGCTACCTGTCAATTGTTAATCACACAACATCAATCACAGGTACCTGACACACGCATAGCGCTGGAAGCCTTGCCAGGCGTAGGACGAAAAACCGCCAATGTAATTTTGAACACTGCCTTCGGTCAGCCGACCATTGCCGTGGATACCCATTTATTCCGATTGGGCAATCGCATCAAGCTTGCTACGGGTAAAACCGTGCTGGAGGTTGAAAAGAAATATCTCAAAACCATTCCGCCACAGTTTATGCAAGATGCACACCACTTGCTGATATTACATGGCCGTTACACTTGTACTGCGCGTAAACCAAAATGCGAGCAGTGCTGTATTGTAGATTTGTGCGAGTATCCAGACAAAGAACTAGGAATAGAAAATCTTTATCGGCAGGATAAACGATGAAGGTCGCAACCAGTATCGCGTTCGGCAACCAAGCAGCACCTGAGTTAGCCGCACAAGCCGTATCACAGGCCATGCACAAAGCTGGCATTAGCGTTGCAAATAGCGTCTTGCTACTACTCACCTCTGAATTTGCAAGCCACCCACAAGCCGCCATTAAAGCTGCAGCAAAAGCTGCAAACTGTACGCAAGTCATGGGCTGCTCTGCCTCAGGAATTTTCACTGAAGACGATTGGATCCTAGATGCGCCAGCAGCAGCGGCAATGGTATTTGGCGACGAAGTCAGCCTGCAATTACCCATCAACAACCATCAACAACAACCACTGTTCACATTAAGCGCCCCAAATGCGATTAACAGCACATGGCTAAATGATGGCAATGTACGCTATGGCGGCGTATCAGGCGATGCAATCGGCCAAGGTAACTTTTCCGTATGGCAAAATGCCAAGGGCGAATTGTCTGGGCATGTGGATGCCTTTTTTACAGGAGTTGATGTTAGAAGCAAAGCTTCACATGGCCTGAAATTCCTGACACAAGCACTCGCAATCAATCAGGCTAAAGATTTTGATATTACGCTGTTAACAAGTGAAAAGACGCAATCTACCCCTTGGACAACACTGCAAAAGGCTTGGAAGTTACACAGCAAAAGTGAAGAACCAGTACCCTTGCACCTAATAATGGCAGCCTATGCAAGCAGTGCTGAGGACATCAATGCGGGCAACTATGACCTGACCAATATCATTAGTTATGATGAAAGTAACGACAGCATCACCCTTGCCCAAGCCTTGCCAGCAGGGCAATTCCTGCGCTGGAGCATCCGCGACCAAAGCGTAGCTGAGGCTGACATACTACTGATGACACATCAATTGGTTGAAGACCTCAATAAAAAACCTGATTTTGGCCTGTTGTTTTCCTGCCTAGGTCGTGGTCCATATTTCGATGGTATAGACCATGACTTAAAAGTGCTCACCAGAAAGCTACCGAACATGCCGTTATTAGGCTTTTACGGCAACGGCGAAATCACATCGATTCAAGGTAAGAATCAGCTATTACCTTACTCTGTAGTGCTATCGCTATTTGCTGCACAATAGTGCAGCACCATCTAACTCCTAAAAACTGAGCCACTACATGAGTTTATATAACCCCAGCCGAGATCAAGTACGACAATTCTTTTTTGATGCTTGGGCAAAATTCAAACAAAATGTAACACTGACAGACTTGGAAAAGATTGCGATTGAGGTCATGCAAATGCATCCCGAGTACCATGTGGTGTTAGATGCGCCTGAACGCTATATGAACCAACAGTACTTTCCTGAAATGGGCGAAACCAATCCATTTCTGCACTTAAGCCTGCACCTATCAGTGATTGAACAGATTGCCATTAACCAACCCATAGGCATCACACCCATTTACGATAAGCTGTGCAAGCATCATGGCGATAAGCACATGGCGCAACACGACTTACTCGACTGTCTGGCAGAAACCATCTGGCAGGCACAACACAATAATACGCCTTTGGATTCAGCGAACTATCTGCGTTTATTGAATGAAAAAGCATTAAAACTCTAAAGCGTCACGCCTGCGGTGTTACCCCTACTTGCCAAGTGTGGTGTATAGTAAAAATTCTGATGCATAGGTCGTAAGCACTGAATTGAGGAGGAAATATGAACACACAGAATCCCAATGAGTCCCGCCATTTTTCACGAATCGCCTTTCATGCCGAGGTACAGTTAAAGATTCATCTTATTGATGAAGTACAAACAGCGCAGCTACTCGATATCTCTCTAAAAGGTGCGCTGCTGAAAATCGATAAGCCCCTCACCAAAGCCGTTAACCTAAGAAGCTGTACGATGACCCTGTTACTGGGAAGAGATGGTGAGAACATCATCATGAAAGGCAATGTCGTTCACCAGTCCGGGCAGTTTATTGGCATCGAGTGTGTACACATAGACTTGGATAGCATGACCAATCTCAGAAGACTTGTAGCATTGAACACTGGCGATGAAAAGTTATTAGAAAAAGAACTAAGCGAAATGTTAAAAATAGTCTCAGCTAAAAGCCAACCAGCTAGCCCGCTTTAGTTATTTTGACATGAGCAGCGTTCAGGATGGATAAAACATCCTGAACTGTGAATAAGCTACGATCAACCATGCCTTTTGAATAAGCTGCATTTTAAATAATAGTCCACACTCGCCTTACCGGCACCACCGAAAAGTAGCGGCAGAAACATCACCAAATACATGAGTGGAAGTTTGTAATTGCCAAAACCATCCCCCGCCTCATCCACGATACGATACCCTTTTAAAAAATCAAATACAGAGCCAAAATGCTCAGGCCAATGCACCGTTAATATCGCCACTACAGTAAGAATCATTAGCGTCATTGTAAAAAACCGCGTACCGAGTCCAATCAACAAGGCTACGGCGCCGACGACTTCAAAAAATGTTGCCAAGCCCCAACTATAATCCGCCGGCAGCAGACTAAGCGGAAATGGAAACGTAATATCAGCAAACCAATTCTGGCCATGATATTTTTCTAGCCCTGATTCTAAAAACTCCCAAGCCAGAATGCCACGCAAAACTAATTGCGGTAGCCATGTAGAGAAATCCTCCAGGCGTTGTGTGATGCCAACATATAATTTTACCGGCACAGTTTGTTGTAGATTGATTGAGTGCAGCATGGTTTTCTCCTTTGATTTTAGATGCGTGATAACGCAGACATTGCTTAGTCAAAGAACCATGTCATTCCTTACAGCAACCCACCTAGCAGCCCAGAAACAACGTAACGGATTGTGGTAGGCAATCCATACTATTCATGATTTAATCTTAAGATGAACAACATCAACAATTGGCTTAATGAGCACGGCGACTACCTTTACCGTTTCGCATTAGCAAGACTCCGCGACACGCACCAAGCCGAAGATGCTGTGCAAGAAACCATGTTGGCGGCCATTAAAAATAACAGCTTTGAAGGCGAGTCATCTGCCCGCACTTGGCTGACCGGTATACTCAAACATAAAATCATTGATGCGCAACGCAAGCAGATTCGCGAGCAACCGATCTCTGATTTAATTGACCTTGATGCTTCGGATACGAGTATGGATGACTTTTTTGATAGCACGGGTCATTGGCTGGATAAGCCACAAACTTTGGAGATGCCAGATAACGCACTCGAACAAAAACAATTTTTTGCCGTTTTAAGTACATGCATGGATAGACTTCCAGCTAAATTAGCGGCTATTTTCAGCATGCGTGACATACACGAAATAGATAATGAAAATATTTGTAAGGAACTGGATATTACGGCGACCAATGCTTGGGTAATGTTGTATAGAGCCCGGATGGGATTAAGAAAATGCTTAGAGATCAACTGGATTACAGGGTAGAAGATGATGTTCATGCTTACTTGTAAACAAGCCAGTCGACTCGTGTCACAATCTTTAGACCGTCCTCTGTCTTGGTCAGAACGTGCGCGGTTACGGTTTCATCTTTTTATTTGCGATGCCTGTACACATTTTAATCGCCAGTTACGTTTATTGAGCAATGCCATTAAACGCATGGCGCAATACACTGAAAATGACAGCACTATACAACTTAGTTTAGAGGCAAGAGACCGAATTTCCCGTGCAATAAATAGGTCTACTGACTCTGGACTCCATTAAACAATATACAATTTCTGAAATTAAATTTACTTTAAAAAAGGATTAACTATGAACAACACTAAAAAATCAATCGCATTAGCTATTACTGGTGCTTTCGCTTTATCAATCGCAGCCACTGCAGTGAATGCCGCTGAGAACCCATTTGCAGCCAAGTCTTTAGCAAGCGGCTATCAAGTTGCAGACAATTCAGAAGGCAAAATGAAGGATGGTAAATGTGCTACAGGCAAATGTGGTGCCAGCAAAAAGGCTGCGATGGAAAAGGCCGCTGCAGCAAAAGCCAAAGAAGGTAAATGTAGTGCTGACAAAATGAAAGAAGGCGCATGTAGCGCTGAAATGCGCAAAGATGCAGAAAGCAAAACTAAATAAGTAGCACTGTAAGCGTACTTTGAAAGTGCCGTTTATCATGACAGATCAACGTCATCAAGAGTCCAGCATTAACGGTGTGGGTTTGGGGTTGAAGCGCGAGCTGATTCCCCAAATTCAAACCGCCTTTGGCGACGATAGCATTGCCAATATTAATTTTGTAGAAATTGCACCAGAAAACTGGATTAATGTCAGCGGTAAAGCGGCTAAACAACTGGATTGGTTTGTAGAGCGCTACCCCATTGTTTGTCACGGTCTGTGCCTGTCACTTGGTGGACTAAGCCCACTCAATACGGACTTCTTAAAGCAAGTCAAAAAATTTCTACTGCAGCATCACATCCCGCTGTATACCGAACATTTAAGCTACTCAACCGATGCTTACAATGGTCAGCAAGGCTACTTGTACGACCTGCTGCCGATTCCATTTACTGAAGAAGCCGTCCAGTATGTTGCAGCACGCATTCGTCAAACTCAGGACATTCTGGGGGAGCGTATTGCTGTAGAAAATGCTTCGTTTTATGTAAAAGCCCCCATATCGACGATGAATGAACTCAGTTTCATCAAAGCCGTGCTCACGGAAGCCGACTGCCTGCTACATATTGATATCAATAACATTTACGTCAATAGCGTCAACTTCGGTTTTGACGCGCACGAATTCTTACGCGGCATCCCCGGCGAGCGCATTATTTATGGCCACGTTGCAGGTCATTATCAGCAAAAACCGGACTTATTGGTGGATACGCATGGAGAGGACATTATTGATCCGGTATGGGCCTTGCTAGAAGAGGCCTACCAATTATTCGGCACATTTCCGACCTTACTGGAACGAGACAACAATATTCCACCACTGAATCTGTTGATGCAGGAAATCAACAAGATCAGCACGCTACAAAACTATTATAAAGCGCCGCAGCATGACAAACGCACTGCCTAGCTTCCAACGTTATCAGCAAGCATTTTGTGCGCACCTGCGCGACCCAATGTGCCATCCACAACCAGAAAACGTACCCACAGAGCGCATGGCGGTTTACAAGGAGATTGTATTCAACAATTTGTTTGAATCCGTCTCAGCCTGCTTTCCAGTCACACAAAAGGTATTAGGCAAACGTGCATGGCTCAAGTTAACCAAAACTTTTTTACGCGAACACTCAGCAAACAGCCCGCTATTTCGTGAGATTCCAGAAGAATTTCTAAAGTTTTTAGCGACTCAAGCTGATTTGCCGTCTTATTTAGGCGATTTATGCCACTACGAATGGGTTGAACTGCAAGTGATGTTCATGTCCGACACACTTGAAGCAAATGGCACGCCATATAAAATAGATGCCACAGGCAATTTACTCACCCATCAACCTGTATTCACGCCTGCCATGCAACTACTCAGCTATGATTACGCAGTACAAAAAATTGCACCCCGACACGTGCCCAAAGAGCAGTGCAAAACGTACCTATTGGTTTATCGAAATACGGATGATGTTGTAAAGTTTATTGAACTAAACGCTGTAACGTACAACCTGATTGAATTACTACAACACGACGCAATCACGAGTGAACAAGCACTTACATTGATAGCCAATGGAATAAAGCATCTACAACCAGAAACTATTATTCAGTTTGGCTTGGAAATGCTGGAGCAATTAAGAAACCAAGGCGTCATCCTTGGCATTAAGACGTTTACAGCAGAAGCGTGACGATCTAAATACTTACGATTAATATGACGCTAATCTAAGCGTCAAAATTGGTTTGTGATAACTGGCGCTCGTCTAACTGCACCATCAAATCTTTCTTTTCAGCTTGGCTCATATCGAACCAAGCTTTAATTTCATCCACAGTACGATAACAACCCAAGCAAAAGCCATTCGATTCATCTATCGCACAAACCCCGATACAAGGCGACTCAACTCTAACTTGCGTGTATTCAGACATAATTCCCAATCATCCTAATTTTCAATTATTTAATAAGGTGCAACGTTATAACGTGTTGCCCTTACCGCACTCAGATTTTTAACTTAATACACCATGACATTGCTTATATTTCTTACCTGATCCGCATGGGCATGGATCGTTGCGACCAACTTTCACGCCATCACGGATGATAGGCTGTGCTGAAGCTTCCTGACTATGCTCATCATCGGCCACAGCCAATGCTTCATCATAATTTGCATGCTGATACTGCACATTTTCAACTTCCACAGGTCTTTCTACCGCTTCAACATCGGCTTCTGTCTTCACTTGCACCAACATCGTCACCTTGGTCACTTCTGTTTTTACCGTGTTGAGTAAGCCTTCAAACAACTCAAAAGCCTCACGCTTGTATTCCTGCTTAGGATTTTTTTGTGCGTATGAACGCAAATGGATGCCTTGACGCAAATGATCCAATGCAGCCAAGTGCTCACGCCAATGATTATCAATGCTTTGTAGCATGACTGAACGCTCAAACTGACGCATAATATCTGCGCTGGCTTGTTCTTCTTTAGCCACGTACATGCTGTCAGAAGCTTCAAAAATGCGTTCACGCAGCGTTTCTTCATGCAAGTCTGGATTATCTTCAAGCATCTTTTGCAAAGGTAAATCCAAACCAAACTCAGTTCTCAGCTCTTTTTCTAAAGCTGGCACATCCCATAATTCCTCAACGCTATCAGGCGGGATATGTGCAGAAATAATGCTGGTAATCACATCGTCACGCATGGCTTTGATGGTATCGCCAACATCAACAGCATCCAGCAACTCATTACGTTGTTCGTAAATCACTTTACGTTGGTCATTAGCCACATCATCGTACTCAAGCAATTGTTTACGAATGTCAAAGTTGCGGCCTTCAACTTTACGTTGCGCATTTTCAATAGCGCGTGTGACCCAAGGATGCTCAATCGCCTCGCCGTCTGGCATATTGAGTTTTTCCATAATGGCAGAAACACGGTCAGAAGCGAAAATACGGAGTAATTGATCTTCTAATGAAAGGTAAAAGCGGCTAGAACCAGCATCACCCTGACGGCCAGAACGTCCACGCAATTGGTTATCGACACGACGTGACTCATGACGCTCTGTACCAATAATGTGCAAACCACCTGCAGCTAACACACCATCATGACGCACTTGCCATTCAGCTTTAATCTCAGCGATACGCGCTGCTTTTTGCGCTTCAGACAACGTTTCATCTGCCTCTACAAGCTCGATATCAGGTTCTGGATTGCCACCCAGCACAATATCCGTACCACGACCAGCCATGTTAGTCGCGATGGTAATCACACCTGGACGACCTGCTTGCACAATAATGTGCGCTTCACGCTCATGCTGCTTCGCATTCAACACTTGGTGATCTAACTTAGCCTCTGTCAGCAGTTTTGAGATTAGCTCTGAGTTTTCAATTGAAGTAGTACCCACCAATACTGGCTGACCACGACCCTTGCATTCTTTAATATCTAAAATAACCGCTTCATACTTTTCGCGAGAGGTGCGATAGACCTTATCCATCGCATCTTTACGCTGCATGCCACGGTGCGTTGGAATCACAACCGTTTCCAAGTTATAAATCTGGTTAAACTCGTAAGCTTCAGTGTCAGCCGTACCAGTCATGCCTGATAGCTTAGCGTACATACGGAAGTAGTTCTGGAAAGTAATCGAAGCAAGCGTTTGATTTTCTTTCTGAATATCAACCCCCTCTTTCGCTTCAACCGCTTGATGCAACCCATCAGACCAACGACGACCAGCCATCATACGACCAGTAAATTCATCGACAATGATAATATCGCCATCACGCACTACATAATGCTGATCGCGGTGATACAAATTGCGAGCACGTAGTGATGCGTACAGGTGATGCACCAAAGTAATATTCGCTGCATCATACAAACTTGAGCCTTCAATCAGTAAACCAGACTCAGCGAGCAACGCTTCCGCATGCTCATGGCCTTGCTCTGACATAACTACATTTTGCGCTTTTTCATCAACCCAGAAATCGCCAGCGCCTTCTTCTTCAGTTTGTGGCACCAGTTTTGCAGCAACGTCATTAATTTGACTATACAGAGCCACGCTATCATCTGCCTGACCTGAAATAATCAATGGTGTACGCGCTTCATCAATCAGAATCGAGTCCACTTCATCAATCAGCGCGTAACTTAAACCACGTTGTACACGCTCACCAGTGGTATACACCATGTTATCGCGCAGATAATCAAAGCCGTATTCATTATTCGTACCATACGTAATATCCGCGGCATAAGCCTGACGCTTGGCATCCGTTGGCATTTGTGACAAATTAATGCCGATACTTAAACCCAAAAAGTTATATAGCTTACCCATCCACTCCGCATCGCGCTTAGCTAGGTAATCATTCACCGTAATCACATGCACGCCGTTACCCGTCAGGGCATTCAGGTAGGTTGGCAATGTAGCAACCAATGTTTTACCTTCACCAGTACGCATTTCGGCGATTTTTCCCGCATTCAGCACCATACCGCCTATCAGCTGCACATCAAAATGACGCATGCCCAGCGCACGCTTACTACCTTCACGCACAACGGCAAATGCTTCTGGCAATAGCTGATCCAAACTTTCACCATTGCTATAGCGTTGCTTAAACTCAACCGTTTTCGCCCTCAGCGCTTCATCACTCAAAGCCTGCATGGCAGGTTCTAGGGCATTAATGAGCTCTACTTTCTGCGCATACTGTTTAACTAACCTGTCATTACGACTGCCGAATAATTTTTTGAACAACGTAGATATCATGAAATGATTAACTTTCCGCTAAAGGATAAAGGACTGTTTTTATTGTGAGTGAGATGGACGATTTTAATCTTAGAGTTTAGTCTTGAAATTTTAAGCTGAATGCCTAGCGCCAGAAGGAAAACCTAACATACTGTAATGTAGTCCGTAAAAATTCATAATTAGTGAATGGGGCTTACTTTCATCTTTTCAATAACGGACAACAATTTAACTACTCGCTTTAAGATACTTTCTTGGGTCAAGCGCATTGCCATCCAACCGTATTTCGTAATGCAGATGCGGCCCGGTTGAACGGCCGGTACTACCGACTTCAGCAATTTTCTGCCCTTTTTCAACACGATCTCCGACTTTAACCATGATGGATGAGGCATGCGCATAACGCGTTTCCAAGCCAGATCCATGATCTATTTTGACGATTTTACCATAATCAGGCGTTTGCTCGGCTGTTGTCACAATACCCCCTGCAGCAGCGTAAATCGGCGTGCCTACAGAGGCCGTAAAATCCAAGCCTTCATGAAAGGCTTTATGGCCATTAAATGGGTCTAACCGCCAACCAAAACTGGATGAGTTGAACTCGACCATGACAGGGCTTCTGTTAGGTAGCGTATCTTTCAATACACTCTGCTGCAACAACCGCGCCTCCAAGTCACTGAGGTAATCTGTTTTAAGGTCTATTTGCGCCATAAGCTCTGCAATTTTCTTTTGCAAGTCTGGCTCAGATAGTGGTGCGTCCAGCACTAAGGGGCCACCTTGATTTGGCTTTAATGGCGCGGGCTGCACAGCTGTATTATCACGTACTGTTTTTTTCGTATCACCCGATTTATCATTAGCCAACTTGGCTAGGCGCTCACTTTGCGCATCCAGACGCATCATGCGCGCCTGCATTTCGCCTAATTGAATCGCGTAAGCATCCAAATGTTTTTGTGGATTATTGAAAGAAAAGTTAAGCCGGGCGGGAATCAATGACTTTACCCCCTGTTTTGTCGATGGCTCCTGTGGCACAATCAGCAACAAAGCAACAAACATTGGCACCAATATCAATGCGAGCACAATGGCGCTAACCTGAAAAACCGTTAACGTTTTAGCTTTCGACATACTATTTGAGACAAAGATGATATTCATTCCACTCCTAACCCCTGCCAGATCTTGCAACAAAGGTAGCCATGCAGCGATTTAACGCATTACTGAATCAGCCAGAGCTTGTTGCGATCAATGCACGCAATAAAGAAACTCAGATTGCGCAAAATATTTGGGGGGCGATTGCGCCTGACAACTTGGCCGAATTTAGCCATGCAAGCAGCATTAAAAATAAGCAAATCACCATATTTGCAGACAACAATGCAGTCGCCGCAAAAATTAAGCTTTTCATACCTAGCCTATTGATTAAGCTAGAAAAGCAAGGGTGTGAAGTTACTTCAATTCTTGTGAAAGTGCAAGTGAAATCTACCCTCACCCCCAAGCCTAAAGCCATTAAAAAGCTCAGCCCAGTGGCCGCAACTAGCGTACAAACACTAGCAAAAAAACTATCAGGTACAGCCCTCGGTGAAGCATTAGCTAGGTTAGCCACCAAGACTTAAATCTAAATCAGAACCAGCCCTGCTTCGAGATTGGGTAACGCTGTTAAGCCTGATTATGTTGTTCACCTAGACTAATTAATGCAATAATGAGTTGTCACTGCGTTAATCAAATTGAAAGTGTAGTCAAACTTAAAGCAATACAAGTTTTAATGGTAATTGATATACGTAATAACTATTGAGCGCTCAAGTCCGCTTAGCACTAGTTTTATTTTAGTAGTTGTATTTAATGTCGTACACGCATTAATTTTTAACGAATTTATAAAAATTTAGATAGGGAGATGTTATGTCAATCGCATTAATGATTGCTATCAGTGCGGCCGTTCTGGCAGTACTGTATGGCGTAGTAATGAGTAAATGGATTTCAAACTTACCCGCAGGCAATGCGCGCATGCAAGAAATCGCCAGCGCAATTCAACAAGGGGCTGCAGCTTATCTAGCCCGTCAATATAAAACCATCACTATCGTCGGCATCGTACTAGCAGTGCTTATCGGTATTTTCCTCAATGTAACAACGGCTATTGGCTTTGTCATTGGCGCAGTACTCTCTGGCGCATGTGGCTTTATCGGCATGAATGTTTCAGTCAAAGCCAACGTACGCACCGCCCAAGCGGCGACTAAAGGTATCGGCCCAGCGCTGGACGTTGCCTTCAAGGGTGGCGCTATTACGGGCATGCTCGTGGTTGGCTTAGGCCTGCTAGGCGTCGCTGGCTTTTATGCTTTTCTAGGCGGCGAAAGTGCAACCAATTTAAACCCGTTGATTGGCTTAGCGTTTGGTTCATCACTCATTTCGATATTTGCACGATTAGGTGGCGGAATCTTCACCAAAGGCGCTGACGTAGGTGCTGACTTGGTTGGTAAAGTGGAAGCAGGTATCCCTGAAGATGACCCTCGTAACCCAGCCGTGATTGCCGATAACGTGGGTGATAACGTTGGCGACTGTGCAGGCATGGCCGCTGACTTATTCGAGACTTATGCCGTAACGTTAATCGCCACCATGGTATTAGGCAGCCTCCTGATTCAAAGTACAGGCGCCATCATTTATCCGCTCATGTTAGCTGCAGTTTCTATCGTGGCCTCTATCGTTGGCTGCTTCTTTGTTAAAGCTTCACCCGGTATGAAGAACGTGATGCCAGCGCTATATAAAGGCCTAGCGGTTGCCGGCACATTATCGCTGGCGGCATTTTATTTTGTCACTATGAGAATGTTTCCCGAAGGCATTACTGCTGGTGAACTCACCATTTCAGCCAATCAGTTATTTGGCGCATGTGCAGTCGGTTTGGTACTCACTGCGGCGTTAGTGTGGATTACCGAATACTACACAGGCACAGATTACGCCCCAGTAAAACACATCGCTCAAGCCTCTACCACGGGCCATGCAACCAACATTATTGCCGGCATTGGCATCTCAATGAAATCAACCGCTTGGCCTGTGCTTTCTGTGTGTCTCGCAATTTTCGTATCGCATCACTTGGGCGGCTTGTATGGCGTTGCAATTGCCGCAACTTCCATGTTGAGCATGGCCGGCATTGTGGTTGCCTTAGATGCTTACGGCCCGATTACAGACAATGCAGGCGGCATTGCAGAAATGGCAGGCTTACCCAAAGAAGTACGCGATGTCACAGATCCATTAGATGCTGTAGGCAACACAACTAAAGCCGTCACCAAAGGCTATGCGATTGGCTCTGCCGGTTTGGCTGCGCTGGTACTCTTTGCCGACTACACGCATAAGCTACAGGGTGCAGGCATTGATGTGAAGTTTGACCTGAGTGACCCAATGGTGATTATTGGCTTATTCATTGGCGGATTAATCCCGTTCCTATTCGCAGCTATGGCGATGGAAGCCGTTGGCCGCGCCGCAGGTGCCGTTGTTGAAGAGGTGCGTCGCCAATTCCGCGACATCAAAGGCATTATGGAAGGCACAGCTAAACCAGAATATGGCAAGGCCGTGGACATGCTAACCACCGCCGCTATTAAAGAAATGATGATCCCATCACTACTACCTGTAGCCGTACCCGTTGCCGTAGGCTTAATACTGGGGCCTATCGCCTTGGGCGGCATGCTGATGGGAACCATTGTCACAGGCCTATTTGTTGCCATCTCCATGTGTACTGGCGGCGGCGCTTGGGACAATGCTAAAAAATATATTGAAGATGGCAATCACGGCGGCAAAGGTTCCGACGCCCACAAAGCTGCCGTCACGGGCGACACGGTAGGCGACCCTTACAAAGACACCGCAGGCCCAGCCGTTAATCCATTGATTAAAATCATTAATATTGTGGCACTACTGATTGTGCCGCTATTGCATATGTAAACTTAGCAGCAATAAAAAACGGCAGCCTAGGCTGCCGTTTTTTATTGCTGAAGTAATGACCAGTAACTAATAACTAGTCACTAGAAAATATTAAATTAGAACGCTGGTTTAACCTCAGCCTTGCTGTAATTCTCAACACCTTCAAGAATCTCTTTCTTGGCTTGCTCAATATCACCCCAACCATTAATTTTTACCCACTTGCCTTTGTCTAGATCTTTATAGTGCTCAAAAAAGTGAGCAATCATATTTAGACGCCATTCAGAAATATCCGTATGGTTTTTAAGATGTCCGTATAAGCCACATACTTTATCCACAGGCACAGCTAATACTTTCGCATCCATACCCGCTTCATCTTCCATCATTAATACGCCTAGCGGACGGCAACGCACAACCACGCCAGGAATCAATGGTACGGGTGTCATTACAAGCACATCTACAGGATCGCCATCGTCAGCCAAAGTGTGTGGCACGTAGCCATAATTGGTTGGGTATTGCATTGAAGTACCCATAAAGCGGTCTACGAAAATCGCGCCACTTTCTTTATCCACTTCATATTTAACTGGGTCACCTTGCATTGGAATTTCAATGATGACATTGAAATCATTTGGGACATCTTTACCGGTTGGCACTTGGTTTAACGACATTGCTGATTCCTAAATTAATAAATTCTACTGATTGGTTAACATACATAAATTTTGATGTACATAAATTTTAAGGCGCAATTATAGCAAGCTCAGCTAAAAAGCCATACTAATGGCTTTTTACACAGGATGACTTGATTGCGACTGCACTTGTGCTCGGCAACTTTGAAGCACAGGTTTTGGAATAAACTGTAATGCGATATAGAGTAAAACTGGAATAATAATCACATCATCCAACTGACCGAGCACTGGAATGAAGTCTGGAATCAGGTCGAATGGCAGCAGAAAATACCCCACCGCCAACCCCAAAAACAGCTTAGCAATCCATGGCGTTTCTGGATGCTTCAGTACCAATCGATATACCGCAAGCTCTTGCTTCAACTGCCTTGCTAAAGATTTTAAGCCTTGTAACAAAATACGCTTTACGCCGCCAGACTTAAACTAAATGCAAAGGTTGCCCAGTGAGGCGCTCGAAAGCTTCCATGTATTTTTCACTGGTTTTTTGTGCCACATCCGCAGGCAGCTCAGGCGCTGGCGGCGTTTTGTTCCAGCCGCTGGCTTCCAGCCAATCGCGTACGTATTGCTTGTCATAACTTGGTGGATTTTTACCCACCACATAACTATCCGCAGGCCAAAAGCGTGATGAGTCTGGCGTTAATACTTCATCCATCACATGCAACACACCATCTGCGTCTAATCCAAACTCAAATTTAGTATCGGCAATGATAATACCGCGTGTAAGCGCATACTCAGCCGCCTGTTGATACAAGGCAATACTGACCTTTGCCACTTGCTCACTGAGGTCTTTACCCAGTAAATCAGCCGCTTGCTGCAAGCTGATATTTTCATCATGCTCACCCACCCCAGCTTTGCTTGATGGCGTGAAAATTGGTGTCGGCAGCTTAGAAGCTTCTTGCAAGCCCGCTGGCAATTGAATGCCACAAACGGTACCTTTTGCTTTATATTCCTTCCAACCACTACCCACCAAGTAACCACGCACAATCGCCTCAATCGGCAAAGCTTTTAGCTTTTTAACGACCACAGCGCGATTCGCCAGCTGCATCTTTTCTGCGGCATCTGTGACTACACTTTGCGGGTCAATGCCCGTCAAGTGGTTAGGCACCACGTCTTTTAGTTTTTCAAACCAGAAGTTTGCCATCTGCGTCAGCATGGCGCCTTTATTGGCAATGCCGGTAGGCAAAATCACATCAAATGCTGACAATCGATCGGTGCTGACCAGCAACATGGTGTCAGCATCAATATCGTAGATATCACGCACTTTTCCCTGATGGATACGTTTTAAGCTTTGAATACTCGTTTCTAATAAAGGCTTTGTCATAATGTTTCTTTAATGATGTTTATTTAATAGTATTTAATTTACACATTGTCTAATTGTTTGCTGGCTTGAAGTTGCTTGTTTTCGCCGATTTTAACGATCATCATGGTGTTAGTGCCGCCTGAATCTCCAAATGGCTCGCCGAATGTCAACATGACTAAATCGCCACTATCGACCACTCTCTCTTGCAACAAGACTTGTTGCATCTCATGCAATATTTCATCCCGATTTTTATTCGACTGATCAATAGGGAATGGATAAACACCACGATGCAAAGTGAGTTTTCTGCGTGCCACCTTATCTGGAGACAGCGCATAGACAGGCACTTCAGGGTCAGCGCGCGACAACCATTGCGCAACATTACCCGACTGCGTCAATGCAGCCAATGCTTTAATTTTCAAATGCTGCGTAGTATAAATTGCCGCAGCGGCAATTGCCTCGTCTGTTTTCAAAAACACCTGATCCAGCTTACGCGTATGTTGTTGCTTGAAATATTCCTTCTCAGCCTCAATCACTACGCGGTGTACCGCTTGTACGGTTTCTAATGGATACTGCCCTGCGGCGGTTTCTGCTGAAAGCATCACTGCATCGGTGCCATCCAACACAGCGTTAGCAACATCAGACACTTCTGCCCGGGTTGGAATCGGGCTGGTAATCATCGACTCCATCATTTGTGTCGCCGTAATCACTAGTTTGTTTTGCATGCGCGCCATACGTATCATGCGCTTTTGTAAACCGGGAACGGCTGCATCGCCAACTTCAACCCCCAAATCACCACGCGCCACCATAATGGCATCAGACGCTTCAATGATAGCCTCAAGGTTATCAATGGCTTCCGCACGCTCGATCTTAGCCACAATACTGGCTGTGCCACCGGCCGCTTTAACCAGACTACGCGCAAGCTCAACATCCTGCGCTGACTTAGGAAACGATATCGCAATGTAATCGGCCTCAAGCGCTACGGCCGTTTTAATATCTTCGCGGTCTTTTTTCGTCAGCGCATCTGCCGACAAACCACCGCCTTGACGATTAATACCCTTATTGTTGCTTAAAATGCCACCACTCAGAACGACACAGTGAATCTGGTTACCCTTAACTCTATCCACCTGCATGGTAATGCGACCATCATCCAACAATAACACCACACCTGCTGTGACTTCTTGCGGTAAGGTTTTATAGTCCAAACCCACTTGATATTGGTTGCCCAGCTCAGAATCGGCATCTAGCACAAATAAATCACCAGTTTTCAAAGTAACTTTACCTAGCTCAAACTTACCGATGCGGATTTTAGGCCCTTGCAAATCGCACAGCACGCCAATCGGACGATTAAGTTTTGCAGCAATAGCGCGCACGATTTGTGCACGCTTAATATGATCTTCAGCTAGTCCATGTGAAAAATTCAAGCGGACGACATTAACGCCAGCCATAATTAATCGCGCTAGCATTTCCTCACTGCTGGAGGACGGGCCTAATGTGGCGACTATTTTTGTTTTACGCAATGTCAATTTTTTTACCTTTTCTACAGATCAACTCGACTTATAAATTAACTAACTTTGCTGACTCACTAGACATACTGATTAACCAAATTGCCGACCAAAATAAAAATGGGGCTCACTGCCCCATTTTTAATACTACAGTGGCTTCATACTACTAACTTTTAGCACGTAGCTCAAGTATCTCTACGGCTGGTAATTTCTTACCTTCTAAAAATTCCAAAAATGCGCCTCCAGCAGTAGAAATGTAATCCACTTTGCTGAAAATATCGTATTTCTGAATTGCAGCAATCGTGTCGCCGCCACCAGCCAAAGTAAACGCTTTAGTCTCGGCAATCGCATGTGCAATCGTCTTAGTGCCCTCACCAAACTGGTCAAATTCGAACACACCTACAGGACCATTCCAAACCACTGTACCTGCGTTTTTAATGATTTCGGCAATCTCGTTAGCTGACTTTGCACCAATATCAAAAATCATATCGTCATCAGACACGTCAGTGACATCTTTCTTGATAGCCACTTCGTTAGCGTCAAACTTTTTAGCGCAAACAACATCCACGGCAATCGGCACCGCAGCACCTCTTTTGGACATTTTATCCATCAAGGCACGCGCTACCGGCACCAAGTCATCTTCACACAATGATTTACCCACTTCATGGCCAGCCGCTTTCAGGAACGTGTTGGCGATACCACCACCCACCACCATTTGATCGACTTTTTCTGACAAACTTTCCAGCACAGTCAACTTGGTCGAAACCTTGCTACCGCCAACAATGGCCACCATAGGTCGCGCAGGATTAAGCAACGCTTTAGTTAACGCTTCCAGTTCATTGACCAACAAAATACCAGCTGCGGCCACTGGTGCGAACTTAGCGACACCATGTGTTGAGGCTTCGGCACGATGCGCAGTACCAAATGCATCCATCACGAATATATCGCACAACGCAGCATATTTTTGCGACAATTCATCGCTACTTTTTTTCTCGCCTTTATTAAAGCGGCAGTTTTCCAGCACAACCAATTCACCGGCAGCCACTTCAAAACCACCATCTACCCAGTCTTTAATCAAGCGTACAGTCTTACCTAACTTTGCGGAAATCACGTCTACGACTGGTTTTAATGAATTCTCTTCTGAGTAAACACCTTCCTCAGGGCGACCCAAATGTGAAGTCACCATCACTTTGGCACCCGCTTTAAGCGCAAACTCAATCGTCGCCATTGAAGCGGAGATACGCGCATCAGAAGTGACTTTACCGTCAGCCACTGGCACATTCAGATCAGCACGAATAAAAACACGTTTACCACTCAAGTCCAGATCGGTCATTTTGATAACAGACATGATTTTTCCTTTGATTGTTTGTAATAAAAAGGGCTGAAAGTCAGCCCTTAATTGCTATGCAATATGACGTACCAAGCGCATTAAATTGCAGGTGTAACCATACTCATTGTCGTACCAAGCCACTACTTTAACGAAAGTAGAGTCCAGTGACATGCCAGCATCAGCATCAAATACTGATGGGCAAGTTTCGCCGCGGAAGTCAGTAGAAACAACTTTCTCAGTAGTGTAACCAAGCACACCCTTCAACTCGCCCTCTGAAGCCGCTTTCATTGCCTTGCAAATATCTTCGTAGCTGGCTTCTTTGATTAGTTCGCAGGTTAAATCAACCACTGAAACATCAGAGGTTGGTACGCGGAATGCCATACCGGTTAATTTTTTGTTCAATGCAGGAATCACTTTACCAACTGCTTTTGCAGCACCGGTAGATGAAGGAATGATGTTTTCCAAAATACCTCGACCACCGCGCCAGTCTTTGTTTGACGGGCTATCTACGGTTTTTTGTGAAGCTGTTGCCGCATGTACAGTTGTCATCAGACCACGTTTAATGCCAAATGCATCATTCAACACTTTAGCCACTGGCGCCAAGCCATTCGTTGTACAAGACGCGGCAGAAACAATCGCCTCACCGTTGTAAGTAGTGTGATTTACGCCATAAACGAACATTGGCGTGTCATCTTTACCTGGTGCAGATTGCACCACTTTTTTAGCGCCCGCATCAATGTGCTTTTGACAAGTTTCTTGCGTCAGGAAAAAGCCAGTACATTCGATCACAATGTCAGCAGCAACTTCATTCCATTTCAAGTTAGCGGGATCTTTTTCAGCACTGAGGCGAATTTCTTTGCCATTTACCACTAAGTTATTACCTTTAACTGCCACATCACCGTCAAAGCGGCCATGTACAGAGTCATGCTTAAGCATATAAGCCAAATAGTCCGGTTCTAGCAAGTCGTTGATCGCAACCACTTCAATATCAGTAAAATCCTTTGCAGCCGCACGAAATACCATACGACCGATACGACCAAAACCATTTATTGCGACACGAATTGCCATTTTAATTTCCCGAAATGTAAAAATCTCTCAGTTTGAATGTTTAAATCACTCAAACACCTTATTTTAAAGCATTAGACTAAGACTTGATTTTACCGCAACAACTAAGCCCACAACTGCTTTGTGTGCTTACTTATTCTTAACCAAATCATAAGTAACGCTAATGCACTGCGATAAGAAAAAAAGAGCCTCGAACGAGGCTCTTTTTTGCTTGTTACTACACTACATCAATACGATAAGCTTAGAGCACAGATTTAACAGTTGCTACAACGTTTTCAACTGTGAAACCAAAGTGTTTCATCAACACGTTACCAGGCGCTGACTCACCAAATGTAGCGATACCAACTACAGCACCTTCTAAACCTACATATTTGCGCCAGAAGTCTGGATGAGCAGCTTCAACAGCTACGCGTTTAACACCTGCAGTTAACACGCTGTCTTTGTAAGCTTGATCTTGACGGTCAAATACGTTTGTTGATGGCATTGAAACTACGCGTACTTTAGTACCAGCAGCATTCAATTCAGCAGCCGCTTTAACAGCCAATTCCATTTCTGAACCGTTAGCGATGATGATCACGTCTGCTTTACCAGCAACGTCTGAGAACACATAACCACCCTTACGGATTAAGTCGAATTGTGCTGCATCATGTTTAACGCCAGGCACGTTTTGACGGCTTAATACCAAGCTGCTAGGACCATCTTTACGCTCAACAGCAGCAACCCAAGCAATTGCAGTTTCTACTGAATCAGCAGGACGCCATACATCCATGTTAGGAATGTAACGTAAACCTGAAGTATTTTCGACTGGTTGATGTGTAGGACCATCTTCACCTTGACCGATAGAGTCATGTGACAACACAGCGATAGTACGTTGTTTCATCAATGCAGCCATACGCAATGCGCTCTTAGCATAGTCAGAGAACATGTGGAAAGTGCCGCCGAATGGAATCAAACCACCGTGCAATGCCATACCGTTCATGATCGCGAACATACCGAACTCACGTACGCCGTAAGAGATGTAGTTGCCTGGCTCTTTACCAGAAACGTGCTTGAAGCTAGCGCATGAAGTCAGGTTTGAACCTGTCAAGTCAGCTGAACCGCCCAAGAACTCTGGCAAGATTGGTGCTAATGCAGTAATTGCATTTTGTGAAGCTTTACGTGTTGCAACGCCTTCTGCTTTTTCGTTAGTTGCAGCGATAAATGCGTCAGTAGCTGATTTCCAGTTAGCTGGCAATTCACCTGCCATGCGACGTTTGAATTCTGCTGCTTCTGCTGGGAAAGCTGCAGCGTAAGCGGCAAATTTAGCATCCCAAGCGCTCTCAGCAGCAGCGCCTTTAGCTGTTGCATCCCAACCTGCGTAAACATCCGCTGGGATCACAAATGGTTCATGTGGCCAGCCAATGTTTGCACGTGTAGCAGCAACTTCTTCAAGACCTAATGCTGAACCGTGGCAATCATGTGAACCAGATTTGTTTGGTGAACCCATACCAATGACTGTTTTACAGCAGATCAATGATGGTTTGTCTGTCACTTTTTTAGCTGCTGCGATTGCAGCGCCGATAGCAGCAACATCATGACCATCTACTGACTGAACGTGCCAGCCGTATGATTCAAAACGTTTAGCGGTATCGTCTGTGTACCAGCCTTCGATGTGACCATCGATTGAGATGCCATTGTCATCCCAGAATGCAACCAATTTACCTAAACCCCATGTACCAGCCAAAGCACAAGCTTCGTGAGATACACCTTCCATCATACAGCCGTCACCTAAGAAGCAATATGTGAAGTGGTCAACAACATCATGACCTGGTTTGTTGAATTGGCTAGCCAATAATTTTTCTGCCATCGCAAAACCAACTGCGTTGGTAATACCTTGACCTAATGGACCTGTCGTTGTTTCAACGCCAGGTGCATAACCGTACTCTGGGTGACCAGCACATTTTGAATGCAATTGACGGAATGTTTTGATTTCGTCCATTGGCAATGCGTAACCTGTCAAGTGTAGCAATGAGTAGATCAACATTGAGCCGTGGCCATTAGAAAGAACAAAGCGATCACGATTTGCCCACTCTGGATTTTTTGGGTTATGGCTTAAATGGTTGTTCCAAAGCTCTTCTGCGATTTCTGCCATACCCATAGGCGCACCT
>JAZJYS010000103.1:0-14809 GCA_040390265.1 Pseudomonadota bacterium | reverse complement strand
AAAAACGAAAGTTATTGCGGCCTGCATTTTTTGCCTGATTCAGTGCAATATCAGCATTCTTGAATAGCTTATCAATATTGTCGGCATCATTAGGAAAAATACAAATACCCATGCTGCTAGAAATGAAAAGTTTCTGCTCCCGCAACATGATTGGCTGTTGGAAAGCGCCCATGACCTTTTCGGCGATACGCACAGCATCTTCAACGTGTATCAGATGCTGTGCGATCAGCACGAATTCATCTCCACTTAAATGTGCGAGTGTGTCACCTTTACGCAAGCAATTTGTCAGCAACTCCGCTACAGACTTCAGCAACTGGTCACCAGCCTCATGACCAAAAGAATCATTAATGAGCTTGAAGCGGTCTAGATTAATGTGCATGACGGCAAGCATGTCGCTATCACGGCGCGCACCAATAATAGCTTGCTCCAGACGATCTTGAAGTAGATGCCTATTTGGCAGGTTGGTTAGCGTGTCATAATTAGACAAATGGCTGATAGTGGATTCTGCATACTTTAGATCGCTAATATCCTCTGACATTGAAACAAAATGACTAATGCATCCATTCTCGTCCTTAATCGAGGAGATGGTTTCTAAGCACCAATACAAGTCGCCATTTTTCTTACGGTTATGGAATTCACCTTGCCATACACCGTCTGTCTGCAATGTTTGCCATATGTCTTCATAAAACTCCAGGCTCTGCAGGTCGGATTTGATTAGTTCGTTGGGTTTCTTACCCAACGTTTCTGCAAGGCTAAAACCTGTCAACCTAGTAAATGCCGGGTTAGCCCATTCAATCACATGCTCGACATTGGTAATGATAATGGCGTTAACAGAGGCATTGAGTGCAGCATCTTGCAAATACAGTCGCGATTCGACCTGTTTGTACCTGTTAACAACCAGTGCCAGCAATAACCCAATCGCAGTCAATATTAACGTATTAAACCAGAAATCAAATAATCTGGAAGCCAGTTGATTCCCAATCTCACCGCTGACTTCCAGCCATATTCCTAGCAACATTTGTATGGCTACCATACTGACAACAAGCAAAACACCATGACAACCAAAGCGCAAAGCACTCCATGCGATGAACAGAAATACCCAATAGTCGTTTACTACGTGACCAACAGCATCGTGAAACCAGCCTAGATAAATAATCTGACCCGCCATAAAGGCCATACCGAAACACGCAACGGCTTCTGCTACACGTTCTCGTTTGAACCAACCTTCCGGCAGATGCCACCAAACCAGAATCAGCGGTGTGACCAAAAATATACCGAGAACATCACCTTGCCACCAGAGCAATAAATTCTGCATGACGGCCTGCTTTGTCAAAATTCCAGTAAATTGTAGTGTAGTCACTCCGACCAGCGCCGATACGCAAGAACCGACAGCTCCAACAAATGCAAGCCGCAAGAAATCAACGTAATCTGTCAGGGCGGAATTAAAATGGCGCATGCGTGCAAGCAACCAAATACAAGTGAGCGCCTCCAGCACACTACCCGATGCAATCAGCATGGATATTGGGACTGAGCTTCCCTGCATGACGTCTCCAGCAAGGGCGCCGATAAAAACACCAGGCCAGTATTTCTTACCGCCGATCAGTAGCGCTGCCAATGCCAAACCACTGGATGGCCACACAATAGAAACAACACCATTCGCCGCGAAGAAGCCAAGCGCAATTTTGGCAAGCACAGCGTACGCAACCGCTAATCCAGCCATACGGAGTAAATCAGACCAGCGGGAAATAAATACTGTTTTCAATCTACACCTGTAATCTACGTTTTTGCTAATGACAGGAACCTTTTAATTGGAACCCAGCGAGTTAGAGGAGTTAACTTTAATGCTTCTAACGTGAACCACCCTGTTTACAGGATAGTCAAACATTGGTTAGACATTGGCTAGACTTTGGTTAGAAGTGATGTAGCATGAATCTCTATAGTGAAACTATAGTATCTATAATTGTGTACCATTTTAGTCAGGCTACTTTCTAATAGCAAGCTGAAATAAAAGAGAAATATCTCTGTTATTGTGCAGTATCAAGACAAAAATAGATTTGCACTTGTGAGAAGAAATAATCACTCAGCGAACTAACCTATGCACATCACTTACGATAAGTAAAAACTATTAACTCAATCCATTATATTGATTTAACAAATCAATATAACTTAGTTAATATACATACGTGCTCAGGAAAAACATCTCCTGAAATTAATTTCAATATTAAATAAAGGATATACAAAATGGTTTCTACTGTACCTAATGTTGTATTTAAAACCCGTGTTCGTGACGAGAGTATCGGCGGACAAAATCCGTTCCGCTGGCAAGATGTCAGCACTGCCGATGTATTCAAAGGTAAGAAAATTGTGATTGTGGCGCTGCCAGGCGCATTCACTCCGACCTGTTCCAGCACGCACCTGCCGGGTTTCGATGCTAAATACCAAGAGTTTATCGACCAAGGTATTGATGAAGTGTACTGTTTAAGTGTGAATGACGCGTTCACCATGTTCCAATGGGGCAAACACCTTAGCATCAAAAATGTAAAAATGCTGCCAGATGGTAATGGTGATTTCACCCGCTTGATGGGCATGCTTGTGAAGAAAGAGAATCTGGGTTTTGGCAATCGTTCATGGCGCTACTCTATGCTGGTAGACAACGAGCAAATCGTTAAGATTTTTGAAGAGCCAGGCAAGGCAGACAATCACCCTGAAGATCCTTTTGTAATGAGTGATGTAGATACCATCCTGAACTTTATTAAACAGAAGTAAGCGCTAAATTTAGGTCATTGGGCGATGCAGAATATTGTGTCGCCCAAATAATTTATAAGGCACTAAGCTTTATAAATGGTCAGCAGAAAATAGAATACCCACCATTAAGAATTGAGAGTTTCCACATGAAGACATACGACTATGATTTATTTGTAATTGGCGCAGGCTCCGGTGGCGTACGCGCGGCGCGCATGGCTGCAGGTCATGGCACACGTGTTGCCATTGCTGAAGACAGGTACTTTGGTGGTACTTGTGTGAATGTGGGCTGCGTGCCCAAAAAGTTGTATGTCTATGCCTCTCAATTTAGCGAAAGCTTTGCTGGTGCCGCTGGTTTTGGCTGGAAGCTCGATAAGCCTGATTTTGAGTGGTCAACGCTCGTCGCCAATAAAGACAAGGAAATCCTAAGGCTGCAAGGCGTTTACGACCGCTTGCTACGGGAAAGCGGTGTCACGGTTATCAATGGCCGCGCACGCTTAGTGGATGCGCACACGGTAACGGTCGGTAACCAACACTATAGCGCGGAGCGCATACTGGTTGCCACGGGTGGCTGGCCTTTTGTGCCAGACATCATCGGTAAAGAACACATTGTCACCTCCAATGAAATATTCAATCTTGAAACGCTACCAAAGCGCATCGTGATTGTTGGCGGCGGCTATATTGCCGTTGAGTTCGCTGGCATCCTGAATGGCTTGGGCGTTGAGGTCAACATTTTTGAGCGTGGCCAAAAAGTATTACGTGGCTTTGATGAAGACGTGCGCGACTTCTTGATTCAGGAAATGACCAACAAAGGTATTCAATTCCACTTTAATACCAAAGTCGACCGTATTGAAAAACACGAAAACGGTTTTGTTGTACACACTACCGAAGGTAATAGTGTTGCTACTGACCTCGTGATGTACGCAACGGGTCGCGTGCCGAACACTTCAGGCATTGGACTTACAGAAGTGGGCGTTGAGATGGATCACGTCGGTGCAATCAAGGTAAACGACGATTACCAAACCAACATTGATTCAATCTATGCCTTGGGCGATGTGACGAATCGTGTGAACTTAACACCTGTCGCTACGGCTGAAGGCATGGCGCTGGTCAATAAACTATATGCCAATAAAACAGGCAAAGTTGATTACGACAATATTCCAACGGCGGTCTTTAGCCAACCGAATATCGGCACGGTTGGGCTCAGTGAATCCGAAGCGCGCGCGCAGTACCCGGATGATATCGACATTTACAAATCGGTATTCAAGCCCATGAAAAACACGCTGTCTGGCATCAACGAAAAAACGATGATGAAAATGATTGTCGTACGCAGCACAGACAAAGTGGTCGGCATGCATATGGTCGGACAAGATGCCGGAGAGATCATTCAAGGCATGGCCGTAGCCATTAGAGCAGGTGCAACAAAAGCGATTTTTGATACAACGATAGGCATACACCCAACCGCGGCTGAAGAGTTTGTGACCATGCGTAAGCCTGTGGCATAAACACCAGTATTCTCGCGCTTGATATGATAAAGAAAATCATCACCAAGCTTAAGAATACGTAAAATCATGAGTCCGCATTCATTGAAGCACACAGGGCTACAACGAACCAACCGAGTATTATGACTAACACACAAGCAGCACATAAGTGTTGATGTGAATCAATCAAAGGAGAAATATTATGTGGACTAAACCAGCAGCTACAGAAATGCGTTTTGGCTTTGAAGTAACAATGTACGTAATGAACAAATAATTTCGCTTAATTTAAGTAAAGTACTGCGAAAGCACTACCTTACTTAAGTTCTCGAAAGATGTTGTTAATAAAAAACCTAACCAGCAATGGTTAGGTTTTTTTATGGGTGCTGACCGCAATTATAATTCAATCTAGCACCATCAATGTAGGTAAAACGTAATTCCACCCAAACCACCTGCTTAACCACTCTGTATCATTCCCTACGCACTCCACCCCAAATTGTCGGGTTTACGACGAAACGACAACCAATAAATTACACAACAAAATCAATCAGTTGAAGTTTTAAATTGGCTGGCATGTTGCTTGCTATTGTTAATGCGAGATCTAAAGACAAAGGCAACGCATCATGGCAACCCTCAGCGAGAAGGTGCAGGACGTTTTTAACGAGCCCGGCTGTGACAAGAACCAAGCCAAGGGCGATAAAGAGCGCAAGAAAGGTTGTACCAAGCAGCTAACACCCGGTGCTGCGGCGGGCGGCTGTGCGTTTGATGGCGCTAAGATTGCCTTACAGCCGATTACCGATGTGGCGCATTTAGTGCATGGCCCGATTGCCTGCGAGGGCAACGGTTGGGATAACCGCGGCTCCAAGTCTTCCGATTCGCAACTTTACCGCACGGGTTTTACGACTGACATCAGCGAGCTGGATGTGATTTACGGTGGTGAAAAACGCCTTTATAAATCTATCCGCGAAATTATTGAAAAGTATGATCCGCCTGCGGTGTTCGTTTATCAAACCTGCGTCACCGCACTGATTGGCGATGACATTGAAGTAGTTTGCAAGGCGGCAACCGCCAAATTCGGAAAACCGATTATCCCTATCAATGCGCCGGGGTTTGTAGGTGCCAAAAATTTAGGTAACAAACTGGCTGGTGAAGCTTTGCTTGAGCACGTCATCGGCACCGAAGAGCCCGAGTTCACTACGCCATACGACATTAACATTATTGGCGAATACAACTTGGCTGGCGAACTATGGCAAATCAAGCCATTGTTCGATGAGCTTGGCATCCGCATTTTGTCGTGTATTTCCGGCGATGCTAAATATAAAGAAGTCGCCTATTCACACCGCGCCAGAGCCGCCATGATGGTGTGCTCCAAAGCCATGATTAACGTGGCTCGTAAGATGGAAGAACGCTACGGCATTCCCTTTTTTGAAGGGTCGTTCTATGGCATTTCAGATACCAGCGAGAGCCTGCGCCAGATTGCAAAACTACTGGTAGAACGTGGTGCACCGAGCGACATTATTGAGCGCACCGAACAAGTCATTGCACGTGAAGAAGCGCGTGCCTGGACACAAATCAACCATTACCGCACCAAGCTGGAAGGCAAAAAAGTCTTGCTGATAACTGGTGGTGTGAAATCTTGGTCTGTGGTTTCTGCCTTGCAGGAAGGCGGCATGGAAATCGTCGGCACCAGCGTAAAAAAATCTACCGATGAAGACAAAGAAAAAATCAAGGAACTGATGGGCGAAGACGCACACATGTTCGACGACATGCGCCCACGAGACATGTACGCCATGCTCAAGGAATCTCGCGCTGACATTATGCTTTCCGGCGGTCGTAGCCAGTTTATTGCGCTCAAGGTAAAAATGCCGTGGCTGGATATTAATCAGGAGCGCCACCACGCTTATGCTGGTTATGTAGGCATGGTGGAGTTGGTGAAACAGATTGAACAGGCGCTATTTCACCCAGTGTGGGCACAGGTGCGTAAGCCTGCGCCGTGGGAAATAGCATCAAGCACAAGCACTGAAGTAAGGGCTGCATAATGGCAACCGTCACCACCAATCACAAAGCCTGCACGGTGAACCCGCTCAAAATGAGCCAGCCGTTAGGCGCCACGCTAGCCTTTATGGGCTTGAATAACTGCATGCCGACCATGCATGGCTCACAAGGCTGTACTTCGTTTGGGTTGGTGCTGTTTGTGCGCCACTTTCGTGAAATGATCCCCATGCAGACCACCGCCATGAACGAGGTGAACACCATTCTTGGCGGTATGGACAATATCGAACAAGCTATCATGAATATTTGGTCGCGCGCTAAGCCTGATGTCATCGGCCTAGTCTCCACAGGTTTAACTGAAACCAAGGGCGATGATGTAGATGGCTACATCAAACTCATCCGCGCCAAGCACCCAGAAATTGCCGAAATGGAAATTATCTACGCCTCCACGCCAGATTACGTGGGCGCATTTCAAGATGGCTGGGGCAAAGCCGTCACTAGCATCGTGCAGGAAATGGCGGTGCCGTGCCTCACCATTCAGGCCAACCGCGTCAATGTGTTCCCTGGCGCACATTTAACGCCGGGCGACATTACAGAAATTCGCGACATCATCGAAGCCTTCGGCATGTGTCCAGTATTTATTCCAGATATTTCCGGCTCGCTAGATGGCCATATTCCTGAAGACTTTACGCCCACCACACTAGGTGGCACCACCATCAGGCAGCTGCGCACCATGGGTGAGGCACGAGCCAGCATCGCAATTGGCGAACAGATGCGCGAAGCCATTACCGCACTGGAAAGTAAAACTGGCGTGCCATGCAAGCTATTTGACCGCCTGACAGGCTTGGAAGCGAACGATCAATTTATGCAATATTTATCTGAAGTATCAGGTAAACCTGTACCCAATAAATATCGCCGCCAACGTAGCCAGTTACAAGACGCCATGCTGGATGCGCACTTTTTTACAGGCGGCAAAAAAGTGGCTATCGGCGCAGAGCCAGATTTACTGTGGTCGCTAGGCAGTTTTCTGGCTGAAATGGGTTGTGAAATCAGCGCCGCAGTCACCACTACGCAATCGCCTATTTTAGAGAAAATGCCCTGTGACGATGTGCTCATCGGAGATTTGGAAGATTTGGAAACACGCGCCAAAGATTGCGACCTGCTCATTACCCATTCACACGGCAGACAAATGGCAGAACGTTTGGCGTTGCCATTTCTACGCTACGGCATCCCTACGTTTGACCGCTTAGGTGCAGCACATAAGGTAACTGTTGGTTATAGCGGCACTAGGGATTTGGTGTTCGAGCTAGGCAACACCTTTATGGCGGATGAACATGAAACCACACCAGAAACTTGGCGCAATAGCATAGGCATCAATGGAGAGGAAGCCAGCATACAAGCCACCAGCCGTATAGAAATAAATGCTCGCGAAACCAAGACCAGTTGCACCTCTAACGGTAGCTGCAACTGCGGATAAGTCGAATTGTTAAAACAGTATTGAATAGTTGAATATCAGGAGAACCCCATGAAAATCGCTTTTGCTACACAAGATTTAAAACGTGTCGATGCCCACTTTGGCTGGGCCAAGAACCTTGCCATTTATGAACTGACGCCAACTGGTCACCAGTTTATCGAAGCCGTGCAGTTTGATGGCGACCTGAAAGAAGATGGCGACGAAGACAAACTTGCGCCCAAGCTTGAAGTGATTAAAGACTGTGCCTTGCTGTATGTGGCTGCAATTGGCGGCTCTGCCGCGGCTAGAGTCATCGCGCACAAAATCCACCCGATTAAGGTGGCTGAGCCTGAAGTCATTGAAGAAGTGCTGGTGAAACTGAAAGACGTGCTTAATGGCACACCGCCACCATTCTTGAGAAAAGCCATGCTACGCGACCAAGAGCGTTCATTCGATTTTGACGAAGAAGAAACCGTCTAACTATATTTGGAGAAACATCATGTCATCAACAGAAACAGTGCAAGACCCGTGGCAGTCGTCTTTTGTGCAAGAGCTCGTTAAACAATGGCGCGCTCAAGACACCCACGGCGCATGGGAAGGCAAAGACAATGCAACTTTGCTGGCGCCATACATCATCACTAAAGAGCAGCGCAAAGAGATGCCGATTATTGGCGACCCAGACCCGGAAACCATCTGGCGTTTGGAGCTTTTTTACAATGCGGTTGGCCTTGCCATTGAGCGCGAAACCAAAAATATGGTATCGCCCATGATGAAAATGCATCACGAAGGTTTTGGCAAAATGATACTCACCGCAGGCCGCTTGGTAGTAGTGAATAAACAACTACGCGACGTACATCGCTTTGGTTTTGAGACGATGGAAAAATTGGCCGCAGAAGGCGAAAAGTTTGTCTCCGCTGCCGTAGAGATGATTCATCAATTCCCTGAAGTGGCGAATTACGGATAAGGAGAACACTTTATGAGCGACATAGATAGCATCAAGGCGGAAGTGAAAAAGCTTAACGCCCAAGCGACTCAACTCAAGATGGATCTGCATGATTTATCTGAAGATCTGCCTATCGGCTGGGAAAAAATCCCCGAAATTGCAGAAAAAACATTCAAATCCTATCAACAACTTACCGATGCCCGCCAACGATTGGCCGCGGCTGGAGGCTAACATGGCATATACCGTAACATTACCGAGTGGCGTTGAATGGACGCCGCAATTTGCAGAAGAGATTTCAGAAGAAAAATGTATCGGTTGCGGCCGCTGCTTTAAAGTTTGTGGCCGCGATGTGCTGCAACTGGTAGGCATTGATGAAGATGGCGAGCGTGTTGCCGTATCGACAGATGATGACGATGATGTAGATGAATACACCAAAATGGTGATGACCATTGCACACCCTGAAAACTGTGTCGGCTGTGAGGCATGCGCCAAAATATGTCCGAAAAAATGCTACACGCACGGACCTGCAACCGCATAAATTGTCATAAACCATCACCATGCAAACGCAACCTACAAGCAGCCAAATCGTACCCATCCGTGTGGATAATCGCCCAGATAATCGAATCGATGAGTACGACGATATTATTGCGCTGCTCAAAGACCATCGCTGCGATGAAAGCGATGAAACGCAGCGCACCATTTTGTGGGTTGCCGAAGCTTGCATGGGCAGCAATCATTTGTGGCAAGACATGCAGTTGCCTAACCGCTTAGCGCTTTCTGAGCTGATGAAAAACACCTTCCCGACCCTTGCAGCCAAGAACACTGGCGACATGAAATGGAAAAAGTTTTTCTACAAACAGCTCTGCGAGCGCGCCGACATTTTTATCTGCAAATCGCCCACCTGCGGCGTGTGTGTGGACTACAATAAATGTTTTGGTGCTGAGGATTAAACTGCGTGATGCCATGAACCCAGAACCTGCCACAACCCACGCTTCCGAAGCCACCGTCCGCGCCTACCACCAGCGCACGAAGCACCAGTTTACGGCTTACGCACAAGGGCCAGGCACGCTGGATTGGGATGCACAACCGGCACCGTTTCGGCATTTTGACCAGACACCCAGCATTCAACTGCCAGACTTTAGCGATAGCCTGCAAGACCATGCTCTACTGGCCGCACTCACGCGCCCATTCGCCACGCTGGCCGACACGATTCAAGCGCTACCATATTCCCTAAGCACACTCGGCGCGCTACTGCATTTAGCATTAGGCATCACCGCTTGGAAGTCATACGGACCTGACCGCTGGGCAGTGCGGGCGAATCCTTCCAGCGGCAATCTGCACCCGATAGAAGCTTATGTCGTAGTGCAAGGTTTACAAGGCCTGCCAGATGGCGTCTACCATTACTGCCCTGATAACTATAGGCTGGAACACCGCGCCGATATTGCCTGTGCGGCAGATGGTACACCCATGCTGCAAATCGGGCTAAGTTCGATCATGTGGCGCGAAGCTTGGAAATATGGCGAACGCGCGTTTCGTTATTGCCAACTAGATACCGGTCATGCGGTTGGCGCACTCAGCTATGCCGCGCAGACATTGGGCTGGTCGCTGGCAGAACAAAAACAGATCAGTACTGAAGCACTGGCAAAACTGCTGGGCGTAGATAGAAGCGAAGACTTTCCCGCACGTCGCTATCCTGAAACAGAACGTGAAGAGGCGGAGTTATTGCTAAGCGTGTCATTTAACGGCGTAGTGGCAGGCAGCCCGCAATCTATAGCACCGGACAACTGGCAAGGCACCGCCTCCACCATTGATGCGCACCCAATATACCGCTGGCCGGTGATTGAAGAAGTAGCGCTGGCATCCAGACTAACAATTGCAAAACCTAACCATTCCATAGTGCTACCCACTAGCAAAGCCAATGTAACAACAAAAAACAATCCAATCAGCACTGCCAGCGTGATACTCGGTCGCCGCAGCGCGCAACGCTTTGATGCCAGCCACATCATGCCAGCGCAAGATTTTATTGCGATGCTAGAGGCATTACTACCCAACAATTCAGCGCCGTGGAATTCACTGAGTTCACCACCGCGCATCAACCTATTGTTGTTTGTGCATCGTGTAGCAGGCTTTAATTCCGGGCTTTATCTGCTCACACGCGAACCGCGTCTAGCTGAAAAACTAGATAGCCATTTAAGTTCGCAATTTTTGCGTGAGCCTGTCGCCAACATCCCCGCGCATTTAAACCTGCAATTGCTCATACCCGCACCAGCAGGTGAATTGCACCGCGCGGCACGCAGTCTGCACTGCCATCAGGACATCGCCGCTAATGCCTGCTTTGCGCTCGGCATGCTGGCTGAATACGATGACGTGATTACTGATAATCCATCCGCCTATCGTGACTTGCACCGCGAAGCTGGCTTAATCGGCCAAGTGCTGTATCTGCAAGCCGAAATGGTGGGCTTGCGCGGCACGGGTATCGGCTGCTTTTTTGACAACCCAATCCACGAATTGCTCGGGCTGACTGACGACACGTTCCAAACCATTTACCACTTCACCGTGGGCTTGGCGCTGGACGACACGCGCATTGAAAATATTCCGACTTCTACTTTAACCACTATGCAAGCGAGAACATTATGAGCACTGCATTTCAACGTATTTCACCGCAATACGCGAGCGACCTTATTTTGCGCGCCAGAGCCGGCATCAAGCCACTCGCCCTATTCGATTCACGCGATATGGCAAGCTTTGAAAAGTCGCACATCAAAGGTACAGACCACCTCACCGAACACGGCTTTGGCGATGTGATTGCCAGCTTGCCAAAAAGCATCCCCGTGATGATCTATTGCTATCACGGCAACGCCAGCCAAGTGTACGCCAGCATGTTCAGCGACTTCAAATTCAGCGAGGTTTACAGTGTCGATGGCGGCTACGAAGCCCTAGCGCCAGCCCTGCCAGAGCAACCAGCCCTCACGGCACAATCCAGCAGCGCATTGGCTGACTTTATCACCGAACACCATTTTGATGCAGACGACCTCAACAGCCCGTGGCACCACGCACTCACCCCACTCATGCGCGCCGCCCTGCAAGGCCGTGATGACTTGGTAGAAGAACTATTAGCGCTAGGCGTGAACATCCACCTGCGCAACTCCGACGGCAATAATGCGCTCTGGCTAGCCTGCGTATCCGGCAATGCGCAATTGGTGCAACGCCTCATCGACGCCGGCATCGACATAGACAACTGCAATCTCACTGGTGCCACCGCCCTCATGTACACCGCCTCCAGCGGCAAACATGAAATGATGCAAATTCTGCTAGCTAACGGCGCAGACCCACTCATCCTCACCGATGATGACTACTTAGCGGTAGACCTCGCTGCGACGGAAGAATGTCTTAAATTATTGCGGCATACCGCGGCTTGATTGGTCTGTAATCACACTAAGACCTTCACTTAATTCCGTCATTCCCGTAAAAACGGGAATGACGAATATAGATACTGTTAGCCGTAACCCACACCGTTCTTCCTGAGTCTGTCAAAGGGTAAACGGTTCACCAACTTTCACAACTCACCTACAACTATGCGAAAACCCTCACTCCTAGAACGCCTACGCGCAAAAAAACGTACCCAAGCCATGATAGTAGGCGTCACTTGGTACACCGATGAAACATGGGCGCAAGTAAAAGCCGCCGCCGCAGATCCAGAGTGTTTTGAAAAATCGTTCCCAGAGTGGGAGGCAATGGCAGTTGCTGCTCGCAGAGAACTGCAGCGCTCCGGCGCAAGAACCTTAGAATTTCACATCATTCCGCAAGAGCTGTTTGATTGGTGCGCGCTGAACAGCAAGGCCAATAATGCCGAATCAAGAGCCGAGTTTGTGTCGGAAAGATTGACTGCTGCACATAACGCTTGAAGTTGGCTCAATGGTCACCCTCAGGCTGTGTGGATAAAGCATTTGCCTATGCACTGACTCTTCAATATAGTATTGCCAGAGTAATACCCCACCCCTCAAGACTTCAAAAAGTAACATACAAAGAGCAACACGCTTAATAGCTGTTGCGCGTTGAAAAGGCATCTATGCAAAAATGGATTTTTCTTATTATTGCAATCGTTAGTGAAGTAATCGCTACTTCCGCATTAAAGTCCTCAGCAGGGTTTACGCGTTTATGGCCATCTGTAATTGTCATGACGGGTTATGCATCCGCATTTTATTTCTTATCTCTAACACTCAATGTGCTACCTATTGGCATTGCATATGCAGTTTGGTCAGGTGTTGGCGTTGCCCTAGTAGCCCTCATATCATGGATGTATTTCCACCAACCACTAGATTTTGCAGCGGTGCTAGGTATATTGCTCATCCTAGCCGGAGTTATTGTTATTAATGTATTCTCAAAATCGGTGTCGCATTAATTCAACCACCTAGCGAGATGCTGGCCTGCCACTTATGTCATACGCTAACACCCTATGGAACCTATAGTCCTTACCGAAGCAAGCTTACAAGATATTGACCAGATCATGGAGATGGAGGTCAATGGCTTTTCTGCTGGCAATAGAGAGCTTAGAGAGGTCTATGAAGCGCGTATCAAGGCATTTCCACAGGGCTCGCTTATCGCGTACTTAGGGGCAGAATGTGTGGGTTGTATTTTTTCGGAGATTTGGCATAAACACCCCAAACCTATTGCTGAACACTTCACACTTGGGCATAACATCTTCGACCGCCATGACCCTGTGCTTGGCACCGAACTTTACATTACCTCAATGACCATCCATCCAGCCTTCCGAGGTAAAGGTTTGGGTTCACAACTTTTTTTAGGTGGGATAAACCATGTAGCTGCAGCATTCCCACAACTCACTTCTGCATTATTATTAGTCAATGAAACTTGGGTGCATGCAAGAAAAATCTATGCCACCGCTGGCTTCACAGAAGTGGCGCTGTTCAAGCGATTCTTCAACCCGCTTGGCACGACATACGAGGATGGCATTGTGATGCGTAGCCCAATTAGAGTGAGTTTAGGGCGCAATCGCTAAATTTTGCGACGCAATGCGCTGCGTTATTACGCCCTACATAAAAATTAAACGCTCAACACTTCAATCGTTACATCTTCTTCGCCCATTATCGCTTGGCAAGCTAAACGAGATTTTGAGCCTACGCCTACGGTGGCATCTAGTCTTTCGTTTTCTGCGCGTTGGATTTTAGAGATGCTCTTGCGGCCTTCTAACACTGATATATGGCAAGAGCCGCATTCAGCCTTGCCTTCGCATTTGTGCGCAATATCTTCGCCGCCAGCCAGCAACGCAGAAAGAATGCTGCTGCCAGCAACAGCTTGATAGGTTTTACCTGATGGTTGAACGGTAAGAATTGGCATAGCTATAACTCCTAATGTGAATTTGGATTGAATGATTTGTCAGTTTTGTCGCAAAAATAACGCGAAAGCACGCAAAATTGAGTGCACAAATAGCTAATAGCAAAAGCTGTACCAGATTAGCTAGTGCTACATAAATAGCTGATACCAAATGATTTGCGCCCACACTGGCTATTTATTACTATATGAGCAGAGCTAACCTCTCACTCGAATAAAAACTGGAGCGTTAAATGGATATGCAAGAAACAAAAATGACAAAAGACTTAGCACATCCCGGCACGAGGTTTCAGGGGCAATTTATAGATGGTCTAGTAGGATTATTTTTGGGCTACTTTTCATTTTATTTACTGAATAGTGCTATAGCCCCTGAACTTGCTTTGTATGCAGGCATAACAATGGGAACGATGTATTTCTTATTTTCAGACGCATTACCTAATGGTCAAAGCATCGGCAAAAAACTGCTTAACATTCAAGTAATCTGTAACGAAACACGTCGCCCTTGTTCCGTCTTACAATCATTTTTGAGGAATATGACTTTTCCACTCGGTATATTCGACTGGATATTTATATTTTTCGGGTCACACCGTCGTCTTGGTGACTTTATTGCATCAACGATTGTGGTAAAAAAATAACCGTAACCAACTCATGCCTTGGTTGCATATTCCCTACTTTCACCTCGGCATACTATCCGTCAACTCCACAGGCAGCGTGACCAAATGCTGCTTACAGCTATCCATCTTATCTGAATAACTTTTGACTTTAAGCCATTGCCCGTCTGGGATGCGCCAGGAAACAACACGTTCGTAATAGACATTGATTAGAATCGGAAACTCATCAATATCGAAG
>JAZJYS010000102.1:0-11525 GCA_040390265.1 Pseudomonadota bacterium | reverse complement strand
ACGATTCAAACACTGAATTACCGCCCGCAAATGGCGACAGTACGCCCACGTGTGATGCCTATGCCGGAGAAAGATGCATCGCGTACAGGCCGCATTATTGAAGATAAGTTAGGCATGTTCGAGAAAGACATCATCACCAAGGTGCTGGAGTTTATTCCCGATGCGATGCAGGACAAACCGCAATTGCCGTTTGCCGACATTATTGTGTCTGGCGGGCGCGGCATGAAAAAGCCGGAAAACTTTAAATTGATTTGGGATTTAGCCGAAGTCTTAGGTGCAGAAGTCGGTGCCACGCGACCTGTTGTGCAGGCTGGCTGGGTAGATCTGGAGCGCCAAGTGGGGCAGTCTGGCAAAACCGTGCGCCCTAAACTGTATATCGCGGTGGGGATTTCTGGCGCCATTCAGCATCGTGTAGGCATGGATGCTTCGGATGTGATTATTGCCATCAACAGTGATGCCAATGCGCCAATTTTTGACTTTGCACATTACGGCATTGTCGGTAACGCAATGACGATACTCCCGGCTTTGACCGAAGCGTTTAAAGCCCATCTCGCAACTGCAAGAAAGGCAGGTTAATGATGAGTGAAAAATTTGATGTAATCGTAGTCGGCGCGGGCCCTTCTGGTAATGCTGCCGCACTCAGGCTGGCAGAAGCAGGGCTCAGTGTATTGCAAATCGAGCGCGGCGAATCACCCGGTTCTAAAAACGTGCAAGGCGCGATTTTGTACTCCGACGCGCTGGAAAAGTTAATTCCTGACTTTAGAGACGATGCGCCACTAGAGCGGCACATTATTGAGCAACGTATGTGGGTGCTAGATGACGATTCATTTGTCGGCACGCACTATCGCTCAGATAGCTTTAACAAAGAGCCGTACAACCGCTACACCATGATTCGCTCGCAATTTGATAAATGGTTTTCAGAGCGCGTGCAAAAGGCTGGCGCATTGCTGATTTGCGAAACGACTGTTTCTCATCTGTTGTTAGATGGTCAGCGCGTGATTGGCGTGATGACAGACCGCCAAGGCGGTGAAATCTACGCTGATGCCGTGATTCTGGCCGATGGCGTTAATTCATTGTTAGCCAAAAAAGCCGGTTTTCACCCAGAGTTAAAACCTAAGAACGTTGCGCTAGCCGTGAAAGAAATTCACTTTATGCCGCAAGAAGTTATCGAGCAACGCTTTGGTGTGAAAGGTGACGAGGGCGTGGTGATTGAAATGGTAGGCAAGATCACCAAAGGCATGATGGGCACCGGCTTTTTATACACTAACCGCGAATCCGTCACTATCGGCGTGGGCTGCATGTTATCTGACTTTAAAAATCAAAAAGTCACGCCTTACGAGTTGCTGGAACAAATGAAACAGCATCCATCTATCCAGCCGATGCTGGCTGGTGGCGAGATGAAAGAGTACACCGCGCACCTGATTCCTGAAGGCGGCTTTAACGCCATGCCGGATTTATATGGTGATGGCTGGATGATTGTCGGGGATGCCGGCATGTTTGTGAATGCGGTGCATCGTGAAGGTTCTAACCTTGCCATGACTACCGGCATGCATGCGGCGGATACCTTGGTTGAGTTGAAAGCCGAAGGCAAAGAATTTTCAAAAGCGAACCTGAAACGCTACAAAGCGCGCTTGGATGAGAGCTTTGTCATGAAAGACATGAAAAAGTACAAGAACATGCCAGATGTGTTCCACACCAATCCACAGTTCTTTAATGACTACCCGGATTTAATCTCGCAAGCTGCGCGCACCATGCTGACGGTAGATGGCGTGGATAAGAAAACCAAAGAACGTGAAATTCGTAAAAGTTTCCGTCAACGTCGCTCACTGTTTGGCTTGATGGGCGATGCGTTCAAGTTATGGAGGGCATTGGAATGAGTATCAAGGTTGAAGAGAAGCTGTTTCAGAACCGCTACAAGGTTGATTCTGGGCGCCCGCATATCAGCATTATTGATGAAGATAAATGTCGCAATCAATGTGAAGCGCAAGCTTGTACCGTGTGCTGCCCAGCCGCTTGCTGGACGATGGAAGGTAACGGTCAGGTCACTGTGATTAGCGATGGCTGTTTGGAGTGTGGCACCTGCCGCATTATTTGTGACGAACATCAGAATGTCGCTTGGGAGTATCCAAGAGGTGGGTACGGCATTTTGTTCAAATTCGGCTAAAAGTCATGCCAAAAACTACTACGCTTGCGATTTTTGGGTTACGCGGTGCTCGGAATCCTCATGTACAACTACGTACATTCCGGTTCCTGTGCTCCGTGCGCCCCAAAACTAGCTACGCTCGCTACGTTTTTGGCACGATTTTGTGTGAGAAGTGTGAATCAGCACACTAGTCGTACCTACTTATATGGCTAATTAAGGTTAGGCTCAATCATGCTAAAAAATATTGTGTTGGCAATTTTGGGGTTACGCAGCGCTGACTATGGTCATCGTTTGGCAGTTTCACACAGCTTGCATCAATGCGAGCCAGCGCCAAACCTGCGTGGTCGTCATCATCATGTGGAAATGCGTCGCTTCAGGAATCTGCGCTCAGTGCATAGCCAAACCAGTTGTGTGAGTTATGTGTTTTTACACGATTTAGGCCAATAATGTATGACGCAACCCGTTTGGCTATCAGAGCGTGTGCAATGGATAGGGGCTTTAGACCCCACCATGCGTAGCTTTGATATTGTGCTTAAAACGCCAAACGGTACGACCTATAACGCGTATGCTGTGCGTGGCAGTGAAGGTGTGGCGGTGATTGATACCGTGAAAGAAGAATGTGCCGAGCAGTTTTTTACGCGCTTGGAAGTAGTCGCCCGTTACGATGAAATTAAGGTGATTGTATTGAATCACCTTGAGCCAGACCATACAGGCGCATTGCCAGAATTGATGCGCAGAGCACCGCAGGCCAAGCTCTATATTTCAAAGTCCGCGCAACTGATGTTAAAGGCGCTGCTGAATCAGCAAGACATTGATTACACGCCAGTAGGTACAGGTGATACGGTGAGTTTAGGTGACCGTACGCTCAGATTTTTACATACGCCATATTTGCACTGGCCGGACACGCAATGCACGTATCTTGAAGAGGAATGCATGCTGTTTTCTGGCGATGTGTTTGGTTGCCACTTCTGTGATGAGCGCTTGTTTAACGACAAAGTGGGCGATTTTCGCTTTGCGTTTGAATATTACTACGCCCACATCATGCGGCCATTTCGCGAGCATGTGTTGAATGCCTTGTCGGTGCTTGAGCCGCTACGCATGAATATTATTGCGCCTACCCATGGCCCGATACTGCGCGATCAGCCCAAACGCTATATGCAGCGCTATCGCGAATTAAGCGGGCAGCGTTTGCAAAGTGAAGTGAATGCCGATGAAAAGACGCTGGTGATTTTTTACATCAGCGCTTATGGCAGCACTACGCAAATGGCGCAAATGATACGCGCTGGCGCTGAACAAGTGGCTGGAGTACGCGCTTCGTTATACGACATGGAAGGCGGCGATGCCGATTTGTTTGTGGACTTGGTAGAAGATGCGGACGGTATTTTGATCGGCTCGCCGACTATCAATGGCGATGCGGTTAAACCGGCGTGGGATCTGGTTTCATCGTTCGCCAAGATCAATGTACGCGGCAAACTGGCTGGCGCTTTTGGTTCTTACGGCTGGTCTGGTGAAGCGGTGCGGATGCTCGAAGATAGGCTGCGCGGTTTGAAAATGCGCCTGCCGCAATCCGGCGTGCGCATTAAATTGATTCCCTCGCCAGAAGAACTAGAGGAGTGCCGACGTTACGGGCAGGAAGCAGGCGAGCATCTGATGGGCGTGAATGCGCCGCGCGTGCTGGATATGGCTGATTTACTTGCCTCTAGGCAAGCACAAGTTTAATGCAATTCATTTTAGGAGCTGAAAGATGGCTAAAGCAAAAGTAACATTTTCTGATGTCAACGTGACGGTGAATGTACCGGTTGGCACACGCATTATCGAGCTGTCGGAAGCGGTGGGTTCATATATTGCCTACAACTGTCGCGAGGGCGATTGTGGCGTGTGCTTGTTTGAGGTGATTAAAGGTCAGGAAAACATGTCGCCAGTGTCCAAGGAAGAAGCTAGTGTGATTCTGACACGCTTTCAGGAAATCATGGATGGCTGGCGCGCGACCAAAAACTTAAATGACTTGCAGGCAAAAATGCAGCGCGAGAACTTCATCGGCAAGAACTGCCGTTTAGCCTGCCAAACGCAAGTGTTCGGTGACGTTGTCGTCGCCCCTTTGTAAGGAAAATACCATGTCCAAATACAACATCACATTTGCCGATATTGGCACTACGATTAGCGTTCCACGCGGTACCCGCATCGTGGAAGTGGCTGAAAAAGTCGGCGCGAGTATTCCGTTTGGCTGCAAAGAAAATGACTGTGGCGACTGCATGGTCGAGGTGCTGGAAGGCGCATACAACCTTTCTACTCCATCTGCACTGGAAACCGAACTGCTCAAGCAGAAATTCGGAAAGCCTAACAACCGTCTGGCTTGTCAGGCAATGGTGTTGGGCGATGTGACGATTAAACCTGCATAACTCACATGCAATGACGCTTCTTCACTAATTAGTGAAAAGTCGTTGAGTGCATCGAATGTATAACTTTTAAGGAGGCATCATGCCAAGACCACCCAAGCACGTATTTGTTTGCAATCAGGCCAGACCACCAAATCATCCGCGTGGCTCATGCCAATCTAAAGGCGGCAATGACTTGTTGCAGGAATTTTGGCAACAGCTGCAAGCGCGCAATTTGTGGGATAAGTTTTCCGTGACTTACTCAGGCTGTTTAGGCCCGTGTGATAGTGGTCCAAATGTGCTGGTTTACCCGGAAAGCGTCATGTACGGCGGCGTGACTAAAGATGACGTGACGACCATTATCAACGAACATTTGATAGACGGTAATGTCGTCGAGCGCCTTAAAGTACCTGAAAGCGTTTGGTAGAGCTATCTTGCAAGGCATAGTCGCAACAGATGATTTGCCACCACGCGTAGCGGGCTATCTCACAGCCGCTGCGGCGTCTGGTGATTGGCGAGATGCGGAATCTTTATTATGGCGTGCGCAGACGGCTGACCCTGACTGCCTGCATGTGTATTACACGCTGTATAAGTTTTACTTTAATCACAAGCGTTTGGGTGATGCTGAACGCGCCACCTGCTTGGCGCTGGATGCCGCAGCACGCTTGGCGAATATCGCGGCAGACTGGCGCTTGCAAGACATCAGTGCTTGCGATTGGGGTAAGGCGCATACGCCGCAGCACTTTTACTTGTTTAGCCTGAAAGCATTGGCGTTTATTCGTTTGCGCCAACTCCGTGCCGAGGATGCAGATTTGATTCTTGCCAAGTTACGCGAAATTGATCCTAGTGATTCTGTGGGGCATTCAGTGATTGAGTCATACGCCATGGGCGCTGCAGCATGAGTGTGTTAAGTGGCGCGTTGCTGGGTATTCTGGAAGAGGCAGGGGTCGCGGTGTTGACGCTGACAGAAGGCTTGGAGCCGGAAGAGTTTTTTAGTAGCCGTTTTACGCAGCAGGAAGTGTTGCGACAAATGAGCATTATGGCGGATACCGCCGCCAACGTGCCGGATGACTTGAAGTTGAAAATGGTGGAAATCGACTGGGCAGGTTGGTCGATACTGGGTGTAGAATTAAGAATGACTGGTAGCGCCGAGCGCGATGCCTTGTGGTTTGGTGTGCGTTCTTTGGTGCCGGCGACACTTATGTGGATGCGGGTGTATAAAAAAGATGCGCCAGAACTATTTTCTTTAATGACTTAAAGCATTACTTTTATGGGTACATTGCACTGCATCCCATAAAAGTAGTGTTTAGAATCGATAATTACGGCTGTCTCTTTTGCTACAAATACGACAAAGTAAAAGTTGAAAGTACTGGTTGAAAAAACACAAGTGTTCACAACAGCCCGTATTCATTGAGGGTCTATTTTTGGCATGAAATCTGCTGTAACTTTAATTACCGATATATACTTGTATATATTACGACATAACGTAGGTGAAATATGGCTGAACAAAACAATTTCAAAGTGATGGGTTCATTATCACTTGGGCTAGATGCGCAAAACTTACTTAGCGATAAGCGTATCGCCTTGCTGGAAAAAGTTGGAGAGTTTGGCTCCATTACACAAGCGGCTAAAGCGGTGAAACTTAGTTATAAAGGTGCGTGGGATGCGGTGGATGCCATGAACGGCATGTTTGGCGAACCGCTGGTAGTGACGATGACAGGCGGCAAGGGCGGTGGTGGTACGCAACTCACTGCTACAGGCATTCGCATCGTGGATACTTATCGCGCGCTGTTACGTGAACATCAACGCTTTATGCAGGCCGCCAGTGCGGGCATTGAAAATTTTGACAATATTTATCAAATGATCAGGAGATTATCCGTGAAAACAAGTGCAAGAAATCAGTTCTTTGGCAAAGTGACGGCCATTAAACTTGGGCCAGTGAATGTGGAAGTAGAGCTCACGCTCACCGGTGGCGACAAGATTCATTCAGTGATTACGCATGATGGGCTTGATAGTCTTGGCCTGAAAGTCGGCAGTGAGGCATGGGCGCTGGTGAAGGCCAGCTGGATTATTCTCGCTATGCCAGATGCTGCGGCTAAAGTGAGTGCGCGTAACAAACTGATTGGCAAGATTTCACGCATTTCTGGCGGCAATGTGAATACCGAAGTGAGTGTGCAGTTGGATGGCGGCAACACCGTGAGCGTGGTGATTACCAATGACAGCGTGACCAGTTTGGAACTGGCTGTAGGCGTTGAAGTGTGCGCGGTGTTTAAGGCGAGTAGTGTGATTATGGGAATTACTGATTAATTAGGTAAAACGATTTTCTAGGTCGTTTTTTACCTACCGTTATGTAGTTTACTTTATTGCGTTTATTTAATTTTAATCAAAGGGGTTATGAAATGAAGTCTTTACCATTGAATCAGGGCTGGAAATTGAAGTGTGGCGTGTTGCTTGCTTTGTGTGTAAGCAATGCTTATGCCGAGGGCAGTGATAGTGACAGAATCGTGCAATTGCAGAAAATGCTGGAGGCGCAGCAAAAGATGATGCAAGAGCAGCAATGGCAAATGAATGCGATGGCGGACGAACTAAAAGGCTTGCAGCAGAAACCTGCTGCAGTGACCAGTGAGAAAGACGGTATGGGACTTAAATCCAGTGATGGCGATTTCACGATTAAATTGCATGGCTTGGTGCAGGCGGATTATCGTGATGTGAATGCCGATACCGTGAACCTTGCGACGGCAAATACTACGGTGACTAATGGCTGGATGGTGCGTAAGGCACGACCTTGGATAGAAGGCACATTGTTCGGCTGGATTGATTACAAGCTCACACCAGAGTTTGCGACGACAACCAGCAATGTGGCGACTGTTTCAACAGGTACTTCCACCGTTAATGGCTCAACTACGATAGGTTCGCCAGAAGTCATCGACGCCTATTTTGATGCTAAATTCAAGCCTTGGTTGAAGCTGCGTGTGGGTAAGTTCAAGCCGTTTGTTGGTCTGGCACGTTTGCAGTCGGATGTAGATGGTAAATTTCTGGAGCAAAGTTTTGTGACGGCGAACTTACTGCCACAACGCGATGTAGGTGCGTCGCTGTTTGGTGATGTGCTGGATGGTAAGTTGAACTATGCCGTTGGTTACTCGAATGGTGTGATTGATGGCGGTGATCAGTCAGTGGCGCTGGATAGCAATAACGACAAAGAGTTTACCGCACGCGTGTTTGCGCAACCATTTAAAGGTAATGGCAGTGCATTGGCCGGGTTGGGCGTAGGCTTGGCAGGCACCAGCATCAATCAGCGCGGCGCGAATACCAATAGCGGCACATCACAATTGCCTTCATTCAGGTCATTCAGTCAGCTAAACTTTTTTAGCTATACCACTACGGCTGGGCAGGCAGCTTATGCCGATGGACAGCGCACGCGTTGGTCGCCACAAATGTATTATTACTATGGCCCGTTTGGTTTGATGGCAGAGTATGCACGTGAATCTCAAGCTGTAACACGCAGCACGAATCACCAAACCTTGGATAATGATGCCTGGCAGGCGACATTTTCCTATCTGCTAACGGGTGAAGATGCCTCTTACGGCGGTGTTAAACCGCAGCAAGCGTTTAACCCGAATGGCGGTGGTTTGGGTGCATGGGAGTTAGTGGCACGTTTAAGTGAAATGAATATTGATGACAAAGCATTTATCGGCACCAGTACTACGCGCTTATCCAATATTGCAACATCAGCCAAAACCGCTAAAGCTTGGGGTGTGGGCGTGAACTGGTATCTCAATAACTACACACGTTTCTCGCTGGATTATGAAAATACCAGCTTTGATGGCGGTGCAGCTGGGAGTACCGCAAACGCTGCGGCGATTACCAAGCTAGTCGACAAGAATGACGAGCGCGCCATGATAGGCCGCTTGCAAGTTTCATTCTAAATAATGATGATGGAAAACAATACAATGAACACGATGATTAAAAATAATATGCTAAAAACGCTGGCTGCAATTGGTTTACTGTTAAGCACCACGCTGGCACAGGCCGCGCCGTTGACGGTGGCGATTGCAGCCAATCTAAAGTACGTATTTGATGACCTAGCCACAGAGTTCAAAAAAGAGACTGGTATTGAAACGCAAAGTGTACTCAATGCCTCTGGTAAAATTGCTACGCAAGTACGCAATGGCGCGCCGTTTGATGTGTTTATGTCAGCAGATATGGAGTATCCAGATGGCTTGTATAAAGATGGCTATGCCACTACGCCACCCAAACCCTATGCTTATGGCGTGCTGGTTCTATGGTCAAAAACGGATGTTGATTTGAGCAAAGGCGTGGCTGGTTTGGTAGATAAAAGCGTGGGCAAGGTGGCGATTGCCAACCCTAAACTCGCACCCTTTGGCCGTCAGGCGCTCAAAGTGCTGGATTACTACAAGGTGCGCGCTGCCGTTGAGCCTAAGCTGGTATATGGTGAAAGCATTACCCAAGTCAGCCAGTATGTAGATAGCAAAGCGGCAGATGTGGGCTTTAGTGCCAAATCCATCGTCATTGCGCCAGAAACGGCAGGCAAGGGCAAGTGGGTAGAAGTGCCGCTGGAAAGCTATGAACCGATTGCACAGGGAGTGGTGATTCTCAAGCATGGTTCAGAAGTGAATGGAGATGCCGCACGCAAGTTTTACGGCTTTGTGCAGTCAGAAAAAGCCCGTGCGATTTTTGCTAAAAATGGCTACGCCATGAAGGATGTAAAAGCACCATGAACAAATTAACGGGGCACATTGCCGCCATTGAGTGCAACAGTCATATGTCTTTGGTAGACGTGTCGGTAGGCAACGACATTTTTAGCGCGACGTTGCTGGAAACACCGGCGACAGAAGCGAATCTCAAAGTTGGCAATGCGGTCTCGTTATTGTTCAAGGAAACAGAAGTGTCACTGGCAAAAAACCTCTCTGGTTTGATTAGTTTGCGTAACCGTTTAGCTGTTACGGTGCGCAGCATCGAGCGCGGCGATATTCTCAGCGCGGTGCTGCTGGATTATGCAGGTAAGCCGCTGACCGCCGTGATTACTACACGTGGCGTGGATAGATTGCAGCTGGCGATTGGCGATGAAGTGGAAGCTCTGATTAAAGCGAATGAAATGGTGCTTTCTTATGACTTATGACCTAAGCCCATTACTACTCACCTTCCGTCTGGCACTGGTCACCACGGTGATTCTGTTCTGCATCGGCGTGCCGTTCGCGTGGTGGCTGGCTAACACGCGCATCCGCTTTAAGCCTGCGGTGGAGGCGATGGTCAGCATGCCGCTGGTGTTGCCGCCATCCGTATTGGGCTTTTATCTGTTGCTGGCATTTAGTCCTGAACACTGGTTTGGTCAGTGGCTGGATCGTGTAGCAGGGTTGCGCTTGGCGTTCAGCTTTGAAGGGCTAGTGGTTGCTTCGGTGATTTTCAGCTTTCCGTTTCTGGTGCATCCAGTACAAGCGGCTTTTCAGAACTTGCCGCGCTCGCTTATCGATGCAGCGCGGGTGCTGGGTAAATCCAACCGGCAGATTTTTATGCGCGTGCTGCTACCCAACATCAAGCCTGCATTGCTCTCAGGCACGATACTGGCCTTTGCGCATACCGTGGGCGAGTTTGGCGTGGTGCTGATGATAGGCGGTAATCTGCCGAATCAAACGCGCGTGGCATCTATCGCCATTTATGACGAAGTTGAAGCGCTTAACTACGCGGCGGCCAACTTCTATGCCGGCGTATTGTTTGTGTTGTCATTCCTGATTTTGCTGGCGGTTTACATTGCCAATCGCAAAGTACTCAATTTTAATGCGCTTAACGCTAAGGCTCAAAAATGATACAAGCGCGCATCAATAAGCAACTACATGGCGCAAATGGCGATTTTCAGCTGGATGCCAACCTCAACATAGCCGAGGGTGAGTTTGTCGCGCTCTTCGGTGCGTCTGGCGTAGGTAAAACCACCTTGCTGCGTTGCCTTGCCGGCTTGGAGTTCCCGGAGCAGGGCAACATTGTGGTGAGCGGCGAAACTTGGCTGGATAGTGCTGCACGCATCAACCTGCCACCGCAACAACGGCGCGTAGGCTATATGTTTCAGGATTACGCGTTGTTTCCAAATATGACTGTGCGTGGCAATCTGGAATTTGCTTTAAGAAAAGGCGCAGACCAAAAACGTGTGAATGAGCTGCTGGATCTCATGGCACTCGGCGAACTGCAATATCGCAAACCAGATTCACTTTCAGGCGGACAAAAGCAGCGTGTGGCGCTGGCTCGGGCGCTCGCCTCCGAACCTCGCCTGCTATTGCTTGATGAGCCATTCTCCGCACTAGATGCAGAAATGCGCTCACGCCTGCATGATGAAATTCTGCGCCTGCAAAAACACTTTGGCATTACTACGGTGATTGTCAGCCATGACGTCAGTGAAGTCTGCAAGCTGACTAGCCGGGTGATATTGATGGAAGCCGGGCGCATCGTGCAACAAGGCAAGCCTATCGACGTGTTCAGCGCAGGCCAAACCAGCGGCAAGTTTCGCTTTACGGGCGAGATTCTTGCCATCGAGGCGATGGATGTGATGTTCTCGCTCACGGTGCTGGTTGGCAACCAAATCGTGCGTGTTGTTGCCATGCCCGATGAAGCCGCCAAACTGCGTGTGGGCGAACGAGTGATGCTGGTTTCCAAGGCATTTAACCCGATGGTGCTGAAGCTGGAGCAATGATGCATCGGCATCCAAGGTTCTCAGGCACTCAATTTTGACCTGACGCTCATTTCTGAAATAACGTTGGAAAGGATGGAAAATGATTGAACGTTGGAAAGCATTTCTACCTCAGGAATATAGCGACTTAGCCATCAAACCGGTTGCTTTTGAGCGCAATACCGAACCATCCGTCAACGCTGATAAAACCATCGGTTTTGATGCGCAAGGCAAAGCCTGTTTTTACTACCACACCTATACCTTGACCGAAGAAGGCTTCGATATTGATGAGTTTCCGATTCTAATCAATGTCTATTACGAACGTGTTGTT
>JAZJYS010000101.1:24788-26369 GCA_040390265.1 Pseudomonadota bacterium | reverse complement strand
TGCAATGTCGTCGCTATTGGAGTTATGTTTCCAGTTCACCCCTCCGGAAAAGCCCTTTCCATCAGTTTGTACGCCGATACGGCCTTCTAGTGAAAATTGATCAATACTTGCAATACGCTGTAAGTGTTGTTCATATAGCATTTGTGATGCAAGACTTTCTGAGGGCTTAATGGTAGATGTGCTTATGCAACCTTGTAGCAGTGATAATAGGAAAATAAGTGCTACAAGGCGAGTTAAGTGCATGTGGAAAATTTGTATTCTTAAAACGTTAAAGTGAGTAAATTACACTTGCCAACGCACTCACGATTTGAATTTATTAATAATTGTTAATAGCACTTCATTATTTGGATCGGCGATTAAAGCTTCGTGCCAAATCTTCTGCGCTTCATCATGCAGACCCTTTTGCCAAAGCACCTCGCCCAAATGTGCTGCAATTTCAGGGTCTGGACTGACGGCATAGGCTTTTTTCAAAAATTGAATGGCTTTGTCTAAATTACCTTTGCGGTAATGTGTCCAGCCTAAGCTATCCAGCATGTAGTGATCGTTAGGTGAAAAACTTAGTGCTTTTTCAATGAGTTGTAAGGCCTCATCAAGTTTGATATTGCGGTCTGCAAACGAGTAACCCAAAGCGTTGTAGGCAGCAGCAAAATCAGGTTTTACTGAGATTGCTCTACGTAATTCTGATTCCATAATGTCGAAATTTTGCACACGCTCGGCAGCAAGTGCATAGTCATATACAAGCTCAGGTGTGTTTGCGAGATTCTTAACGGCTTTGTCCAGCAAGTCAAAAGCGTCTTGGTCGCGCTTGGCTTTTGCTAATAGAGACGCCTGCGTTTGAATAACAATAATTTGCTGTTCAGTATTTAAGTCGTCGATTGCATCTAATTTTTCTATCGCTTTATCTACAGACTGGGTGCGCGCAATAATATTTGCCAGGCTGATTTGTGCTTCTAAATAGCGTTGTCCAGGCTCAATTTTGTTGTACCAAAGTGTTGCTGCGTTGTCATTTGCCTGTTTTTCAGCAGTTTGTGCCAGATAAATGTACATTTGGTCGACGTCTTTAAAGCCGAGTTTGAGTGCTTGCTGGAAATAGTTTTCAGCGGCAGCATAATCCCCAGCCTGATAGGCCAGTAAACCGACAATGGTGGTAATTTCAGGACTGTTTTTGGTCGGGTTGTCGTTTGCGTACTTCAATATGGTCGGAAATTCTTTCTTTGCCGCCTCAAACTGTTTTTGGTTGACGAGAAGTTTTGCGAAATTAATCCTAATTTCGTTTGCTTCAGGGTGTTTGTTGAGAAACTCTTGATAAAAGTCCAGCGCAGCTTGTGGTGACTGTGTAAACAACACCTGACCTTTAAGTAGTACCGCCATGTTCCAGTCTGGTTTAATGGCCTCGGCACGGTTTAGTGCTTGCAGGGCTATATCATCTTTGCCGGCAGCCCAAGCTGCTTGTGCAATTGCAAAGTGAGCTTCAGCTAATTGAGGGTAAGGTTTTGCCAATGATTGCACTAAGCGCAAGACGGATATCTTATCAGGGCTTCTGGCTAAAAGGGTGTTGATAAATAAAAATCCGCTTGCTCT
>JAZJYS010000101.1:0-24688 GCA_040390265.1 Pseudomonadota bacterium | reverse complement strand
TCTTATCAGGGCTTCTGGCTAAAAGGGTGTTGATAAATAAAAATCCGCTTGCTCTGGTCTCTTCTTTAGATAGCAGCTTGGCTAAATAAGGCTCGGTTTCATTTAACTTACCAGTGGCAATCAGTATTTCTGTCATGGATTGCTGTGCTTCGGTTGAGCTTGGATCTAGCTCAGCCCATAGTTTAACCGCAGGAATAGCCAGGCCTGGAATATTGCCGTAAGCAGCAATTTTAGCCGCACGCTCTGCTAGGCGTGGATCTCTTTCTTTTTTGGCCAAGTCATAAAAAATTGAGCCAGATGTGACTAAATCACCACGTTGCCCGGCCACTTCGCCTACTAAATATTTGTAGATAAACTCCGCAGTAAGTGCGCTTTCAAAAGGCGATGTCGCGTTATTTGCCGTGCTGGAGGTTTTTATGTTCGAATGTGTTGCGCAACCGTTTAAACCCAGTGCACCAGCCAAAATGCAGGCGTATATAAGTGATTTTTTGTTGAATTTAGCTTTAATCTGTACTGATTTGGTAAGTGGGCGCATAAGGTTTTATTTGTAGTTTTTTTAAAATGAAAGTTTTGGTTGCTGTCTGGAAAGGCTACTTCATCCGCAGATGCTGTTTAATAAAAACATCGTTAATCATGCTACTCATTATGACCTAGATAACATTATTCAGTCATGTCATTGCATCAGTATAATGCGGCTGAACTTCTTAGTCCGTGACAGTGGTCGCAAGTTCCTACATAATTATGCGTTGACTATAACGCAAGTCAGTAGAACTTTCCAATAGCTAGCTTTAGTATGGGATAGTCTTGAATGCAAGTTTGCAGAAGTATTTACATTTGTATCTAAATTGAATGTTTAAATTGAGTGGCTATGAATAATTTTACAGTAGAAGCAATCGAACTCACGCGGCTTTATGGCGGGCGAGAAGCAGTTAGCAATGTGAGCTTCAACTTGAGTAAAGGTGAAGTGTTGGGCTTTTTGGGCCCTAATGGTGCGGGTAAATCAACCACCATGAAAATGCTTACAGGTAATCTTGCGCCTAGCAACGGTAGCGTGAAAATCTGCGGTATCGACATGATTGAAAATCCAAAGGAGGCGAAAGCCCTTATTGGCTATCTGCCTGAAATGCGTCCTTTATATAAAGAGCTGACTGTAGATGAGTACTTGATTGTTGCCGCGCGATTGCACCGTGTGAGTGCCGGACATATTAAAGCTGCCGTTGAGCGTGCTAAAGAGCGTTGCGGCTTGGGTCACATGAGTAAGCGTTTGATCGAAAACTTATCTAATGGTTATCAGCAGCGTGTGGGGATTGCTCAGGCGATTATTCATAACCCAATGGTGGTGATTCTGGATGAGCCTACGGTAGGTTTAGATCCGATTCAGATTCGTGATATTCGTGCGCTGATTCGCGAGGTAGGTGGCGAGCACAGTGTGATTATCTCTACACATATTTTGCCTGAAGTGGAAATGGTATGTGACCATGTGCAAATCATTGATAAAGGTAAGCTGGTCTTTAATGGTTCAATTGATGTACTTAAAAAACAACGGATTGGTAATAAGTTGTTGATAGGCATGCGTAACGCTCCAACGGCTGATGAGATGTTGAAGATTGCTGGTGTAACCGAAGCTGAAATCTTGACTAATGGTTTGATGCGTGTGCGTTTCGCCGAAGATGCTGCACCAGCAGAAGCTATTGTGCAAGCCGCCGTTCAAAATGGCTGGGGCTTGCATCAAATTGCACCTGATCAAACCAGTTTAGAAGATGTCTTTATGCAACTGACTTATCAGGAACAGTCAGCTGAATCTCAAATCGCAGGTTAAGGTCAAATCATGATTATCAATGTTGCAAGAAAAGAACTTAAAAGTGTGTTTGCCTCGCCGATGGGCTGGGTGATTTTGTCGTTACTGATGTTTGCGTTTGGCACACATTATCTTAATGGCGTTAACGATTATTTTGCGGTGATGTCTGGCGCTATGCGTCCAGCGGAGCGTACTGGTGTGACGCAGTTTGTCGGGCAAACTGTATATGGTTTGGCCTCATTCATTATGTTGTTTGCCGTGCCCTTGCTTTCTATGCGCCTGATTAGTGAAGAACGCCGTAGTCAAACGTTACCATTTTTATTTAGTGCGCCAATTTCACTTACTGAAATCGTGTTGGGCAAGTTTTTAGGTCTAGTGGCATTTCTAAGCATACTGATTGTGTATGTCGCGGTGATGTTATCTACACTGAATATTTGGTCTGATATTGATTTCGGCTTCCTAGTTGCTAACTCTATTGGCTTGTTGCTGATGGTGGCAAGCTTTTCTGCGCTCGGGCTTTACTTTTCAAGCTTGACTCAGCAACCTGTCGTGGCTGCCATTCTCACGTTTGTGGCGCTATTTGCCTTGATGATTTTGGATCGTTTCTTTGCCGGGGACCCAACCAATACATTGGCGAGCTTATCTCTGACACGTCATTTTCAATCATTCTCAGGTGGCTTGATTGATACTGGCGATATCGCCTATTTTGTCTTATTTATTGTGACATTTTTAACCTTAACCGTACGTCGTCTGGATGCTGACCGCTTACGTGGTTAACTGTAAATATTGGAACAAATGAAATGAATATCAATCGTAAATTACGTTTTCAGTTATTAGTACAAAATAGTTTCTTTGTCGTACTGTTTTTAATGTTGGTCATTCTGCTTGGCTACCTAGCAAGTCAGTATCGTTTTGCAAAAGACATTACACAGGCTAACCGCAATATTTTGACGCAAGGCAGTGTTAATGTGCTCAGGCAGATGAAGGCACCGATCAATATCACGGTGTTTGCAACCAAGGATGATGCGTCAAGTGGCGACAATTTTCGTAAGGGCATGCTGGATTTTGTTGCGCGCTATCAACGTGAGAAAAAAGACATTCACCTGACTTTCATTAATCCATCTATTGAGCCGAAGCTAGCACAAGATGCGGGTATTAAAAACGATGGTGAAGTCATTGTTGAGTATCAAAAACGTATTGAACATATTACTCCGCCAATTGCAGAGCAAGAAATGACGAATCTGTTGGTTCGCTTGTCACGTACTAATCAGCAAGCGGTAATGTATTTAGATGGTCATGGCGAGCGTAATTTACTGGGTGTTAAAAATCATGACATCGGTGAGTTTGGCAAGCAATTGGAAGCTAAGGGTTTTAAATTTGCTAATCCTGATTTAACCATTGCACCCGCAGTGCCAAGCAATGGCGCTATGTTAGTGATTGCTAGCCCTCAAGTCGATGTAAGTGATATCGAAGCGAAAAAAATCAAGGCTTATTTAGAGGCAGGTGGTAATCTGCTTTGGTTGCTGGATGACGATAACTTACGCGGTCTGAAAGACGTGGCTGACTACTTGGGTCTGCATGTATCAACTGGCATCGCTATGGACATGGCCTCGGCGCAATACGGTGCAGATGCGCGCGTATCTTTTGCCAGCTTGTACGGTGAGCATCCGATTACGACAAACTTCATGCTGCGTACATTGTTCCCAGAAGCACATGAGGTCATTGCGCATGGTAACGATGATAATGGCTGGAAAGTAAGTAATCTGGTTGAGGTGGCGCCGAATGGCTGGTTGGTTTCTAAAAAGTTGGCAAAAGATGAAAAGCCTGTTTTTAATGAGAAGCAAGATAAGCGTGGTCCGATTAACATTGGCGTTGCGTTAGAGCGGACTTATGGTAAAAAAGGTCAGCGCATTGTGGTAATGGGTAATGGTAACTTCTTATCTAATACCTTCATCACTAACGGTGGTAATTTAGATTTGGGTGTCAATATGGTCAACTGGTTAGCTGGCGATGACAAATTGATTACAATTCAGCCGATGCCGCTTAAAGATATCAATATCACCATTCCTGATACGGATATTAGCCGAATCATTGCCTGGACAGTGTTTCACGCTTTCCAATACTTTATTCCAATCGGCATGATGGTCGCGGGTTTCTACTTTTGGTGGAAACGTAGAAAAGCGTAATACATCGTCATTGGTTAATGGTTTGTGATTATTTAGTTTATTGAAGGTGATGCATGAAAAAACGCTGGATACTTAATTTGTTGTTGCTGTGCGTTGTGGCTGGCTTAGTGGCTTTTTTATATACGCGACCAAAGCCGAGCGTGCAGCAGGCAGCTAATTATGAAATATCCAATTATAAGCTGTCAGAATTTAATGCGGTTAGCGTGGAATTTCCGGCAAAAGCGGCCGTTACTTTTGAAAAAGTAAATGGTTACTGGCAGTTGACTGCACCGAATAAAACACGTGCCGATCAGGCTTCTGTACAAAGAATTTTATCGATTATTGCCGCAAGATCTAAAGATAAGATTGAGAGTGCTGATCTTGAGAAATTTGGGTTAAGCAATCCTTCAATCAAACTTAAATTGTTTAGAGATAAAAACAATAGCGAAGAGTTTTTGTTTGGTACGCATAATCCTGTGACAGAAGAGCAGTATGTTCTACATAGAAATGCAATCTACTTGCTACCAAATACCTATGCAGAGGCGGCCTCCACACAAGTAATAGAGTTGGTAGATAAGCAGCCTTTAAAGCCTACTGAAAAGGTTGCTGGCTTTGATTTTAGTCGTCTTGAGCAATGGGAACAATCTCGATTAAATATAGGTTTGGTTGCTGGCAAGTGGCAAGTTTCTATTGCTGCCGCCAAGCCGCAGCAGAATGAGTTGAATGAATGGCTGGACTTTTCATGGCTACATGCTTATGCTAAATCGGTAGAGTTTTATACGCCAGATCGTAAGGCCACTTATCCTTCATTTGAAGTGAAGTTGGTGGATGGTGGCCGGGTGCATTTTGATAAAATTCAAGAGTCCCCAGAGCTAATATTGGCGCGCCCTGACGAAGGCTTAATGTATCATTTTGATGCTGAAGGTGGGTTTAATATGTTGAATCCACCAATCAACTTACCTAAATAGTTTACGGCTCTAGGCGCATGCCAGAACTTCCTGAAGTAGAAACCACCAGACTGGGTATTTTGCCCTTGGTGGGGCAAACCATTGCGGATGTTGTTATTCGTAATGGCTCGCTACGTTGGCCGATTCCTCAGTCTTTGCCAGAGACGCTTGTTCACCAAACCTTAAGAGCTTTGACGCGCCGAGCCAAATATATTTTGGCGCACTTTGATAGCGGCGTTTTGCTGTTACATCTTGGCATGTCTGGTCGCCTAAGTTTGCTGGCACAAAATGAACCTCCACAAAAGCACGATCACTTTGATATTGTGTTTGCAAATGGGCAGGTATTAAGGCTACGTGACCCAAGGCGCTTTGGTGCTGTGTTGTGGGCTGGTACTAATCCTGCTGCACATATGCTACTCAGTAAGCTTGGGCCAGAGCCGTTAGATGATGTGTTTACCGGACAATATTTATATCAGCATCTGCATACACGTAGTATCGCGATTAAAACCGCTATTATGGATAGTCATTTAGTAGTTGGTGTTGGCAATATCTATGCGAGTGAATCGCTGTTTCGTGCGCGCATCCACCCGGAAACTCCAGCTAAATCATTAAGTCTTGCCGCTTGTGAGCGACTTGCCAGTGAAATTAAAAGTACCTTGCAGGAGGCGTTAGCTGCAGGAGGCAGTAGCCTGCGCGATTTTTTTGGTGCAGATGGCAAGCCTGGCTATTTTCAGCAGGAATATTTTGTGTATGCACGGACCAATCAACCGTGCAAAGTGTGCGCGCAGTCTATCAAAAATATTCGTTTAGGGCAGCGCTCTACGTTCTTTTGTGAGTATTGCCAGTTACGCTAAGTTTTAATTTAGTGGATGTTGTCGTTATATCACTCACATTCTGAAATGCCCCACAGTCGAATACACACCACGTACTCATGCACGTAAACAGTGCCATCTTGTAAGACAATCCTTACTTAGCTTTGTTAAAGTAAAAAATAAGTATTAAAAAACATCAGCATACATTTCTCAATGCTTATATTTGTGCTCATGGCGTAGATTTTGCATATCTAACCACATTGCTTAGCAAGAGTCATGTGATGATTCACTATTGATATGATACGTGCATTGGACAATCACTTAGGTCGCAAATTGGTTTGTATTACAAAGTCAGTTTGGAGTTGTCACAGAGTTGGCTCCATATAACTTAATCTTCAGGAAGTGCCATTAATCACCATGAATAAAGTCATGACCTTAATAAGAGAGGCAATTGGTAGCCCGCAATGATTAGTATTAGTAAAGCCTACTCTAAATTGCTTTCACCGGCCATTCGTCTGATGAACAGAATGTCGTTTTCTAGAAAGTTTGCTTTGCTTGAGGTGATTACCTTAATTGCAGTTCTGGTTACTGTATTTAGTCTCTATGCTAGTTTGAGTCAAACAATTAAGCGTACTGAGCGTGAGTACGAAGGTTTGCTGCTGGCGCAAAAGGCGGTAAAAACTATACAGTTGATACAACAATTCCGCGGGCTTTCAGTTGGTGCGGTTGGCGGTAATAGTGACATCAATAGAGTGCGTGAAGTTAAGTTGCACGAAGTTGAATCTGAACTTGCTCGTTTAGAGGCACAGTTGCCCGTCAATAGTATGCAGCTTGAGTCCTGGAAAGTGATCACCACGAATTGGCAGCATATTGAGGCTAAAGGTGTGCAGAGTACGCGCGAAGAAAATTTTAATGCACTCACAAACTTAATTGATCAAATCATGGTGTTTGAGTCTGACATTAGTGATATGTATGGCTTAACGGCAGATCCTAATCTTGACACATATTTTTTGACGCATACGTCGGGAGCCGAGCTGTTAATGACGCTGGAGAGCTTAGGTCAAGTACGCGCTTACGGAACAGGAATTTTGAGTGAGTATAAAGTGACTGGAAAAGAAGTGGCTAAGATTAAGGCGCTAATCACGCAGCTTAACTTAACTTTCCCGCCACTTAAAACCAGTATTAGAAAAGCCGCCTATTACAACCCTGCGCTTAAAAAGCCTCTCGAATTAACTTACGCTAATATCGAGAAAGCATCCTCACAAGTGGTAAATACTGTGGTTAATCAAATTCTTACGCACCATTTTTACGAAACACCGGCCGAATTCTTCATTAGTGTGACTAAAGCCATTGATATTGGATATAACGAATTGTATGCGACCTTGTTTCCAGCCGCGGAGAGTCTACTAAAGGAGCGAATTTGGCATGCTAAGACATTGCTTAATGTTACGATTGGTCTTGCCGGGTTGTTGGTATTAATGCTGACCTATTTTTTGACAGCGATTTATTCGGCCACTATTGGCAGTATTGTGACATTGACGCAATCTGTATCAGGTTTTGTGCATGGTAATATGCAGGATAGAGTGCATCTGAAAACCCATGATGAGCTTAGAAAAATTGGGGATAGTTTTAATATCATGGCGGATGAAATAGCTGAGCTAATGGCGGCACGGCAGGCGACTATGCAATATACACGTAGCCTGATTGAATCCAATATTGACCCACTGATCATGATTAGCTCCGCAGGCATTATTACTGACGTGAATACAGCAACGGAGCATATCACCGGAGTGGTTAGGGATCACTTGATTGGTAGTGATTTCGCAGACTATTTTACTGAGCCTGATAAAGCACATGCAGTCTATCAGGAGGTTTTTTCGTTAGGGGCTGTGACTGATTATCCTCTAGTGATTCGTCATGTCTCTGGAAAAGTGATTGATGTGCTCTATAACGCCAGTGTATATCGAGATAATGCAGGTCAAGTACTTGGTGTCGTTGCCGCAGCCAGAGATGTAACCAAGCAAAAGCAGATGGAAGATAAAATTCGGCAACTGGCATTTTATGATGCTCTCACGCTACTGCCCAATCGTAGATTGCTTAATGAGCGCTTAACTCAAGCCATGATTGTAAGCAAACGAAGCGGCTGTTATGCAGCTTTAATGTTTCTTGATCTGGACAACTTTAAGCCGCTTAATGATACGCATGGACATGTGGTTGGTGATTTGCTGTTAATTGAAGCTGCGATTCGATTGAAAAAATGTGTGCGAGAAGCTGATACAGTCGCACGTTTTGGTGGAGATGAGTTTGTGGTGATGTTGAGTGATCTGGATAAGGATAAGGCCGAATCCAAGGTACAGGTGACGCATGTGGCTGAGAAAATACGTGAGGTGTTATCCGCAACGTATATGTTAAACGTTAGTCATGAAGGTCAAGCTGGAATCACTGTTGAGCATCATTGCACAGCGAGCATTGGTGTGACTTTGTTCCTAGGCAATGAGGTGCATGAGGAAAATATTATGAAGTACGCCGATGCAGCAATGTATCAAGCTAAAGATGCGGGGCGCAACTCAATTGCATTCTATGATGAAAATGCTTGATAGGCGGTAGCTACCGCCATAGTTCTTAATACAAAAAGTTTTTCATATTAGTGGGGGTGCTGCATTGCGGCATGTTCATGTAAAAACTTGGGATGTTCTGGAGGGCTGCCCGCAATCTTCTGCGGTAGTAATGAGCCGGCAATCATACCAATAGCACTGGCGATTAAGCCTGCGAATTGAGCCGGAATCAGCGGGTCTTTTGTAAATACAAGCATCGCTATCCAAGTGAAAAAACCTAAACCAATAGAAGTGATTGCCCCTTGATTAGTCGCGCGTTTCCAGTAGATGCCGCAAGCCAGTGGGATAAATGCAATAACCAAGGTGATTTGATAGGCATTCTCGACCATCTTGAAAATACTCATCTGAGAGTTGATGGCGTACAGCGTGACCATTAGCGTAAAGCTTAGCGTCACGATGCGCATCCAGCGTAACAAATCTTTGTCTCGAGTATCTCCCAACAGTGGTTTTAGGATGTTTTCCGTAAATGTCACTGATGGAGCAAGTAGCGTCGCAGAGGCGCAGCTTTTGATGGCCGATAATAAGGCGCCAAAGAACACGACCTGAGCAAATAGCGGTGCATGTTTGAGTATTAATGTCGGCAGTATCATCTGAGGATCAGTGTTAATGAGATCACTCACCATTTTAGGGTCTAATAATGTGGCAGAGTAGGCCAAAAATATTGGCACAAACGCAAATGCGAAATACAGGCAACCGCCGAGTACCGATGCCCATACTGCGATTCTGATGGTTTTGGATGATTGTACGCGTTGAAAAACGTCTTGCTGGGGAATTGAGCCAAACATCATGGTGATCCATGCTGCGGCAAAGGCAATAATGTCTTTCAAATCCAAAGCTGGCCAAAACTCAAACTTACCTGCTGAACGAGCATGCTCCACTACCGCACCAACACCACCAACCATACCGCTCACTTGGTCGCCGATATAGAGCATGCCTGCGCAGATAATCGCCATTTGTAGCAAGTCGGTGATGGCAATTGCCCACATGCCACCAAAAATGGTGTAAATCAGGATGGAGCCTGAGCCTATCCACATACCGGCCAGTTTGCTGATTTCACCGCCTGAAACTACGTTAAATACTAGGCCCAATGCCGTAATTTGTGCGCCTACCCAGCCCAAATAAGAAACCACGATGGCTAAGGTTGTCAGTACTTCCACGGCACGGCTGTAGCGTTTTTTGTAGAAGTCACCGATGGTTAATAAGTTCATGCGGTAAAGTGGCGCGGCAAAGAAGAGTCCAACTAGCACCAGACATAACGAAGAGCCAAATGGGTCTGCCACTATGCCATGCAGGCCATCTTGCAGGAATGTCGCGGGGATGCCTAGTACGGCTTCAGAGCCAAACCATGTGGCAAACACGGTCGCAGTCACCATGTAAAAAGGTAAATGACGCCCTGCAATCGCAAAGTCTTTGGTGTTGTGTACGCGGCGAGCTGCCCACAGTCCAATAGCAACAGAAACCACCCAATAGGCAATGACAAACCAAAGTAACACGAAAAACTCCTTATCTTTTGTGGGTGTAATGCAAGGTTATTATAGATGTGTGGTTAGGTAGTGCAGTGGGCTCAATAGTTGCAGCAGTACAAACAGCACAATGGCTAGCGTGAGCCTTTTTTGCCAGTAGGCCTGCTTCTTTTGGGCTTTGATTAAATCGTTCATAGCTTGTTGTATATCTGAATTTTGTTCGATATTATTTTGTTGCATTAAAAACTGATGCATTAAGCGTGGCATTTTTGGCAGATTTTTTGCCATATAAGGCAGTTCTTTTTTGAGTGTTTTTACTATGCTGCGCCAGCCTATTTGCTCGCTCATCCAGCGTGTTAAAAACGGTTGTGCCGTTTTCCATAAATCCAGATCAGGATCTAAATCGCGGCCCAAGCCTTCAATGTTCAGTAAGGTTTTTTGCAGCATCACCAATTGCGGTTGGATAATGACGCCAAATCTGCGTGACATTTGAAATAGACTTAACAGTGTGCGGCCGAATGAAATCTCTTTTAGCGGTTTGTTGAAGATCGGTTCGCAAATGGCGCGCACGGCTGTTTCCAACGCTTCAACATTGGTGTCTTTTGGTACCCAGCCCGATTCAATATGTGCAACGGCTACATCGCGATAGTCACGATTAAAGAACGCTAGAAAGTTGCGTGCAAGGTAGTATTTGTCTGTGTCGGTCAGCGAGCCCATGATGCCGAAGTCCAGCGCAATGTATCGGCCGTCATCCGCTACTTGGATATTGCCGGGGTGCATGTCGGCATGGAAGAAGCCATCTCTAAACACTTGTGTAAAGAATATCTCCACACCATCCCGCGCCAGTTTTGGTATGTCGATATTTTTTTTGCGCAATACATCAATCTGGCCGATTGGTGTGCCTGTCATACGCTGCATCACCATCACTTGCTCGCGGCACCAGTCCCAGTATATTTCAGGAACCAGCAGGCTTTTGTCTGGAAAGTTGCGCGCAAGTCGTGTGCAATTGGCGGCTTCTAAGGTGAGGTCTAACTCTCCATGTGTATGCTCTGCAAACTCTGCGACAACCTCACGTGGCTTGAGGCGTTTAACTTCAGATGACAACGCTTGTAATAGCCATGCGGCAGTATCTAGCAATACCAAGTCTTTGTTAATCACGTTTGCAATACCGGGGCGTAATACTTTAACAGCCACGGGTGTGCCATTTAACAAGTGTGCAAAATGCACCTGTGCGACGGAGGCACTGGCTACGGCAATCGGCTCAAACTCCGAGAACACTTGATTCAGCGGAGCATTGAATGCTTGTTGTATGATTTTTTCTACTTCTGCGAATGCAAAAGGCGGCACTTGATCTTGTAGCTTTGCGAGTTCATCAGCAATATCCAGCGGGATTAAGTCGCGTCTTGTAGATAACACTTGCCCAAATTTAACGAAAATTGGGCCTAGTGCCTCCAGAGCCAATCTGAGCCTTGCGCCGCGAGGTTGTTGCCTGTTGCGCCAGAATAGCAGCACATTGATAATGCGCTGTAAGGGCTGTAGTTTAGTGTGGCTTAAAACAAACTCATCCAGACCAAAACGTAGTGCGATAAAAACGATATAAAAAAGACGAAAAATGCGCATAAGTTTCTGTGACTATTTATCTACAGCAGAGCCGTTTGATTTGTTGGTTGTAGGGTGTTGTTGCATAAGCTTGGCTAGTCTTTTTTCAAAGCGCTCAACGTCAGCACGCAGCGTATCGACTTGTGTATTAAATGCATCAACATGGCGTTTTTTAGCAATGAGCGGGTTTTCTTCCTGCCAGTATTCAGCCAACATCTCGGCTAGATTGATGCTGGTCTCTTTGATGGATTGCACCGCTTGCCGACTAAATTGTCCAACTTTGTAAGCTGGAACATCACCGGTTAACTTACTGAGATCATCTTCGTAGTCCCAGCGCATGTGAGTAAACACTTTCGCGAGTTCGCTTGCTAGGTGTGTGTCGCCAGAGATGTTGATTTGCAATTTCGCGGCTTCATCTTTGGCAATTAAGCGTAGCAACAGGCTAGGGGGAATAGTGACGGTGGCATCGGCAATGTTTGTTTCGCCGGCCATTGCTAAACTGCCATCCTCTAAAATGACAAGTGAACTGCTAATAGGAGGAATATTAATTTGCACTGACTTGCCTGCGAAAGGCTGTAGCATTGCGTTTGCCCAGCTGTTTTGGGCGATAAGATGTTGTAACAGGTGTGTTGCTAGAGATTTAAACATTGGATTGTGCTTTTAGGATTGTGCTTGAAACATCAGGTTTTATAACCTTTATGCAAAGCCACGACGCCTGCCGATAAGTTGTAGTAATCAACTTTACTCAAGCCAGCGTCAACCATCATTTGTTTTAAGGTTTCTTGGTCTGGGTGCATACGTATGCTTTCGGCCAGATATTGGTAACTTTCAGCGTCTTTAGCCAACAACTTACCCATTAGCGGTAATAGTTTGAATGAGTACACATCGTATAGCTTCGATAGTGGCTGCCATACTTTAGAGAACTCTAGCACCAGTAGTCTGCCGCCGACTTTGAGTACACGTTGCATCTCTGCCAAGGCCAAGTCTTTATGCGTCATATTGCGTAAACCAAAGGCAACAATCACGCAATCAAAGTAATTATCCGGGAAGGGCAGTTTTTCGGCATCACATTGCAATGCGGGTACATTCAAGCCTGCATCGAGTACGCGGTCACGGCCAACACCAAGCATCGAAGCATTGATATCAGTTAGTATCACCTGACCGTCAGTTCCCACTTTTTTCGCAAATAGTTTTGATAAGTCTCCGCTGCCACCTGCAATATCAAGTACTTTATCGCCAGGTCGTACGCCACTGACTTCAACTGCAAACCGTTTCCAGCCACGATGCAGCCCAGCAGACATGACGTCATTCATGAGGTCGTATTTGCTGGCAACAGAGTGAAAAACTTCGCCCACTTTTTTCGCTTTTTCAGCTTCGGCGACTGTTTTAAAACCAAAATGTGTATTGTGTTCAGTGGACATGATGTTGAGCTCGTTGTCTTAAGTTTAGTTAACTTATGGGTTAATTTTGTTCTTTACGTTGGATGCCTGCCGCACTGAGTTTGCCTAAATACTCCAGCCAAAGCGCTTCGTAATCGCGCCCCAAAGCATAAAGATAATCCCATGAATATAAGCCGGTGTCGTGACCATCGGAGAACACAAGTTTTACTGCGTAATTGCCGATAGGTTCTATCGCTGTAATGTTGACGTCTTCTTTGCCAATTTGCAGCACTTCTTGTCCATGGCCGTGGCCGCGCACTTCCGCGGATGGAGAGTAAACGCGCAAAAATTCGCAAGACAACATGCATTCCATATTGTTATCAAATTTTACTTCCAATAAGCGCGATGCTTTATGCAAGCGAATATCAATTGGGCGAGGTGAACTTTGGGTTAGGCCGCTCATTATGTGTCACATTTTATAAAAATAAGATGATAACAGAAGCGAGTGGTTTGCTGATATTGCTGCCTGCAACCGCTCATATTAATCATTAAGCCGTTTGTCAGATTTTTATTTGAATTGTTAACCGATTTATTTGATTATCATCACAATAATGATAAAGTTGCACTACATATAAATGGTTTAAGGACCATCATGGCTCACGAGCACCCTAACAATAAATTAGCACATCAATTTGCATCGTACTCTGAATGGCGCAAGGCTTTGGTTGACACCATTTGCGATTATCGTAGCTGGCTGAATGAGCAAGAGCTTAATGATGGTCAGGTTGATCAGCGCATACAGCATTTATTAGATAGGTTGCGTGAAGATAAACTTAATGTAGCCTTTGTTGCAGAGTTCTCTCGCGGAAAATCAGAGCTGATTAATGCTATCTTCTTCGCAGGCTATGGCAAACGTTTATTACCATCAAGTGCAGGTCGTACCACGATGTGCCCAACAGAGCTTTTGTACGACAAAGCCAAGCCAAGTTCAATTATGTTATTGCCGATTGAAACACGTCTTTCTGATGCGACGACTACTGAGTACAAGCGCTATCCTGAAGAGTGGAAGACGGTGACCTTTGATGTTGACTCTAACGAGAGTATGGTTGAAGCGTTCAAAGAAGTGAGCAGTACCAAGGCTGTATCAGTCGTTGATGCCGAGAAATATGGGTTGTTCGACCCTAGTAGCTCGGATGATGCGTTGAGTGTTAACAAAGATGGCACGATTGATGTGCCTTGCTGGCGTTATGCCGTGATTAACTTCCCTCATCCTTTGCTTGAGCAAGGCTTGGTGATTTTGGATACGCCAGGTCTGAATGCCATTGGTACCGAGCCAGAATTAACACTGAATATGTTACCTAATGCACATGCTGTACTGTTTATTTTAGCGGCAGATACTGGTGTGACTAAGTCTGAAATAGATGTGTGGCGTCAATATATTAGTGGTACACGCTGGAAACAAAAAGGCCGTTTAGCGGTACTTAATAAGATTGATGGTCTTTGGGATGAGTTGAAAAACGAAGAAGATATTCAAAAAGAACTCACCAAGCAAATTAAAACCAGTGCCGATTTGCTAGGTCTGGATACGAATCAGATATTTCCAATCTCAGCTCAGAAAGGTTTATTAGCTAAGGTTAATAATGATAGCGAGCTACTAGTTAAAAGCCGCATTCTGGATTTAGAAAAAGCATTGTCAGATGAGCTTATCCCTTCCAAGAAGGAAATTGTTCGAGATAACACGCAAAACGAAATTGAAGATTTAATCGCAAACTCACATCTTATTTTAGAGGCACGGTTTTCAGGTATCAATGATCAATTAGTTGAGTTGCGTGGCTTGCGCGGCAAAAATGAAGATGTTGTTGAGCACATGATGAACAAAGTCAAAGTGGATAAAGAAAACTTTGAAAAGGGTTTGCAACGTTTCCAAGCTTTAAGAAGTGTTTTTTCGCAGCATACAAATCACTTGTTTACTTTGCTGGGTATGGAAGCGTTGAAGTCACATGTTCACCACACACGCGAAACGATGGTCGATGCTAGCTTTACTAAAACAATTCGCGTCGCAATGGATAATTTTTTCAGTGAGTTGAAAAAGCGTTTAGTTTCATCGGATGAGCAAATAGATGAAATCAAGAAAATGATGGATGTGATGTATGAGAAGTTTTCTAAAGAACACGGTCTTCGTAAATCGGATCCACCAGCATTCTCAACTTTACGCTATCAAAAAGAATTGTCTAAATTAGAGCGCGCTTATAAAGAGCAGTTTAATACGGCTTTTAATATGATCGCTCACGAAAAAATGACACTGACCAGCCGATTCTTTGAAACACTGGCGAGTCGAGTGATTCATGTGTTTGAAGTGGCGAATCGTGACATTGAGAATTGGCTTAAAGCAGTCATTGCACCAATGGAATCTCAAGTGCGTGAGCATCAACTGCAGTTGCGCCGCCGATTAGAGAGTATTAAACGTATTTATAAAGCGACAGATACCTTGGAAGATCGCATTTTGGAGTTAGAAGCGATAGAAAATAGCATACAAGCGCAAATGAACGACTTGCAAGTGTTGCGTACGCATATGAAGAATGCGTTGGCATTTGAAGTGGCTGAGGTAGCGGTCGCAGCGTAGGTTACAGATTGCGATAACCAATAAAAAAGTCTGCATGGCAGCCTTTTTTATTGGTAAATAGGTTATTAAGCTATTGTTAGCGACTCGCTAACAGGTGTGTTTTCATTTTTTGCATCGCTTTTTGCTCAATTTGACGAATGCGCTCAGCTGATACGCCAAATTCATCTGCTAGTTCATGTAGTGTTTTTCCACCTTTATCTTGTAACCAACGAGCTTCAACTACACGGCGACTGCGGTCATCCAGATTCTGAAGTGCATGTGCCAAGCCTGTAGTTTCAGCGATTTCAGCTTGCTTGGCTTCCATTGCTTCTGGAGGGGTTAAGCTTTCATCCTGTAGGTAAGCAATAGGGCTGTAGTGTTCATCGTCGTCGTCATTGATATTCGCTTCAAGTGAAATCTCATGACCATTCAAACGTGATTCCATTTCTAGCACTTCTTCAGGCTTTACATTCAGTTCGCGTGCAATATGCGCGATTTCATTAGGTTGTAAAGTGTTGAGGCTAGTTTTCATGCTACGTAGATTAAAGAACAGTTTGCGCTGTGCTTTAGTGGTCGCAATTTTTACTAAACGCCAATTGCGCACAATATACTCGTGCATTTCTGCTTTAATCCAGTGCATTGCGAAAGAAACAAGTCGAACTCCGCGTTCGGGATCGAAGCGTTTAACAGCCTTCATCAGGCCAATGTTTCCTTCTTGAATCAAATCAGATTGAGGGAGCCCATATCCCGTGTAGCCGCGTGCAATGCTCGCGACTAAACGTAGATGCGACACAATCAACTGTCGCGCAGCATCTAAATCGTTATCTCGTTTAAACTTGATTGCAAGAGAGTACTCTTCTTCTGCCGTCAGTATTGGGTGGACTTTAATCGCTCTAGAGTAATGCTCTAAGCTATCAGCAGCAGTAAGTACTGGTAATGTTAATGCATTTGTCATTGAATTTTTATCCTCCGGTAAGGAATTTTAGCACTCTCGGTTTGAGAGTGCTAGTAGAGAAAGGTTTCAATTTTTATTTTTTTTGTTTTGTGACATTAAAGTTGGTAACCATTACATTAGAGTTGGTAACTTGTTGATAATAAAGTTGGTAACCAAGTTGTTCTTTAAAATTGAATGCGTTTAGATTAATACTTCTTATGAAATTTTGTATCAACGCTGCGTTTTGAAGTTTTTGGATTTTGTGTGAGTATTCTCATCTAGTTGACCACCAATTATTATTTAAGTTTGTCAGTCATTATCATTCAAACTGACCAATGATTGTCATGACTACTGACATCCATTCACTTTGAAGTAATCTGTTCATCAAGGTCAAAATTAGACTTCCTGATTGCAGACGGTCTTCAGCGATACTAACGGCCCATAGCCGTCAGATGTCAATTTGGAGCAACCGGCAGTTCAGTGGGACAAACCAGCCGTTCAATCTTTCTACGTCAATGAGTACTTCCAGCACAAAACTGCCAAATGGGTTTAGAGAGCAATTTCAACTCTAGGCTTAAGCAATTTTTTAAATCGTTAACTACTATTAAGTATCAGTGTATATTTATTACTAAATTGAAATCGTTAGGAAAGTGATAAGTGGCAGATTGTTGTGAAAATAAATCTTGTGCTATTGATGCCATGAAAGCTAAACAATCTAAAACATTAAAGATTGTACTTCTAATTAATGTTTTTCTATTTTTCTTAACAGCATTCTATGGGCTGCATTCAAACTCAACATGCTTGTTGGCTGAAAGTCTTGATGATTTTGGAGATGCAGTGACATATGCATTAAGTTTATATGTTGTATATAAAAGTCATCAGATGAAAGCTAGGGTGGCTTTTATTAAAGGCTGCTTAATTTTATTGGGAGCTCTCTATGTGCTCAGCCAAGTAGTACAACATCTTATTGATAACACAGTCCCAATTTTTGAATCTATGGGTGTCGTTGCTTTTGTCGCTTTATTCTTAAATCTAACCTGTCTTTTTTTACTAACTAAGCATCGAGAACAAGATATTAATATGAGTTCAGTTTGGGAGTGCTCAAGAAATGACATTCTAAATAATATTTCAATTATTGTAGCTTCAATACTCGTATGGATGACTAATTTAGGATGGGCAGATATTGCTGTGGGTTTTATTTTATCGCTACTGTTGATTATGTCATCATTTAAAGTCTTAAAGACGTCTTACGCTCAAATGCAAAATAGTTCTTAAGTCAGTTAATAAGTGAAGTGCAGCATCTACTTTTCAATTGCCCAACTTTAATTTAGAAAATGTTGCACTTCAAGGTTGAATCCGCGACATATAAAAACCAGAAAGATTTTCAAGGTTTTTTTTAGAGAGCACAAACAGATATTAAAAAGGTTTGAAACTGGTTCATCAGCGGCACAAAGCTAAATCAAAGAGTGAGTAAGTGCGGCATTAGCTTTAATTTTTTCAAAAATCTATTTAGATGGCTTGTTAACATCAACCAATCCCAAAAATTATGAATTCACTTTTAAATCGCAGCATCCTCTTAAACAATACTCAAAACCCCGTCACACGTGAACAAATTCGTGCTTATTTTCATCAAACGTCAGATTTATATGAAAGCTTATTTGAAACATTAATCAGTGACGAGGCGTATCACATTAAACCCATTCACTTGCGGCACCCGCTCATTTTTTATTACGGTCATACCAAAACCTTTTTTATCAATAAGTTGATTTTGGCTGGTTTAATCACCAAACGTGTGAACCCTCAGTTTGAATCGATGTTTGCTGTTGGTGTGGATGAAATGGGTTGGGATGATGTGAATGAGATGAACTATAACTGGCCTGCGCCCGCAGAGGTAAAAGCATACCGCGCGAGCGTGCGTTTGTTGGTGGATGAGTTAATTAACACGCTTCCGTTAAGTTTACCGATTGATTGGGATAGCCCGTGGTGGCCGATTTTGATGGGAATAGAGCATGAGCGAATTCATTTAGAAACCAGTTCGGTATTAATTCGGCAACAGGCTTTACCGCTTGTGCAAAACTCAGCGGATTGGGCTTCATGCCAAGCGGTTGATACGCCCGCACCTGTGAACACCCTAGTCGATATCCCAGCAAGGGATATTGCGCTAATTAAATCAGCTGAATATTACGGTTGGGATAACGAGTATGGTAAATTCAAAACGCATTGTCCCGCTTTTCAGGCAGCAAAATATCTGACGTCAAATGCAGAGTTTTTAGCCTTTGTAGAAGCTGGGGGCTATCAAGATGACCAATACTGGCAAGAAGAAGGCCTGAGTTGGCGGCAATATACACAGGCTACGCATCCCACGTTTTGGATAAAACATGGAGATGCTTGGAAACTGAGATTAATGACAACAGAAATCCACATGCCTTGGAGTTGGCCTGTAGAAGTCAATTACCATGAAGCAAAAGCGTTTTGTAATTGGCAGTCGCGACAATTGGGCAAACCAGTGCGCATGCCAACTGAACATGAATGGGTTAGTCTTTACGACCATGCTGGCTTGTCAGATGAAAAGGTAGCGAGTAGTATGAACTCGAATCTTTTCCTAGATCATTTTGCTTCCTCCTGCCCCGTTAACCAGTTTGCGCATGGGGATTTGTACGATGTGGTTGGTAATGTTTGGCAATGGACAGAAACCCCCATATTTCCGTTTGATGGGTTTAAGGTGCATCCTTTATATGATGACTTCACGACCCCAACTTTTGACGGTCGCCATAATTTGATAAAAGGCGGTTCTTGGATTGCAACTGGCAACGAGGCGATTAAAAGTGCCCGTTATGCGTTTAGACGACATTTTTTTCAACATGCAGGATTCCGCTATATCGTGACTGATACCCCCATCGAGGATAATGCATCGCATTATGAATCTGATAAACAGCTTTCTGAATATGCGGAATTTCACTATGGTGACACCTATTACAGCGTGCCCAACTTCCCCAAAGCACTTAGTGATTTTGCTATTCAAAGCCTGCAATCAAAACCAGCCAAAACTGCGCTTGATTTAGGCTGCGCAACAGGGCGTGCTACATTTGAATTAGCCAAACATTTTGATCACGTCACGGGTATTGATTTTTCTGCGCGGTTTATCGGCTTAGCCCTCAAGCTTGCGCAACAAGGTGTGTTGCGTTACACCATGGTCAATGAAGGCGATTTAGTCAGCTACCAAGAACGAAGTCTTGCTGAGCTTCAATTGGATGATGCCGCGCATAAAGTTGAGTTTTGGCAAGGTGATGCTTGTAACCTTAAGCCACAGTTTACAGGGTACGATTTTATCCTAGCTGCAAATTTAATTGATCGACTCTACAGTCCGCGCCAATTCTTAAGCACTATTCATGAGCGTTTAAATATTGGTGGTACGCTGATGATTACCTCACCGTATACATGGCTAGAAGAGCATACCCCTCGAGAAGAGTGGATTGGTGGCTTTAAGCGAGATGGTGAAAACGTCACAACACTTGATGGTCTGAAATCGGTTCTCGGTAAGCACTTTAAACTTATCCAGTCGCCCGTTGAAATCCCATTTGTGATTCGTGAAACACGTCACAAATTTCAACATACGCTTTCTGAAGTGACGCTTTGGGAACGCATACATTGACCCATTTTTTTGACCAAATCATTGCGCGGGAAGGTACACAATCACTGAAATATGATGGCAGATTTGCCACATTTGGTACCAACGATGTCATGCCGATGTGGGTGGCTGATATGGATTTTGCGGTTCCAGAGGCAATTACCAAAGCGTTACAAGCAAGGGCAAATCATCCTGTTTTTGGCTACAGTATCGCGCCAGAAAGCCTTTATGCGGCGCTCATGGATTGGTTGCTGGCAAAGCATCACTGGCAAGTGAAGCGTGAGTGGATTGTGCTCACGCCCGGTGTGGTGCCATCTTTAAATTTAGTTGTGGCGGCGTTGACTACTGAAAATGAAGGGGTGATTGTGCAGCCGCCTGTTTACTTTCCTTTTTTTTCTGCGGTCACCAATCAAAATCGTCGTTTAATTGAAAACCCATTGGTGTTACATGACGACGGTGCTGGTAATGCGCATTATGAGATGAATTTTGCACAACTCGATGCCTGTGCCAAAGATGCAAGTATGTTCATGCTCTGCTCGCCTCACAATCCGGTTGGGCGCGTTTGGTCGAAAGAAGAATTGCGGGCATTGTTAGCCATCGCCAAAAAGCACGATTTGATTATTTTAGCTGATGAAATTCATGCTGATTTGGTTTACACAAACGCACATCACCAAACACTGAGTCAATTGGACTTGGATGCTGAAAAACCGTCTGACGAGCCGCATCGTATCATCACGGCTGTTTCGCCCAGTAAGACTTTTAACATTCCAGGCTTAGGCTTATCTGCATTGATTGTACCCAATGAGGCACACCGTCAAGCAATTCAATCGCATTTGAATACCATGGGGGTTGCTGTCACTAATCCATTTAATCTTGTTGCGTTTGAAGCTGCATACCGGGAAGGTGGTGTTTGGTTAAACGCGTTAATGGCGTATTTGCAAAACACGTGTGACGAGGCGATTGCATTTATTCATACTCATTTGCCTACAATCAACGTGATTCGCCCGCAAGGCACTTATTTGCTGTGGTTAGATTGCCGAAAATTAAGTCTCGATGACAACGCGTTAAACCGTTTTTTTATTCAAGAAGCCAAATTAGGCTTATCCCCAGGCGCTATTTTTGGTCGTGGTGGCGAGGGCTTTATGCGCATGAATATCGGTACACCAAAAGCCAATGTAATGGTTGCTCTGAAACGACTAAAGTCCGCCTTGGCGTCTGAAAGCTTTTAATTGAACCTAATCGACTAAAAGCTTCTCCATGCCTAGACACAATGAAATTGCTCAATGTATAAATACTACTTAATGATGATTATGAAGCAAACGCGATGGCTAATAGCCGGCTTGTTGATGACATGTTTTGCGCATGCCAACACCCTAGATGAAGCAAAGTTAAAGCTATCGCAAAAAGACTTTGCAGCGGCGCATGCTATTTATCTGACACTCGCTAATCAAAATGATGCGAAGGCATGCTACAACTTGGGCTTGATGTACCATGACGGCGATGGCGTCGAGCAAAATATGGACGAAGCGGTTAAGTGGTATACAAAATCTGCGTCCTTAAATTACAAAGAGGCGCAGTATATGCTGGCGTCCTTGGTTTTTAGACGTGAAATTCAGAGCATCAGTTATGAGAGAGCAGCGCAATATTATCAGCAAGCTGCAGAGCTTGGGCATGTGAAATCGCAGCTCAATTTAGGGATGTTGTATTACCGCGGCGATGTAATTGCACAAGACTTGGCAGCATCTTTTAAATGGTTAAACTTGGCCGCAAGCAACAACAACAGTGAAGCACAAGGCTACATGGCTAATTTATATATGGAAGGTATTGGTGTACAACAAGATATTGTAAAAACGGCCATGTGGTTAATGCTGTCCATTCAAAACGAAGATAAACGCTTTGTGAGTCGTCACACTAAAATGCTCAATCATACGGTTTCTCAAATGAGCGCAGCGCAAGTCGCCTCTGCAACTCAATTGGCTGCTCAGTGCAAAAGCCAACAATTCAAAGAGTGTTAAAAGCGGTTGGTTTTTAGCCATTTAAATGTACTTTTAACCAATCTCTACTGGAATCCCCTTAAATACCCTTATGCAGCACTTCAAAACAGAATCTAGCCCAGTGATTCAAAAGCGCCAATCTCAAGATTGGAAAGTTATTCAAAACTTATTGCCTTATTTAACAGCCTATAAGGCACGTATTGTTTTTACGTTGTTGTGTCTAGTCGTTGCCAAAGCAGCGAACTTAGGCGTGCCCATCATGCTTAAGAAAATTGTGGACGCGATGAGCATCCACTCCATCCCGCAAGCATTTTTGGTGGTGCCGGTAAGCTTAATTGTGGGGTACGGTTTGCTGAGGCTGTCAGCGTCACTATTTGCAGAATTGCGTGAGTTAATTTTCTCTAAAGTGACTGAACATGCAGTGAGGCAGGTGGGTTTGCAAGTGTTTAACCATTTGCATGCTTTGTCCTTGCGCTTTCACCTATCTCGTCAAACAGGTGGTATGACACGAGACATTGAGCGAGGCACACGTGGCATTCAATCGTTAATTTCATTTTCTCTTTACAGCATTATCCCCACGCTAATTGAGCTTGCCATGGTGCTGGGCTACTTTTTTTACGCTTACGATATTTGGTTTGTGGTAGTGACTTTTATCGCGCTTTTTTGTTACGTGGTGTTCACCATAGTGGTCACTGAGTGGCGCACACATTTTAGACGTGAAATGAATAATTTGGACTCTAAAGCGAACCAGAATGCTGTCGATTCTTTGATTAATTTTGAAACGGTGAAGTATTTTGGAAATGAACAATATGAATCTGCACGTTATGATGCCAATCTAAAAAAATATGCGCAAGCCGCTATTAAATCGCAAAAATCGTTAGCGTTTTTAAATTTTGGGCAACAAAGCATTATCGTGATTGGCTTGGTGTGCATTTTAGGCTTAGCTAGTCGAGGTGTTGCCAGCGGGCAAATGACCATTGGCGATTTGGTCTTAGTGAACGTGCTGATGATTCAGTTGTACATTCCACTTAATTTTCTAGGTGTGCTTTATCGTGAGATGAAGCAATCTTTAACAGACATTGACAAGATGTTCAATTTGCTTGAAACGGACCAAGAAATTGCAGATGCGCCCAATGCCAAAGCCTTGCAGATTCACTCTCCTGCATTAGGGCCACATGTAAGTTTTAAACACGTTTGTTTTTATTATGAACAAAACCGCGGCATATTAAATCAAGTCTCTTTTGATATATTACCCGGACAAACGACCGCAGTCGTCGGTCACAGTGGAGCAGGTAAAAGTACCTTATCTCGATTGTTATTTCGCTTTTACGATGTGCAGTCAGGTGCTATTTATATCGATGGGCAAGATATCAAAACGGTCAAACAAGCAAGCCTAAGACAAGCCGTTGGTATTGTGCCGCAGGATACGGTGCTGTTTAACGATACGATAGGCTTCAATATCGGCTATGGCAAGACTGGTGCTAGTCAATTCGAAATCGAAGCAGCAGCGCAATCTGCACAAATCCACGATTTCATCATGCGCTTACCAAATGGTTACAATACTGATGTTGGAGAGAGGGGACTGAAACTCTCTGGGGGCGAAAAGCAGCGCGTGGCAATTGCAAGAACTCTGCTCAAAAACCCAGCGCTGCTCGTGTTTGACGAAGCCACTTCTGCTTTGGATTCTGAAACTGAACGTTCTATTCAAAAAGAATTGAATGAACTTGCCAAAAACCACACCACTTTAATCATTGCGCATCGTCTTTCCACCATAACACATGCCCATCAAATCTTGGTCATGTCGGCAGGCGCAATCATCGAAAGAGGGACGCATGAATCACTGCTGGCGTTAGGTCAGCGCTATGCTGAAATGTGGCGCATACAGCAAGCTCAAAGCAATACTTATAGTAAGTTTATAATTAGCATTTAATGCAAGCCAAATTAATCTTTACGTTTCAGCGATAAGGCATTCACGCAATAGCGAAGCTTACTTGGCGCAGGGCCATCTGGGAATACATGACCTAAATGCGCATCACACGTATTGCAGGTGATTTCAACACGCATACGACTGAGGCTATCATCACTAAAGTAGGCGACGGTATTTTCTTCAATAGGTTGTGTAAATGAAGGCCAACCAGTACCTGAGTCAAACTTTTCTGTTGAATCAAATAACAATGTGTCGCAACAACCACAAGCATATACGCCTGGTTCGAAGTGCGTACACATTGGTGAACTAAAAGGGCGTTCAGTACCCGCATTGCGTGTCACTTCATACACGTCGTTTGATAATAAACTGCGCCATTGCTCGCCTGTTTTCACCACACGCTGATTGGCGGGCGGATTGCCTTGAGTCACAATTTTTTCAATATCTTGCCAAGTAAGCATTTTCATATCCAGTTGGTTAAAGAGTTCTGCAAAATTATCTGATAGCGTTTTTAAAAACTAGTTCGGTTCGTTCGCAGCATAAATTTTAAATGGTGTTCCGTAGAAAGAAGTTAGTTATTAATTCAAGCAATTAAATTTTGAATGACGGCTTACGGGATGTGGTATTTAATGGCAGTGAATGCAGCCAAGAAGATATGATGAAGTGGGCAGATGTGGCGATGTATCTGGCTAAAGAGGCTGGACGTAATCAGATTAGGTTTTATGGTGTATAAAGTTCACAGTCTCCTTAGGGTCGTAAGCCCCGGTTGTCAGGAGGGTGTCCCGAATTTTGTGTAAACATCGGTTAATTACTGCTGAGGCATCCTCT
>JAZJYS010000100.1:0-6848 GCA_040390265.1 Pseudomonadota bacterium | reverse complement strand
AACTGTGGCGAGCCTCCAAGACCTGCGGTGCTGGCAAGCACTTTCGCATCTTGCCAACTTTTGCCACCATCATCTGAAAACATACCCAGAATCTGATGGTTTGTACCATCTAGTTCACGCCAAACTAGCCAGACATTATCACCCAAACTCAAAATAGCTGGCCGACCTGCCTGATGTTGAGCATCGCCAACGCGCTTAGCTGGTGATGAAGCCCAAGCCACTCCATCCATACGGCTATAGTACAGACCCGGCTTTTTAACACTGTCACTCAAATATGCCATGTGGTAACCCCACCAGTCCTGACCTGCTCCACCGATTGCCAAGGCCGAACCAGCTTCGGCGCAAGCATCTGTTTTAGCATGTCCAAAAGTCGCACGCTGAATAACTGGCGACGGATTAACCACGGCAGGAATTTCAGCCAGTATGTAATCAAACTCACCGCCTTCAAATTGATGTTGCCACATGGTCGTTACCGTGCCATCAGGCTTATTGGTCGTCAAAATAGAACCACATGCGCTAGCACCATCGACCAGTTTTTGCGCACTTTCAAATGACACGCCGCCATTGCCAGACACGGCATAGTAAATAGCTTCAGGAACATCTGAACCAATAGCTTCCGGCCAGATAAGCGTAACTTTGCCATTAGGTGCAACATTGAGCGTAGCCGCCTTAGTCCGGCCTTGATGCACGAGCACAGGATTATCAAAAGACTTGCCGCCATTCATCGAACGTGAAAACCAGATAGCGCCAGCCAATTGACTTCTTGATGCCTCAGTCCAAGTAACATAAACATTACCTTCAGACCCAATAGCGATTTTCGGCTGAATGCTATTCCCTGCAGCATTATTTAGTACCGGCTGATTAAGCGTCACAGGCTTGGAAAATGATTTAGCCAGATCATGACTGACATCCACCTGCACCGCCCCATCGTTAACACACACTCGCCACAGATTGCCTGCCGCATCGAATACCACGCTCACGGCCAAACCATCCTGCCGTTGAGTATCCCTCTGAGCAGATGCCAGCAAACTAAAGCATGCCATCCAAACAAGAAAAATTGCAGATAAAGCGTTCATTCGCATAAGTCACTTTCGTTTAAATATCACGTAATCACCACAAGCGCTCACGATGCGACAATTTGCCACATGTACAGCCTAGCAATGGGTCTTTATAATCGGAATCAACCAATAATCATACTCAGAAATACATATCATGAACGTACTCAAGCATCAGCACCTAGCAGCGATATTGACCCTTTTAAGCATTACCTATTCCGTGCCCTCTTTTGCCTGCTCCAGCTGCGGTTGCACACTCAATTCAGATTGGACTACGCAAGGTTATGCATCAGGCGAAGGTACTCGTGTAGACATCCGCTTTGATTACTTTAAGCAAACAGACTACCGTCATGGCACACATTCAGTCAGCCGCGATGCTGTTGATGCTGCCGGCGCTGAAGTGCAAGACACTACCATCAATCGCAACCTGATGCTAAGTTTGGATCACGGCTTCAATCAAGACTGGGCAGTCAATGTTCAACTGCCCGTCTATAGCCGCTCACACGGCACTTATGAAACGTACCCTGACACAACATCCATCATCAACTCTTCTTCCAAAGGCATCGGCGACCTCCGCGTCACAGCTCGCTATCAAGGCCTCACCGCCGACCACAGCTCAGGCCTGACTTTTGGCTTAAAACTGCCTACCGGGGAAACCAATGACACGTTCAATGATGGCGTCACACCTTTAGATAGAGGCCTGCAACTAGGCACAGGTACAACAGATTTGTTACTCGGCGGCTACCACTTTGGCAATATCAACCGTGACTGGGATTACTTCGCGCAAGCCACTGTGCAAATTGCACTCAACACGCACAAAGATTTCCGTCCTGGCAACGGCCTGAACGCCAGTGCCGGTGTGCGTTACATGGGTTTTGAAACCTTCATTCCACAATTACAACTGAATACACGCATCGAAAAACGTGAGTCTGGCGCGATGGCCGACATACCAAACAGCGGCGCAACACTGCTCTACATCAGCCCAGGTGTGACCATGCCAATCAACAAACAGATGCAGGCATTTGGCTTTTTACAAGTGCCGATTTACCAACGTGTAAATGGCTATCAGATTGAGCCAGAGGTGTTATTGTCTGCGGGTATGCGCTACAGTTTTTAATGTGCTTCTAGCAATGGCGTGACCATTTTCTCCAGCAAAGGCAAATCAACCACAGTAGCGGAGCCAGCACCGCCATCTTTGCGTAAGACACCTTTGCGGTCGATGACAAAAGTGATTGGCAAACGCCAGATGCGGCCATAGCCTTTGTGCTGGCTTTCACGCTCTAGCGCTGCATCAAAATGATAGTTTTGCATCACTTCACGCACTTTTGCATCGTCAGAATCCTCATCAAGGCTAACGGCAATCACGCGTAAGCCTTGGTGTTTATGCTGCGCATAATAGCTTTCAATAGCTGGCATTTCTTGGCGGCAAGGCGGGCACCAAGTTGCCCAGAAGTTAATGATCACGACCTCGCCTTTTGCGCTAGCCAAAGAAAATGGCTGACCATTCAACAAAGTAGCGGTAAACGCTGGTGCGGGCTTGCCTTCTTCAATGGCATAGACTGGAGTATGCACAGTAAAAAGTAGCGCCCAAAGCGCAAGCCTAAAAATAGAAGTCATGTGTATCATGTGGTTAAGATTTAACATCAGATGTTAGCATAGGCTAAATATTTTCAACGATGATTTATGTCAGACTTAACGGATAAAGCATACGAGCAATGATAGCAACCAAGTCTAGCGCAAAACGCTTGTACAACAACAGCAACGCACCTCTCGCCAATGCCACTCGCCATAACTTGTGGCGGTTAATGATGTTGCGCAGCGTGGTCATGGTGTGCTTGGTCTTAGTCATTATTGGCGTCACTTTAGCCTCCATTCCGCTGCACGTCGCCTCCCTGCTACTCTCCATCGCCGGACTAGGCTTGCTGAACGGCATTGCGTGGTGGCGCATGCGTCGTTCGCAACAAACCTCGCAACAAGAGTTACTACTACAACTCTTAGGCGACATCGCCGCGCTGACCATGCTGTTCTATTTCAGTGGCGGTTATAGCAACCCGTTTATCTGGATGTATTTATTGCCAATTACGGTAGCAGCGGTGGCTTTGCGTGCGTTTTATGCGTGGATCATTGCCAGCCTGAGTATCGCTTGCTACACCTTGCTCATGTTTTATCATATCCCACTTTCGCATTTGCACTTGCACACCCGTGGCGATGCTACGCTGGACATTCACCTCGTCGGCATGTGGCTGGGCTTTGTTGTCAGCGCAACGATAGTCGCCGTATTCATTGCACGCATCGGGCAAAACCTGCGCGACTACGACAAAACGATTGCCGAAGTTCGCGAAAAAGCGCTTGAAAGTGAGCGCATGCTAGCGCTAGGAACCCTTGCTACTAGCGCTGCACATGAACTAGGCACCCCACTAGCGACAATGGCTATCGTATGCAAAGAACTCTCACAAGATTACGCCAACCAGCCTGAGCTTTTACAGCAACTGACGATATTGCGCACCCAACTTTCACGCTGCAAAGAAATTCTATCGTCCATCACCCACAACGCAGGCCAATCCCGCGCTGAGGCTGGGCAAGGCGTGCCGTTAAGCGACTTTTTACAAGATGCGATACAACGCTGGCGCGACACACAGCCTGCCACTGAACTGGTGGTGAGCATAGAAAATACCGCGCACAACCCAGTTATTTTCATGGACAGAACACTCACCCAAGCCATCTTGAACTTACTGGACAATGCTGCGGATGAATCACCAGAGCGCGTGTTATTTAACGCCAGTTGGGATGACAAGGTGCTCAAAATACAAATCCGTGATTTTGGTCATGGCTTGAGTGCGGAAACTAAAAGCCAGTTAGGCACACCCTTCTTCACCTCAAAGAATACAGAAGGCATGGGGCTAGGCGTATATTTAACGCAAGTCACCCTTGCGCGCTACGATGGCGAACTCAGCTTGGACAATCACCCCGAAGGTGGTGTACTCACTTTAGTCAAACTGCCACTAAAAGATTTGTGCATCGAACACTTAAAGGCCACACAGTGAACACTTTAAACACCGAAATTTCCGAAGAAAAACCCAGCCTACTCTTGGTTGATGACGACCAAGACTTTTTAAATGCCCTCGCCCCCGCCATGAAAAAACGCGGCTTTTTAGTCAGCATGGCTGATAGCGCAGAAAGCGCATTTGCACTCGCCAGCATTGAGCCGCCCGAATTTGCGGTGGTTGATTTGAAAATGTCTGGCAACTCAGGCTTGGTGTTGGTGCGGCAACTCGCCAGCCTCAATGCCGGCACCAAAATTGTCGTACTCACCGGCTTTGCAAGCGTGGCCACCGCGATAGAAGCCATCAAACTCGGCGCGATACACTATCTGGCAAAACCAGTCGATGCCGATGAGATTGTGGCAGCGTTTGAAAAACAAGCCGGTGATGCCAATGTCGCGCTATCTTCTAATCCACTCTCGGTAGACCGCTTAGAATGGGAGCATATTCAACGCGTACTGGCTGAGAATGACGGCAATATTTCAGCCACCGCACGCAGCCTGAATATGCATAGACGGACTTTGCAGAGGAAATTGGGAAAGAATCCGGCAGCTAATTAACATGTAGTGACGAAGACTAGGCTATGGCTACGTCCGCACTCCATCATATAACTACATTTTAAGGTTTAACCGCACACGCACAGAATCACCAACTGACACTTGTTCTTTTTTACGCGTATCGAGTTTAACTGGTAAGAAATAACAACTCGTTTTACTGTCAGGAAAAATGGAGGTTTCCCATGAAGTACTTCCTATTGTTGCAAGCACCTTCACCGAACCCCATCCACGCCTTTTGCCATGAAGATTGACGTCAAAAAATTTAATTTCTTCGGATTGATCTTTTGGCAGAGTAATGAAATGCCAAGAGGCTTTCTCTGTCTGCCAAAGCCAGCAAACACCTACAAAGTCAAAACTCATATCCATGATCAGCCCCACACATTAAAACGCGTGCACCTTTCAACTATGCGCAACACAACCTTTCACAACAAAGTTCCTAACAATCACTCATCAGAAAATCGCTGCTCCTTAAACGGATCAGCATCATTATGATAGCCACGCACTTCCCAGAAACCGGGCCGGTCTTCTGCGTGCAACTCAATTGCCTTGAGCCATTTTGCGCTTTTCCATGCATAGCGTTTTGGCACCACCATGCGCACAGGGCCGCCGTGTTCACGCGTGAGGGGTTGACCTAACACCGAATGCGCAATGATGACATCGTCATCCAGCAAAGCCTCTAAGGGCACATTAGTGGTGTAGCCATCGTAGCTATGCAAAGTGACGAATTTGGCGGAATCTAGCGGCATGGCAAGCGCGAGAATTTCTTGCGCACGCACTCCCTGCCAATCCATATCCAATTGACTCCAGCGCGTGACACAATGAAAGTCGGATACATCAGTGACTTGCGGTAGCGCCTGAAACGCAGCCCAATCCAGATTAATTTCTTGCTCGACTAGGCCATACACACGCAATGACCACTCATCTTTGGCAACATTGGGCTTGATGCCCATATCCAGCACGGGAAAATTCTTAACTTCGGTTTGCCCTGCGGGAACGCGTACATTGGCATTAACCTTGCAAGCCGTTAAGCCGCGCTTGGCTAACGCGATCTTTCCCTCAATTAGTTTTTTCCAATCTGGCATGACAAACCCTTTAGTTAAAGTGCAAGTGGCAAAGTACAGAGTTAACTTTGTTTTTTAAAACTATCCAGTAGCAACAAGCCAACACCTACGCAAATCGCGCTATCTGCCACATTAAAGGCAGGCCAGTAATAGCTTTGGTAGTGAAAAGAAAGAAAATCCACCACATAGCCCAGCGTAGCCCGGTCATACAAGTTACCTGCCGCGCCACCAAGCACCAAAGCCAAGCCCAGGCAAAACAGCTTTTCCTGATGATGTTTACGCAACAAATAGCTAATCACAACGATAGCAACCACTGAAATTCCACTAAAAAACAGCTTTTGCCAGCCGCCAGCATTCGCTAAAAAGCTAAATGCCGCGCCAGTGTTGTGGTAACGCACCAAGTCAAAAAAGCTGGTCAGCGTGAGCTGATCGCCATAAGCAAAAGCCGCTTGCACCAAATGCTTGGTGTAAAGGTCGAGCGCAATGACGATGGCGCTGATAGCGAACCATTTACGCATGCGTTCTAGCCTCACCAGAACCAAACAAGTTGCTTGCACAGCGGCCACAGAGTTGCGGATGCGCCGCATCCACACCTACATCGGCACGGTAATGCCAGCAACGGTCACATTTAACGTGAGCGCTTGGTGTCACCACAATTTTTTGCTCTGCGTCTGACGGCACTTTATACACTTTGGTGCTGGAGGTAATCATCACAAAACGCAAATCATCCGCCAAGCTATTGAGTGCGTCATAAGTCGCTTCAGGCGCATGGAAAGCCAACTCGGCCTGCAATGAAGAACCTACTTGTCCTTCAGCACGCAACACTTCAATCTCTTTTGCTGCTTGACCGCGTACGCTGATAATGGTTTCCCACGCAGCTAGACGCACGTCACTCAAGCCATGTGCTGGCAAGTCATACCAAAGCTCTTCGAATACGGTTTTATCTGCATCCAGCCCCAGCGTTTGCCAAATTTCGTTGGCGGTAAAGCTCAAGATTGGCGCCATCAAACGCATCATAGTATGCGTAATGTGATGCAGCGCACTTTGTGCGGCACGACGGGCATGTGAAGTTTCACCTGCGGTGTAGAGGCGGTCTTTGAGAATATCGAGGTAGAAGCCACCTAAATCTTCTGA
>JAZJYS010000099.1:0-9897 GCA_040390265.1 Pseudomonadota bacterium | reverse complement strand
GAGAAAAATGGCATGTTGATGAGCTAAAAGCTTAGTCCTCAAATTGATTGCTGATGCGCATGGCTTCAGCAATGGTTGTGCGTTTAGAGATCACTAAATCAACAGCGCTTTTACGTAAGGTTTTGCCCGCCATGTGCTGTCTGCCAACCTTGATAAAGTGGTTAGGGTCATGGTGGCTGGCGGCATCAATCAATTCATTATTCATTTCGAGTAGCTCATAAACGCCCACTCGTCCTTGGTAGCCTGTGCCATTGCACAGGCTGCAACCTTTACCATGCACATAACGATGCTCGTCTACGTCATTACCAAGTTCATGTTGTAACCAAGCTTGTTCAAAAGGTGCTGGCGTATAGGTTTCGGCACAGCCTTCGCAAACCAAGCGCACCAAGCGTTGCGCTACTACGGCTAAAATTGAGGTGGCGACCATAAAGCGTGGTGCGCCCATATCGATCATTCTGACCAGTGTACTAGTGGCATCATTTGTGTGTAGTGTGGAAAGCACTAAGTGACCAGTCATCGCTGCTCTGAGGCCGATTTGTGCCGTTTCTTGGTCGCGCATTTCACCGACTAGGATAATGTCCGGGTCTTGCCGCAAGGTTGAGCGTAATACGCGTGAAAAGTCTAAATCAATTTTCTCATTGACCTGCACTTGGTTGATGCCCGGCAAGCGATATTCAACTGGGTCTTCAACGGTGATGATCTTGTTGGATAGTGAGTTGAGCTCATTCAGCGCGGCATATAGTGTGGTGGTTTTACCACTACCTGTTGGCCCCGTGACTAGCACCATGCCACTGGGTCTGTGAATCAGTTTGCGGAAGCGTTCCAGCATATCACTTGGCATGCCGAGTTTTTCTAGTACAAAGCCACTGGAGTTCTGTATCAGTAAACGCATCACGACTGACTCACCATACTGTGTGGGCATGGTTGAAATACGCACATCTACAGGCTGATTTTTTACTTTAACCGCAAAGCGACCATCTTGAGGGAGGCGTTTTTCTGAAATATCTAAGCCAGACGTGAGTTTAAGGCGAAGTACTAACGCCGATGCAATCTTTGAATTGGCTTCCGTTTGCAAATGCATTACGCCATCAATGCGGAAGCGAATGTGCAGTTTGTGCTCTTGTGGCTCAATGTGAATGTCTGATGCGCGTACTTGAACGGCATCTTCAAAAATGGTTTGTAGTAGCTTAACAACGGGTGCTTCTTCAATGCCGCTATCTGAGCTAATGGAAGCAAAATCAATCGCGGTATCACCTAAATCTTGACCCAATTCGGCGGCAAGGTTGGAGATTTCATCAGTACGGCGATAGCTGCGATCAATCAGTTGTAACAGCGAGCCTTCTTGGATAACAGCGAGTTCAATATCTTTACGCAGTATGCGAACTAGTTCATCGTAGGCAAATAAGTCGGTAGGGTCGACCATGCCGACTAGATAGGTGTTGCCTTTATCAGATAGTACGGCACTGCGGAAGCGACGTGCTTGCGCCTCGGGCAATTTGTTGATGACTTCTGGTTTGGTGTCGAATTGCTGCAAGTCAATAAACGGGATTTGCAATTGACGCGCCATGGCTTCAGAGATTTGTGCTTCTGTCACATAGCCGCTATCGACGAAAATGCGGCCTAGTTTACGACCTGTACGCTTTTGTTCTTCTAACGATTTGGTAAGATCATCCGCAGAAATTAAATCCTGCTGAACCAGAATCTCACCTAGTCGAATTTTTTCAGGACGTGCCATTTAAACCCCAATAGACATGAATTCACATAAAGCATAGTCGAAAACTTTTTGTTTCAAATGCTAGAACAAAGGCGATATTATCATTGAATTAAGCCTGAGCGCACCTAGCAAGCGTACGTAATGAAAATCATGAGGCGCAATTCGGTATTATTGCACTGGGTTTCGATAGCTGGTTAGCGGAGAATTCACTCCACGTTATGACAACTTGGTTGTAGCGCTAAAATCACTATTTAAGGAGCTTTATCATGTGGACTAAACCAGCAGCTACAGAAATGCGTTTTGGCTTTGAAGTTACAATGTACGTAATGAATAAGTAATTAGCAAATGCGTTTAATTATAAAAAAGGGCTGCCGCAAGACAGCCCTTTTTTATACGAAAACTGTGTTTAACAGTGTTTTTAGGTAGTTTAATTTTTATAGGATTTTAAAGTTTCATGCATATACATGTACTAGGTGCGGGCGCAGGTGGTGGTTTTCCTCAATGGAACTGCAATTGTTTTAACTGCAATGGCGTGCGTAATGGCACGATTAAAGCGACCAAGCGTACACAGTCGTCAATTTGCGTGAGCAGTGATGGCGTGAATTGGGTGTTATTTAATGCTTCTCCTGACGTGCTGCAGCAGATTCAAGACTTTGCACCATTGCAACCGGGGCGTGCAATACGCGATACGGGTATTCAAGCCATTGTGTTAATTGATGCACAAATTGATCACACAACGGGCTTATATATGTTGCGTGAAGGAACTGTTAAGCGCGAAATTTATTGTACAGACATGGTGTATGGCGACCTGACCTCTGGCAATCAAGCGTTGAATATTTTGGGTCATTACTGCGGTATTAATCACCATGCTGTGCCAATTGATGGCAAAACCAGTTTTACGATTCCTAATGTACCTAACTTGAAATTTACAACTGTCGCACTCAAAAGCGCGGCGCCTCCATATTCGCCGCACCGTAATAACCCGCAAGCTGGCGACACTGTGGGGGTGCTGATTGAAGAAATTAGTACAGGCAAAAAATGCTGGTATTCACCAGGCTTGGAATCTATAGAGCCACATTTGCCAGAGTTGATGAATCAAGCTGATTGCATCATGGTGGACGGCACGTTCTGGACAGATACTGAAATGATTGATTTGGGTCTAATGACTAAAACTGCGCGCAGTATCGGTCATAACCCGCAATCTGGTGCTGGCGGCATGATTGAAGATTTGGATAAATTTGGTGATGTTAGAAAAGTGTTGATTCACATCAATAATACCAACCCGATTTTAAGGGAAGATTCTGCTGAAAGAGCCATCTTAAATGAGCACAAGATTGAAGTGGCTTATGACGGTATGGATATCATTCTGTAACAAATTTTAACTGCAATAAATTCTAAAAGTAACGATAAGGAAAGCGAATAATTATGGCTGAACAATTGAAACCTTGGTCTCGTGAAGAGTTTGAAGCGAAGTTACGTGAAAAAGGTAAGGGCTATCACATTTACCACCCAATTCATGTCTTGATGTATGAAGGTAAATTGTCACAAGCACAGATGCAATCATGGGTTGCTAACCGTTATTACTATCAAATCGCGATTCCGATGAAAGATGCTGCGATTTTGTCTAATTGCCAAGATCGTGAGATTCGCCGTGGTTGGATTCAACGTATTTTTGACCATGATGGTAGCGGCCAAATTGCCGAAGGTGGTGAGGGCGGCATTGAAGCGTGGATCCACTTAGGCGCTGCAGTTGGTTTAAGCCGTGAAGATATCATGTCGCTCAAATTAGTTGCGCCAGGCACTTTATTTGCTGTTGATGCTTATATTAATTTTGCTAAACAACGTCCTTGGCAAGAGTCTGTGTGTTCAAGCTTAACTGAATTATTCGCACCGCATATTCATCAGCAACGTATTGATTCATGGCCAGATATGTATCCTTGGATTAACGCAGAAGGCATGCAATACTTCAAGAACCGCTTAACACAAGCACGTCGCGATGTTGAGCAAGGCTTGGCTGTGACCTTGGATTATTTCGGTAGAACGCGTGAGCTACAAGAGCGTGCATTAGAAATCTTGCAATTCAAATTGAACGTGTTGTGGGCAATGGCCGATGCAATCATGCTGAGTTGCGCAGATGTTAAAGTTGAAGGGCGTGATTACACACGTCAACCAGTGATTGATGTGAGTTAAGAAGAATTACCTATGGACAATAAAATAGAGCATGCCGATGTTTATACGCTTGCACATCACCACCGCTTTCAATGGGAAGAAGCACAACAGAATTATGTGATACTTTTTCCTGAAGGTATGGTCAAACTGCATGGTGGGGCTGGTGAAGTGTTAAAACGTTTAGACGGTAAAGCGACAGTAGGTGAAGTTGTAGCTGATTTGAAAGCAACTTTTCCTGATGCGGATGATATTGAAAGCGATATTATTGGTATGTTTGAACTGGCTGTTAGTAAGGGTTGGTTGCGTAAGATTTAGCATTGTAGTTCCGTGGTTAAACGGAACATGTAAAGTAGGACTTGGCAGGGTGGGGTAACACTCACCCTGTACCTAATCTCTGATAAATGACGAGATTGTATTAACGGAAATTATGACTATGGCTCAACAAAATAACGGCGTTTCTTCCTCTGCAACACATACTCAGCCGCTATGGTTACTGGCTGAGGTGACCTATCGTTGCCCTCTACATTGTGCTTTTTGTTATAACCCGACCGATTATGATAAGCATACGCAAAATGAGCTGACCACTGAGCAGTGGTTACAGGCTTTGCGTGACGCACGCAAACTAGGTGCAATCCAACTCGGTATTTCAGGTGGTGAACCTCTGTTACGCGATGATATTGAAGATATTGTGATAGAGGCTAAGAAACTGGGTTATTACAGTAACCTGATTACGTCGGGTGTTGGTTTGACTGAAAAGCGGATTCAGGCCTTAAAGGATGGTGGCTTAGATCATATTCAGCTATCTATGCACGATATTACTGAAGAAATTAATAACTTCATTACCAATACCAAAACTTTTGAATTAAAGAAAAAAGTAGCTGCCATGATTAAAAGTCATGGCTATCCAATGGTGCTAAATGTAGTGATTCATCGCTATAACATCGGACACATGAAGCAAATTCTCGAAATGGCTGAGGCGCTGGGTGCCGATTACATTGAGCTCGCCAATACACAATACTATGGTTGGTCTTTGATTAATCGCAGTCAGCTAATGCCAACAAAAGAACAGGTTGATGAAGCTGAAGCGATTACTAATGAGTTTAGAGCGAATCCAAACAACAAAATGAAGATTTTCTTTGTTGTACCCGATTATTTCTCTGATCGCCCTAAAAAATGTATGAACGGTTGGGGTGAGGTATTCATGATCGTGACAGCCAATGGTGATGTGTTGCCATGTCATTCAGCACGTTCACTACCCAATATGAAATTCCCGAATGTACGTGATACGGATTTAGGCTGGAGTTGGACAGAGTCACCAGCCTTTAATAAGTACCGTGGGACTAGCTGGATGAAAGAGCCTTGCAGTAGTTGTTCTGAGAAAGAGAATGACTTGGGTGGCTGCCGTTGTCAGGCGTTTTTGCTCACTGGAGATGCTGAAGTTGCTGACCCTGTGTGCAGCAAATCTCCACATCGTCATTTGATTGATAAAGCGATTGAAGATGCTAAAAATCCGGTGTATTCAGAGCAGCCGATTGTGTTCCGTAATGATAAAAACTCGAAAAGAGTCATTGCTGGCGAGCTTAAAGACCGTCTGGATGAGTTTCATTCATTGCCTTAAGTTAGTTAGTTAAATTCACAAATGAATCTTAATTTGTGAGCCTATTTTAAAGCCGCTACTAATTATTCACTATATAATTAGTAGCGTATAGGCTACATACCAGAGCGTTGACAGTTTGCGCTAATGAGGATTTGTGATGTTGGTTACTTGGGATTTTCCACTAGTCTTATTAAGCGTTTTGATTGCAGTAATCGGCTCGTTTACTGCACTTATTCAAGCAGAACGCATGCGCAAAAGCACTGGTCGTAGTGCGAGCATGTGGATGGTGGCCGGCAGCGCAACGTTAGGTTCGACAATATGGGCCATGCATTTTATTGGCATGCTTGCCGTGCATCTGCCAATACCTATCGGGTATGACCTTTCTTTAACAGTCCTTTCTGGATTGCCTGCCTTTTCCGCAGCCTTACTTAGTTTTTTTGTACTGAGTAAACCGAATATTCGTATTCAGACGATTTTCATCACAAGTATATTAATGGGTGCTGGTATCAGCCTTATGCATTACATGGGCATGGCTGCCATCAAAATGTCTCCACCAGTAAGTTATAACTTACTATCCGTTATAGCCTCTGTTCTAATTGCCATATTTGCCTCAATGGGCGCTCTGCTAATGATGCATCGCGGCGAAAAAATGAAGATGCTGCCGATGTTACGTCTAGCCTTAGGTGGCCTGATTATGGGGCTTGCGATTGCTAGCATGCACTATACCAGTATGCTCGGTATGCAAATTATGCCGGGTAGTGTTTGTCTTAGCCGGTTGACTGGTGCTAGGCAGGAAACACTGGCGATCGTCATTGCGTTAATTGTTTTTATATGGTTTCTCGGTGGCGTAATCATGGCCAGACTCAGTCAACGAATTGAGAAAGAGAACGTAGCCTTTTACCACAAAGTTATCGATGCTATGCCAGATGTCATGCTGATTTGCGATGCGCATGGCACCATTATTATGGCAAATACTCAGGTTCAGAAAGTGACCGGATACAAGATAAAAGCGCTAAATGGCCAAGCACTGAAAATATTAGTACCAAGTCGCTTGGATGGAGTGGAGCATATATTCATCGACCAGTTTCGCACAGGCGCTGAATCTCAGGTGAAACTGACTGAGTGTGAGACGGTGATTTTAAGAAATGATGGTACAGAAGTTGATGTGGAAATCAACGTTGTGCCTATGCAGACTAAGCATGGCTTGCTGATGCTTAACTCGTTACGCGACATCACCGAGCGTAAAAGGAACACAGCGGCATTGCAGGCAAGCGAGGCAAAGCTGAGTGCAATGTTCCAGACTATTAATGATTTAGTCTGGCTTAAAGATCTGGATGGGGTATATCTTGCTTGTAATTCAGCTTTTGAGCGGTTCTTTGGTGCGAAAGAAGCTGATATCGTAGGCAAAACAGATTATGAGTTTGTCGACAAGGATCTGGCAGATTTTTTTAGAGAGCACGACCGTCTTGCGATGGAAAAGGGCTCGCCAAGTATCAATGAGGAGTGGGTTACTTATGCTGATAATGGTTACCGAGCCTTTCTGGAAACCACCAAGACACCTATGCGAGATAAAACTGGTCAGTTAATTGGTGTGCTTGGTATTGCGCATGACATCACCGAACGCAAGCAATGGGAGCAAACGTTAAAGGAAAATGAAGAGCAGTTCCACACTGTTCTTAACATTTCTCAAGATGGTTTTACCATTCATGATTTGCAAACACGTTTTGTTGAAGTGAATGATGCCTTTTGTCATATGCTGGGATACAGTCGTGAAGAGTTGTTGCAACTAAGTACTTTTGATGTGTCCCTCAGAGACCCTCTTGAAATCGTTGCGCATGCTAAGAAAGTCATCGAAACTGGTGGCGACTTATATGAAGCTCAGATACGTTGTAAAGATGGTCGCATCCTTGATATTTCTGTCAATGTTATTTACAGCAAACAATACAAAGATAGGTTTTATGCATTTACTCGTGACATTACTGCGCATAAACAATATGAAGCGCGTATTGAACGGCTGAAAAAATTGTATCAAGCCTTAAGTGAAGTGAATCAAGCCATTGTGCACATGGGGAATCAGTCGGAGTTATTCCCATTAGTATGTCGCTGCGCTGTTGAGTTTGGGGGCATGCAGACGGCATGGATGAGTCAGCTTGATGAAGCCACGGGTTTGCTAATGCAAGTTGCAAAATATGGTGTCAATCTGGAGCTGGTAGATAATATTGTGATATCTACGCATGCAGATAAGCCAGAGGGTGTCGGGCCTGGTGGCACAGCTATGCGAGAAAATAGAAGCATTATCGTGAATGATATTGCCAGCTTAAAAACTGTATATTGGGACAAAATGTTAAGTTACGGATACTGGAATGCCGTAGCGGCTTTTCCAATTTGCCGTAATGGGCAGCCATTTGCCCTTTTGTGCGTATGTCATGACCAAATTAATGCATTTGACGATGAAGCCGTTGCATTATTAACCGAGATGGCTACAGATATTGCTTTTGCCATTGATAACTTTGACCGTGAAGAAAAGCGCAAGCAAGCAGAAGAAGCCAATCAGCTTGCTGCATCTGTTTATCAAACCAGTAGTGAGGCCATGGTGGTTACTGATGCTAATCGCCAAATCATTGATGTTAACCCAGCCTTTATTGAAGTGACTGGATATTCTAAAGAAGAGGTTTTAGGAAAAAACTCTAATATTTTAAGATCTCATAAGCATAATCAAGCTGTTTATGAGCGCATGCGAGAAGAGACTACCCTTACTGGAAAGTGGCAAGGTGAGATGTGGGCGCAACGTAAGAATGGTGAAGTCTTTCCTATGTGGTTAACCACTAACACTGTTTATAACGAAAATGGCTCGCCGCGCTATAGAATCTCTTTATTTATCGACATTACAGAGAAAAAAGCCTCAGAAGAATTGATCTGGCAGCAGGCGCATATTGACTCATTAACTGGTCTACCAAATCGCAGCATGTTTCAAGATAGACTTAAACAGGAGATTAATAAATCGCATAGAACGGGTTTGCCGTTTGCGCTGCTATATCTTGATCTGGATCGATTCAAAGAGGTTAATGATACGCTCGGGCATGATGTCGGTGATCTGCTATTAAAGCAGGCTGCGCAGCGATTAAATACGTGTGTGCGTGAAGTTGATGTTGTTGCCCGTCTTGGTGGAGATGAGTTTACGATTATTCTGACTGAAGTCGGTGATATGACGGGGATAGAGCGTGTAATCGAATCTATTTTAGAAAGTCTGGCAAAACCATTTCAGCTGGGTGAGGACATTGTATATGTCTCTACCAGCATTGGTATTACGCTTTATCCAACTGATGCATCCGAGCCGGAAGCACTGTTGAAAAATGCAGACCAAGCGATGTATGTTGCGAAAAATGCAGGGCGTAATCAGTCTAGTTATTTTGCTAAAGCCATGCAGGACGTGGCACAAAAGCGTATGCGTTTGGCTAATGATTTGCGTGTGGCGCTTCAAGGCCAGCAAATATGGGTCGCCTACCAGCCCATTGTCGATTTGAAGACTGGAGAAATTACCAAGGCTGAAGCGCTTGCAAGATGGCAACATCCTACACTTGGTGCGATAAGTCCGGCTGAATTTATCCCTGTTGCCGAGAGTTCTGGTTTGATATTTGAAATTGGCGACTGGATATTTCAGCAAGCCTTGCTTCAAGTTAAGCATTGGCAGGCTAAGTACAATTCTGAGTTTCAGATAAGCGTGAACAAGTCACCGATTCAGATTCAATATGTGAGTAGTAAAACTGAGCCTTGGCATGTGCAGATTAGTAAATCCGGCCTGCAAGGAAAAAGTATCGTTGCAGAGATTACCGAAGGGCTATTGCTAGATGCTAACTTTTCTACCCAAGAAAGGTTGCTCGAATTTCGCGATGCGGGCATACAGGTGGCATTGGATGACTTTGGTACAGGATACTCGTCATTGTCTTATCTCCAAAAATTTGATATTGACTATATAAAAATTGACCAGAGTTTTGTGCGTAATCTGAGCCCCACTTCTGGGGACATGGCATTGTGTGAGGCTATTATTGTCATGGCGCATAAATTGGGTATGAAAGTGATTGCTGAAGGTATAGAAACTACCGATCAAAAATACCTGTTAACATTGGCTGGCTGTGATTATGGGCAAGGCTACTTGTTTAGTAAGCCGGTGTCAGCCATCGAGTTTGAGAAATTGTTTGTAACCGTATTAACGTGATGATTCAATTGCTTGGTGAGCATCTTGTAGTTAAATCAAACGCGCTGCACTGTGTATGATTAGTAGCGCATTTTTTATTTGAAAGTCATTGTTTGAAAAATTCATCATCTACCTTCGTTTTATCTGTTGTGCTTGCTGGCTTAGCGGCTCTGGCGCCATTTGCAATAGATACCTATCTTCCAGCTTTTCCAGCGCTAGAAT
>JAZJYS010000098.1:0-1618 GCA_040390265.1 Pseudomonadota bacterium | reverse complement strand
AACTGCCTATCTATGCGGTGCTTGCCTTGAAATATGAGCCAGTGGTGGCAGTGTGTTTTGCCAAAATCCGCACCGATGAAGCCAAGTTCATCGGTTTAACAGCCGGGGATGATGTATTGCCCGAAGTGACCGCTTTAAATGCGGTTAAAGCGAGCTCAAGTTTCGCACATTTTGCTGATTGGGATAGCTTGATGGAGCATTGGTATGTGAGTTTGACCAACATAGCACAAGAAATTAAAGCTGGTGTCGCAAGCGTGACTTTTAGCAACGAGAGTGCTTTGGCGTATTGTGATGTCAAACCATTGCTACGCTTACCAGAACGCACCTTGCAGTTTGAGCGCTTACAAGCAGCTTTGAACGATGAATTAACGCCAAATGACTGATTTAATGACGCCTGATTTAAACGCACAAGATAGTGCCAACCGCGAACGCGCTTTAGTGCATGCTTCATTTATCGTGGAAGCGCCAGCTGGTGCGGGTAAGACCGAGCTACTCACGCAGCGTTATTTGAGCTTGTTAGCCAGCGTGGCCGAGCCAGAAGAAATTATCGCGCTGACCTTCACCAATAAAGCTGCGGCGGAAATGCGCAACCGTATTTTATTGAGCTTGGAGCACGCGCAAAACCAAACGCCTGAAACCGCAGCGCACAAATTAAAAACACGTGCGCTAGCCAATGCTGCGCTGAATCAATCAAACCTGAAGCAATGGGATATTTTGAATCAGCCGAGCCGTTTACGCATACTGACTATAGATGCGCTTTGCAGCAGCCTAACGCGGCAGATGCCTTTGCTCAGCCGCTTTGGTGGCCAGCCACAGGTGAGTGATGATGCCGACACGCATTATCTTGAGGCGGCACGCCGTGCGATTTCGCACATCATGCATGAGACCAATCCAGACGACACCGTCACTACGGCGCTACGTTATCTGGATAACAATAGTGAAAAGTTGACCGCATTGTTGGCAAAAATGCTCGCCAGACGCGATCAGTGGCTGCCGTTGGCTGGGCAATTGCACACCCTAGAGGCAGAAGATATTGCTTTCAATACCGAAGTTGCATTGCGGCATTTAATCGCGGAAACGCTACAAGCAGCTTTGCATATACTGCCAGCTAGACTGCAGCTTGAGCTGATGCCATTGGCTAGGTTTGCTGCGGGCAATCTCACTGAAGACGCCGATATTGCGCCGCTGTTGGATTGGGAGATGGCACTGACGGTCGATGCGGACGATTTGACACAATGGCAGGCACTATCTAGTTTGCTGGTGACGCAATCTGCGCGCACGTATCGCAAAACCGTGACTAAGAATAATGGCTTTCCCGCAGACAAAGAGCATAAAGACAAAAAAGAAGCCTTTTTGGAGATTGTCGGTAGTTTGGATAATAGCGAAGTGATTGCCGCGCTGAGCGACTTGCCATCAGTGCTTACGCTGGAAGAAGATCAGCCCATTATTCAGGCGCTCACCAAGTTATTGATGCTGGCTGCCACGCATTTATGGGCGATTTTTCAGGCGGCTGGCGAAGTGGATTTTGTGGCGATTGCACAAAGCGCCCAGCAAGCGCTTGAGAATGAGCAGGGCGTCACCGATTTAGCGCTCAAGCTGGATTACCAGATTTCACATT
>JAZJYS010000097.1:0-9379 GCA_040390265.1 Pseudomonadota bacterium | reverse complement strand
CCGAAAAAGCTTTCACTAAGCAATGCTTCTAAATTATTGTCACCATCGCCACTGGTATTGGGTTGCCATGCTTCTAGAAACTCTAAAATATCGCGCTGCATCAACTCAAAATAATGCACCGGAATTTTATCTGGCTCAATCAGCGTGATGCTGGCTTTCACCATGCTTAATTGCGCCTCTAAAAAAATCTGAATAGGCGTGAGTGAATTTTGCTGCACTTTCGCATCAAGCAACACCGATAGGTCTTTGGCTAGATTACGAATAAAGGCATCTAAAGCTTGCTTCAACTGAGTGCCAGCACCAGCAGGTAATTTCAAGAACAAGGGCTTACCGTTGGCATCAAACTGGTACAAAGCCACTAAATCACTTGCAGCAGGTTGCTTGGCTGCGGCCTCATGCATAGCACTCATCATCAACGTGGTGCGTCCAGTACCGGGCTCACCTAACGCCAACAAATTAAAACCAGCCTGATGCAGGTTCAAACCAAACTCGGCCGCTTTTTTAGCCTCAGACTGTGCAATCCATGCCTGATGTTGAGCACTAAGGTTATCGGCACCAATAAGCTCAGAAGTATCTGCAAAATTGAATTGCTGTGCAGAAATGTGATGCGTTAACTGCTGAGGAGTAAGGTTTTTTGACATGTTGTCTTATTCGTTTATTTTGATAATTAATTTGAAAAATACAGATTTAAAAGTAGCATTGACTACTCAATAGACTCATGACCAATTGTCCAGCGCTCACGCGCTGCATCATCCGTCTGTTTTGCCTCAACCCAATGCTCGCCAGATTGGGTCACTTCTTTTTTCCAGAATGGTGCTTCTGTTTTTAAGTAATCCATTATGAATTCACACGCCTTAAAAGCCTCACCACGATGCGCACCGCTCACAGCAACCAGCACAATTTGGTCGGTTGGCTGGAGCGTACCAACACGGTGAATAATCAACGCATCAAAAATATCCCAACGGCTTTTAGCTTGCCCGATAATCAACGACAACGACCTTTCGGTCATGCCAGGGTAATGCTCCAAGGTGAGTTGCGATACGGTATCACCGTCATTTAAATCCCGCACCTGCCCAACAAAACTGACCACCGCACCAGTGTCTTTACGCGCCATGCGCAGCTGGCTTATTTCTAGGCCAAGATCAAAGTCTTCAGTTTGAACGCGAACTGTCATGATATAGCCTAGTGCTAACCACCCGTCACAGGCGGGAAAAACGCCACTTCATCGCCATCAGCAATAGTAGCTTTATCATCGACCAACTCATGATTAATCGCCGCGCGAACCTTGAGCTTGCCCATGAGCATTTCACCCCAGACATCACCGCGTTTAGCCAGAAAAGCTTTAAGCTTCAAAATAGTCACCACGTCTGCTGGCAAGTCCAAATCCTCAGTAGAATACTTGAGCGTTTCTTTGAGTCTGGCGAAATAAAATAATTTAATTTTCATAAAATAATAGTAAGGTTAACTTTCTTTTCTGGGGAGCACGTCATCATCCAACCCAATATCATCAATAATATCGAGTAAGTCAGCTGGATTCTTAGCCAGCTCCACACGTTCGATTTGTGCAAAACGGTTGGATATCTTTTGGCTGCTAATATGCACTTCCTGTGCATTTTCATGGGCTTGGCGAATATTATCCGCCAGTTTTTTCATCCGCACGTCAAATCGGCCAAAATCTTTACTGAGTTTACCCAACTCTTCTTTAATCACATGCACCTGTTTGCGCGTTTCCACATCTTTCAGCACAGCGCGCGCCGTGTTTAATACCGCCATCAGCGTTGTAGGTGACACCACCCAAACACGTTTATTCATGGCATATTCAATTACATCTGCATGGTATGCATGTAACTCAGCAAATACCGCCTCTGCTGGAATGAACATCACCGCACCATCAGACGTGATATTGGAGATAATGTATTTATTGGCAATATCATCGACATGCTTTTTAACGTCTAGCTTGAATTGCTTTTCAGCCGCCAATTGTTCAACTTCACTCAACTTACTATCGAACATACGATGGTAATTTTCAAGCGGGAATTTACTATCCACAGCCACTGTACCTGTAGGATCAGGCAGGAATAAAGCGCAGTCGGCACGCGTACCATTCGGGAAAGAGTATTGCATCGCGAACGAGTTCACCGGCAACACATTACGTACCAGCGCTTCCAACTGCACCTCACCAAATGCACCGCGGGAACGTTTATCACCCAGCAACTCTTGCAAGCTCACGACATTGGTCGTTAAACCATCAATTTTCTTCTGCGCCTCATCAATCGTCGCAAGGCGCGCCATGACATCCACAAAAGTTTGATTAGTCTTTTTAAAGCCTTCATCCAAACGCTCAGAAACCTTGCCGCCAATTTGCTCCAGACGACCATCAACCGCTTTAGTCAAAGCCTCAATACTGGCGGTTAATTGCAGTGTGGCATTACGCATGGTGGATTGAATCAACTCCTGCTCAGCTTTGCCTTGCTCGGCAAGCGTCGTGTGTAGCTTCTCGAGCACGGTTTCACGAGTCAATGACAAACTAGTATTTTGCGCTAATTGCAAAGCTTGCATCGCATCGCGCGTTGCCTGCAGTTCAGCGGCCACGCTGACTCGCAAACGATCACTAATGTCATTTGAAGATGCGCCTAAGCGGTCACCCAACTTATTTAGACCATCGTTAAAGTCTAACAACATCGCCCTGTGCTTTTCTTCAAGCTGCTGCAACATCACCTGCTGTAAACCTACACTGGATTTTTCTTGTTGACTGGCGCGAAAAAGCTGCCATAACAGCAGAAATAAAATGGCAATAGCTACGAGTAAGGTAATGGTTTGTATCATAAGGTTGGATTATACCTGACACAGAACCGTTAAGACTTGAGACCTCGATGAGGTAAGCATCAAATTTGACAACTATTAACCTATGACAAAGTAGCTAACTTGTCGCTCATTGCTTCAACTAAAGATATTAATTTGAGAATATTAAGCAAAAGCATCCAAGTTATTTCCAACTTTTAAATATAACAAATCCCCAATATCACCAAAATACATTTATCATTTTGAGCTTACCTGCCACAAAGTTGAACGTGAATGACCAAACTTAAACTTCTTATTAATCTATGGCTAGTCAGCTTGACACGCAAGTTGCAGAACAACTTTTATCTGTATCTAAGCGTATTGCTCACTGCACTTATTCTGCTTGATGCCAGCGTGTTTCATATTGGCGAAAACATGCGTGACCGCGCTTTTGACATGATGGTGAAAAATCGCATCATCGTGCCAAAAGCAGACTCGGATATTGTCATTGTCGACATTAATGAGGCCTCATTAAGCGCAATGTCTAAAGAGTACGGTCGCTGGCCTTGGCCGCGCCAAGTGTTTGGCGAATTTGTAGAAAACATTGAAGCACAGCATCCCAAGGCCATTGTATTCGACATTCTGTTCAGCGATGCCGATGTCTATAATCCTGATAGTGATGCCTACTTTAACGATGTGATTGCTGGCACTGATAACACTTTCTTTCCCATGTTGCGCTTATCTGAAGCCAGCGACTCTTTGAGCAAAATTACGCCGAATATGATTCCCGGCATTAATCGCATCGGCTCAGACGCTAATCAACAAGCCAGCAAGCCTATCGCTATAGTCCTACCGCATTTTGAGGCTGCGCTCAACTCCAAGAGACTAGGCACACATAACATCTACCCAGATAAAGACGGCATTGTGCGTGAATACAAACTGTGGCGCGATGAAAGTGGCTGGCTGCTACCCGCTCTACCATTGGTTGTAGGCAACTTTGCACAAACAGACCCAGCGCAGCAACCACAAGATGTGCTTATGAACTGGCGCGGCAAACCTTTTACTTACCAGTTTGCGACATTTAGTGACGTGTATGCCGACATGACAAGTAAAGTAAAAAAACGTGCGCCCAATGAATTCACCAACAAAATCGTGATTATTGGTTCTACTGCGCCCTCACTTTTTGACCTGAAAGCCACGGCTATGGCCAAAGCACACCCTGGCGTTGAGATTCTGGCAACAGCGATTGATAACGTAAAACATAATGACTACCTGCATGTATTGCGTGGCAAAACACCTTACATACTTATCAGCTTACTACTAGTCTGGCTGACTGCGTTTGCGTTTTACCGCAATGTAGACCGCGATAGGGTGACGGCTGTTTTTAGTGGCAGCCAAATTACGTTATTAGCACTGTCTTACACTGTGATTAACCTGAGTAACACTTATCTGGATTTCACAGGCCCAATCACTTGGGCGGTGCTCTATTTCAGTGTGGCAAAAATATATGCACTTGCTAACGACCGTGCCATGCAACGCCTGCTCGCTAACGATGTCGAATCCGGAAAAAAAGGAACCGCAATTTTATTAATGCCGATTATTGTTGAAAGCGGCGAGTCACTCAGCGATGCCATGCTCAAAAAATTACAGCATAAAATTAACCAGCAATTGCAAATGCCTGCAACAGTTGAAATATTAAAAGGTACGCAAAGTGGCGTCTGGGGCTTATTTAGCGACATCATCACGGTTAGCTGGGCATATCCGCATGATAGTGAAACAGTATCTGCAAAGGTCAAACAGGATGCCGAGCAATTGGGATTACAATTAAAAACGTTAATTCAAAATATTGGTCTACCTGATAACACTCACGTGCGTTACACCAGCCACAACGGCATACTGAATGCCGACAAGTCCATGGCAAGCCAGTGGCGAGGCTTGTTTGCACAAGCAATTATCAAGTTAGATATTTTAGAGAAGGGTTAAATCTCATGTTCAAATTAAAACACTTACTCATCGCGGCAAGTTTGCCGGCACTACTACTTACTCAACAAGTAATAGCCGCAGAAACTGGCAGCGCACTTAAAAATGACAGCATACGCGCTGAACCTTTTACTGACGCTAAATTAGCCGGCAACATCACACGTGGCGACAGTGTTGAAATACTTAAAAAACAAGGCGCATGGCTACAAATTAAAACCAAAAAATCTACTGGCTGGGTACGAATTTTGTCTGTGAAGCGAGGTACTACAAGCGCCAGCAATCAATCTGCTGGGGTATTAGCGCTGGCTAGCGGCCGTGCAGGCACAGGCCAAGTGGTTTCAACCACCGGCATTCGTGGTTTGAGTGAAGAAGAGCTCAAGGCAGCCAAGTTTAACGAAGCTGAGGTGAAAGCGATGGAAGGCTACACAATCAGTGCCGATCAAGGCCGCCAATTTGCCAATAAAGGCAATTTAAAAACTATCGCTTTTTCTAACTTAAGCGCAGTAAAAGGAGAGGCACAATGAACACCTCTATCAGCATCTTAACGCATAAAAAACTGTTCATTTCTGCATTACTCGCGAGCTTGCTTGGTAGCATTAGCTTACATAGCGCAGCGTTTGATTTTCAAGGCGCACTGAAAGATGCCGCAGAAAAACAAATCGGCTTAAAACCAGAATCTAGCGTGACAGAGAATAAAGATTCAACCAAAACAAATACGGCAGCAACTCAAGAAGCAAAACCTGCATTCAACTGGAAGAACCCAAGTAAAGAAGAGGAAATAGCACTCGGCCGAGAAATTACCGGCAACTTACTTGGGGCAGCGCCATTGGTTAAGGACGCAGCTTTGCAGAAATATGTCAATTCGGTCGGACGTTGGGTTGCCTCGCAATCGGAGCGCCCAGATTTACCTTGGCATTTTGGCGTCATTGATAGCAATGACCTCAATGCATTTGCAGCCCCTGGCGGTTATGTTGTGCTGACCAAAGGCTTATATCTAAAGCTTACTAATGAAGCACAACTCGCAGGCGTACTTGGTCATGAAATTGGTCACGTGGTTAAAAAGCATCAGCTTAAAGTACTGCAAAAACAACAATTGCTGAATTTGGGCGCTAGCTTTTTAAGTGACAAACTTTCTAAGGACAACGCACTTGCATCCAAAGCGATTGGCACTGGCGCTGAAATAAGTGCCCGCAGTTTGGATAAAAGTGCCGAATATGAAGCGGACAGACTGGGTTTAAGCTATGCAACACGTGCTGGCTACGAACCATTTGGTTTGGCTGACGTATTACAAACGCTAGGACAAACCAGCAAAGATGACAGCAGTGTCGCATTACTCTTCAAAACACACCCTCACCCTGATGAAAGGCTGAGCGCATTAGATGAGGCAGTTGGCAACAAGCTCGACAACGTTAAAAATGGAAAAACGCTAGAAAACAGGTTTTATAAACTAAAACCTTAGCCTGTCATTAATCGTTGGAATACAGTAGCCATGCGGATTGACAAGCTGATTATTAAGGTGAAGAATGCATTATCCATATAGTAATTAAGGCTTTTATGACAACGGCTAACAAACCTACCAGCATTCACAAAAATGCTGCATTGCGACAAGTGTCTGCTGGTGACACGTCTCCTGACACTAACGCTCAGGGCATTGAAAACTTCGTGGTGAACGAAAATGTTGCTGCATCTCGTGAATCCAAATATGCCGCGGTGCAGGACATTATTAACGGTCTATCAACAAGCGGCGACATGACCACACTTTCTGATGCTCTCGGCGCAATTTTAGACGGCGCATCGCCAGACGATGCAGCTGCGCTCAGAAAAGCGGTTGCCGAAATACCTAAAGCAACTCGTCCCAAAGTGACTCAACCAAAAATTCGCAAAAGCCCTGATGAAGAATTAGCTCAGGACTGGCGTGAAGGTAATTACCCATATAAAAACCTGCTCTCCAGAAAGTCCTACGAAAAACAAAAGTATCATCTGCAAGTAGAGCTTTTAAAATTGCAGGCATGGGTAAAAGATACTGGTCAGCGAGTTGTCATTTTATTTGAAGGGCGCGATGCCGCAGGTAAAGGCGGTACTATCCGCCGCTTTATGGAGCACCTCAACCCTCGCGGTGCGCGCGTAGTGGCATTAGAAAAACCTAGCGAAGTAGAACGTGGTCAGTGGTATTTTCAGCGTTATGTTTCACAATTACCCACGGCAGGCGAAATAACACTATTCGACCGCTCATGGTACAACCGTGCCGGCGTAGAGCGCGTCATGGGCTTTTGCGATAACGATGAGTATCTGGAGTTTATGCGTCAGGCACCTGACTTTGAACGTAACCTGACACGTAGTGGAATTCATGTGATTAAGTTCTGGTTCTCAGTGAGCCGCAAGGAACAACGCCGCCGTTTCAAAGAACGTAAAATGCATCCACTTAAACAATGGAAACTCAGCCCAATTGATCTGGCTTCACTAGACAAGTGGGATGATTACACCAAGGCCAAAGAAGCCATGTTTTTTCATACAGATACGGCAGACTCTCCGTGGACAGTCATTAAATCTGACTGTAAAAAACGGGCTCGCCTAAACGCCATGCGCTACGTACTACACAAACTACCGTATAAGAATAAAAATCTTGATGCAGTTGGCGCACTAGATCCGCTATTGGTTGGTCGCGCGCACATTGTTTACGAGCGTGGTGAACACGATAACCAAGTGGTGATGTAAAACATCAATGGGCCATTCCCGCTTTCGTCGGAATGGCCATCGCTTATTAAACAATAAGACCTTCTAAACATTTAATCCGCTGTTAACTACTTATCTTTCCACTGTTTCTGCATCTCAATAAACATAAACGATGCCGTCCATGAGATTAGAACCAAGCCAGTTAACGCTTCCAAGCCAGAGGTAAAACGTATATCGCCTTTGGCAATAATGTCGCCAAAACCAAGTGAGGTGTAATTCACAAATGAAAAGTAACTACAATCCATTAAGTTGTGATTGAAGTGCCCCTCCAGAGTACCGAAACTACCCTCTTGCACCATTAAGTAATAACCAAAGGCAAACACCCATATTTCAATCACATGTGCGATTAGAGCACCAAAAACACCAAATAAAACGCGCAGACGGTGCTTGATGGCTAACTTTGGAATGATGATTGAAAGCAGGTTAAGCGCTTCAAAGTGAATTAACACGATGCTTGCTACAAGCGCACTATTGATGATGTAAGTTAAGATCATGAGTGTGTATTTCTTAAGTTCAATTTTGCCTGTTCATATGAAACTCAGTACGTGAACAGGCTCTTTAATTATGCTTTAAAGCCGCCTAAACCAAATCCCTCGCACGCAGCTCAGCTTTAATATATGCATAATAGATGGGTGCCGCGACAACACCTACTAGGCCAAAGGCTGCTTCCATCGCCAACATGGTAATCAATAACTCCCATGCATTAGCGCGAATCTGAGTGCCGACAATGCGGGCATTCAGGAAATACTCAAATTTATGAATGATAATTAAATAGACCAGCGAACCAATTGCTACACTTAAAGACTGACTTAAGCTCACAATTACAATGACCGTGTTAGACACCAAATTACCAACCACGGGAATCAAACCAATTACAAACGTAATAGCGATCATGGTTTTAACTAGCGGCAGATGGATACCCATCAAAGGCAGTACTATCGCCAAATAAATTGCCGTAAAAGTAGTGTTGATGGCAGCGATACGTAGCTGCGCAAACACAACACGCCTGAAAGCATCACTCAATAGACCACATCTTCCGGCCAGTGCACGGGCAAAAGGCTTCAAGTTATCTAAAGCGACGACATCACGCAATGCCAGTATCCCACCGATTATCATACCCAATATAATATGCGCTATCGCACGACCGGCCTCTTTACCTACCACCTGTAACTCATCTGCATGTATCCGTAACCACGTTGCGGCTTGCTCTTTAAATGTCACTGCATCTGCCGGCAAGTGCTCGAGTAACCAGCCCGGTAAAATACGACGAGAATCTTCAATGATTTGCGCCATTTTTGCCAGCAACACGGTAACGCTTCCGGAATCTGACCTTAAAAAAGCCACCAAGCCCACACCTGCCAATGCCAGTAAACTCACGACGGTAATAACTAAAATTCCCACCGCCCACAACTTAGAGATACCAGAACGTTTACTAGGAAAATTACGCGCAAGGCATGGCGTCAAGATATGCACCAGCTCATACACCAACAAGCCCGAGAGCAAAGCTGGCAGCAGACTAAATTGCACCACAAAAAACAAGGCAAATGCTGTCAAAATCCAAGCAGCAATTTCATAACTGGAAGGAGTGGGTGCTGATAAGTGTTTAGTCATATTGTGCTGAAGACTTTAAGTAGTATCTCAATGTTACGCGAGTTGCATCATGTCATAACTTGAGAAAATTAAGAAACTTTATAGCCAAATTCTAAGCGTGTGACTGAAATCGACTCATAAATCCCGCCACCTCGTCTGCTGGCAAAGATACAAGCAATTCAATTTGTGCATTAAATGCCTTATCTAAAATACTGCCGCCACACTTAGCCAAAACTCTGGTCAAGTGATCCATTTGCTTGTAATCAATCGTTAACCGCACCGTTTGCATTTCAAC
>JAZJYS010000096.1:3095-24032 GCA_040390265.1 Pseudomonadota bacterium | reverse complement strand
CACACGGATTAACAGTCCGTTGCTCTACCGACTGAGCTATCGAGGAATATTCGGTACTCTTTAAATCTTGTAACTGTTCACAAAGGGTTGAATTTGTGAAGCCGCTATATTAATGGCTTAGCGGCCTCTGGTCAATGCCAATGTACCATTTTTTTAAATTACCAGTGCTTTTTCTATTCTATCAAGCGCGTTGCGCAAGTTTTCCATAGATGTGGCAAAAGAAATGCGGAAATAGCCTTCAGCGCCGAATGCCGAGCCTGGTACAACCGCTACGTCAAACGATTCAAGAAAGTACTCAGCCAGTGCCATATCGGTTGCAGCATTGATTTTTCCAGCTTTATGTAGGTTATTAATTGCGCCACGTGCATCTGGGAATGCATAAAATGCACCACCAGCCATCAGGCAGCTTAAACCAGGCATAGTGTTAAAGCGGTTTACCACATAAGTATGGCGCTCTTTAAATGCGGTCACCATAGGTGTAATGCAATCTTGTGAGCCTTCTAATGCTGCTTGTGCGGCTACTTGAGAGATCGAAGTAGGGTTGCTTGTTGATTGTGATTGTAAGATTTCCATGGCTTTAATGATGTAAGCAGGGCCTGCGGCATAGCCGATACGCCATCCTGTCATAGAGTAAGCTTTAGAAACCCCATTTAATACGATGCTGCGGTCTTTAAGTGCTGGCGCGGCGTTCAGGATGTTGTAAAACTTGTCGCCAGTTAAATTCACGTGCTCATACATGTCGTCTGTGGCGACTAGTACGTGCGGGTGCTTGAGCAGCACTTCGCCCAATGCCTGCAACTCACTTAAGCTATATACCGAACCGGTAGGGTTGGATGGTGAGTTAATCATGAATAACTTGGTTTTTGGGGTAATCGCCGCTTCCAGTTGTTGAGGAGTGAGCTTGAAGCCTTGCTCAATACCGCATTGCACAATGACTGGTGTCGCTTCAGCGACTAGCGCGATGTCGGCATATGATACCCAATATGGCGCAGGAATAATGACCTCGTCACCTTTGTTGAGTACCGCTAAGCATAGGTTGAAAATCGTCTGCTTGCCGCCTACACCTACAATCACTTCATTGAGTGCGTAGTCAAAGCCATTTTCTTGTTTGAATTTGTTAACAATGGCTTTTTTTAGGCCAGGAATGCCAGCAACAGGGGTGTACTTGGTAAAGCCCGCATCAATGGCTGCTTTTGCGGCATCTTTAATATGTTGCGGCGTATCAAAATCAGGCTCACCTGCTGCCAAACCAATAATGTCACGACCTTCGGACTTGTATTTTCCAGCTTTTGCTGTAATCGCTAGGGTGGGGGATTCTTTAATCGCTTGAACGCGGAGAGATAGAACTGATGCCTGATGGGCTGCTTGTGATGATGCCAAAATATGCTTCCTTAAAACAATTTTTATGCAAATAATCGAATGACCGCTATTTTACGCATAAAAAGCATCATTAGGAATAATTACGCGCGACATCAATCACTTATTACAAATTGATTACAAAATTTATTAAATAGCTATATATAAGGCATTGCAAAGTAATAAGTTGTCATTTCAACGGGCACTATTTGTTGGCGGCAGATGTCTACTTTGCTGTTAAAATCAATGGTTAATTTTGAATGAAGAATAACGTGTTCGTCACTTTCCCTAATAGTAAGTATCAGTTACACCAGCCTTTTCCTCCCGCTGGAGATCAGCCGCAGGCGATTGAAAAGCTGACGCAGGGCGTGAATGACGGCCTGAAGTTTCAAACTTTGCTTGGCGTGACGGGGTCAGGCAAAACTTACACGATGGCGAATGTCATTGCACGCACTGGTCGCCCAGCGATTGTGATGGCACCGAATAAAACGCTGGCTGCGCAGCTATATAGTGAGTTTCGCGAGTTTTTTCCGAATAATTCGGTAGAGTATTTCGTCAGTTATTACGATTACTATCAGCCCGAAGCTTACGTGCCTTCGCGTGATTTGTTTATCGAGAAAGACTCCAGTATCAATGAGCACATCGAGCAAATGCGGCTTTCAGCCACCAAGGCTTTATTAGAGCGCGAAGACAGCATTATTGTCGCCACCGTTTCGGCGATTTACGGTATCGGCGACCCCGTGGATTATCACGGCATGGTGCTACACGTGCAGCAGGGCGAGAAGATTGCACAGCGCGATATGATTTCTCGATTAGTGGGTATGCAATATGACCGCAACGAGTTTGATTTTGCACGTGGTACATTCCGCGTGCGCGGCGATGTGATTGATGTGTTTCCTGCGGAGAATAACGAGACTGCGGTGCGCATTTCCATGTTTGACGATGAAGTGGAATCCATTACTTTGTTTGATCCGCTGACTGGGCAAGTGTTTAATAAAATCCAGCGTTATACGGTATATCCATCCAGCCATTACGTAACGCCGCGCGAAACTACCATTCGCGCTGTAGAAAAAATCAAACATGAGTTAAAAGATCGTGTGGATTTTTACATTAAAACAGGCAAATTGGCTGAAGCCGCGCGTATTGAGCAACGTACACGCTTTGACCTTGAAATGCTCAACGAAATTGGTTTCTGTAAGGGCATTGAAAACTACTCACGTCATTTGTCTGGCCGTAACCCGGGAGATCCGCCGCCGACACTGATTGACTATCTGCCTAATAATGCTTTGATGATTATTGATGAGAGTCATGTCACCGTGCCGCAAGTAGGCGCCATGTACAAAGGCGACCGTTCGCGTAAAGAGAATCTGGTAGATTACGGCTGGCGCTTGCCTTCAGCGCTGGATAATCGTCCGCTCAAGTTTGAAGAGTTTGAGCAGATTATGCGTCAATGCGTGTTTGTTTCTGCCACGCCTTCAGAATATGAGGCTACGCATCAGCAGCAAGTGGTGGAGATGATTGCCCGCCCAACAGGCTTGGTTGATCCGCAAATTATCGTAAAGCCAGCCGATACGCAGGTGGATGACTTGCTCGGCGAAATCAAGCTGCGCGTCGCCGTTGGTGAGCGTGTGTTGGCGACTACGCTTACCAAGCGTATGGCAGAAGATTTGACAGACTATCTCAGTGAACATGGCGTAAAAGTGCGCTATTTGCATAGCGATATTGATACTGTCGAGCGTGTCGAGATTATCCGAGACTTAAGATTGGGGGAGTTTGATGTGCTGGTCGGCATTAACTTGTTACGCGAGGGCTTGGATATTCCTGAGGTGTCGTTAGTCGCGGTATTGGATGCCGATAAAGAAGGCTTTTTGCGTTCAGAACGCTCGCTGATTCAAACCTCCGGTCGTGCCGCGCGTAACTTGAACGGTAAGGTGATTTTTTACGCCAATAAAATCACGCGTAGTATGAAAGCGGCGATGGATGAAACCGAGCGTAGGCGGGGTGTACAGCTAGCCTTTAATGAAGCGCACGGCATTGTGCCTAAAGGTATTAGCAAACGCATTAAAGACATTATTGATGGTGTGTATGATAAGGATGAGGCGCAGCGTGAGCGTAAAGTGCTGCAAGATCAGGCGAATTATGAATCTTTAAGTGAGAAGCAAATCGCCAAAGAAATTAAGCGTCTAGAAAAAGCCATGCACGACAGTGCTAAGAATCTTGAGTTTGAGAAAGCGGCAGATTTTAGAGATCAGCTTAAGAAGTTGCGAGCCAAGTTTTTTGGTGCAGAAGCGCCGGATTTTGTGTGATTGCATTCGTCCGTGCAAGATGCTTTTTATGCTCGCTATGACGAGTAATTGTTCTTTGTTATGATATGTCTATGATTCATCGTTCATTTTTGTCACTGTTATTTGCCGTTTTGCTCGTGCTTGCACAGCATATGGCAATGCTGCACCCTTATGTGCATGTGGCAGATGGTCAGCAAAACTCTACGCAAGATAATCAGAACAGCAGTAAACAGGACAAGCAAGCGCCCAGGCACACTGAAGTTTGTGGAAAGTGCGTAGCGCTTGCCGACATTGAAAATTTAGTTGGCTCCACATCGCAAGCGTTAAGTATTACGCTTGGACAATATGTATTAGCTACGGACGTAAATCAGTCGTTTTCTGCAACACAACTCCTTTCATACCACTCCCGCGCACCACCAAGCCTCGTATAGCATTTAATTACTATTGCCACTTCTGAATAGGCGTGGCCTTACTCAATTATTGCAATTGTGAGGTTCAAATGTATAACCGTAAGATTATTGCGTGTGCCGTCGCACTCGCATTTCAACTGCCATCCGCTGCGCAAGCCAATGACAGTGATGAAATGGAAAAACTTCGCGCTGAAATTCAGCAAATGAAACAAAGTTATGAAAGCAGGATTCAAGCTTTAGAGTCGCGCTTGCAGCAAACAGAGGTAGTGGCTGGTCAAGCGGATAAAAAGGCTGAGGCGGCTACAGTACAAGCCAGTGCCAGACCTACGTCCAGCAATGCTTTAAATCCTGATATTTCACTGATTCTTTCTGGTACTTATGCTGATCGTAGTAAGGACTCTAATTTTCATATTTCCAACTTTCAGGCAGGCGGAGAAATTGGACCGGGTACGCGTGGATTTAATCTGGGTGAGTCTGAGTTGGGGGTATATGCCAATATTGATCCTAACTTCTACGGCGGACTCAATCTAGCACTGGCACCAGATAATACGGTAGGCGTGGAAGAGGCGTTCATTCAGACAACTTCATTGCCCTATGGCGTCACAATTAAGGCTGGTCGTTTTTTCTCCAGCATTGGTTATCTGAATGAGCAGCATGCGCATACTTGGGATTTTGTTGATAATCCTCTGGCTTATCAGGCTTTTCTTGGGAATCAGTTTGGCGCAGATGGTGTGCAAGCTAAATGGGTAGCGCCTACAGACACCTTTCTCGAACTGGGCGCGGAATATGGCTCTGCAGGGCGTGATAAAAATGGTGGTGGCGCAGGCGCTATCTTTGGTCACGTGGGTGGCGATGTCGGTGTAAGCAATAATTGGCGTGCAGGGCTATCGTATTTAAGTGTTTCTCCGCAAGATAGAGCGTCACAAGATCAGGATGCGGCAGGGACTTATGTTACCAATCACTTTACGGGCAACAGTAAAGTGTGGATTGCAGACTTTGTGTGGAAATGGGCGCCGAATGGCAACGCCACTAACACTAGCTTGAAGGTGCAAGGTGAGTATCTGCATCGTAGTGAATCCGGAGACCTTATATATGACGTCAATGCTGCGAATGCATCAGACCGTTATTCCGCAAGTCAGTCTGGCTGGTATGTGCAAAGCATCTATAAGTTTATGCCATATTGGCGAACAGGCCTGCGCTATGACCGTCTCAATAGCGGTAGCGTAGATTATGGTTTTAATGCCAGCAATCTAGCTAATACAGGCTATGACCCACAGCGTTTTACTTTAATGCTGGACTATACGCCTAGCGAATTCTCCCGTATTCGTTTGCAATTTTCCCGTGATGAATCCAGAAAAGAAGCGACTGACAATCAAGTGTTCATTCAATATCAAATGAGCCTAGGTGCCCACGGCGCACATAAATACTAAGGAGTGCCTTAATGAAAATATCTATAAAGCTTGTATTGCAAGCAATATCAATCTCACTATTTTGCATGACCACGCAAGTTGCGCATGCCACGCTGAATGTTTTTGCCTGTGAGCCAGAGTGGGGCGCATTGGCGCAGGAGTTGGGCGGTGACAAAGTCAGCGTTTTTAATGCGACTAATGCTATGCAGGATGTGCATCACATTGAAGCTAAGCCCAGCTTGGTTGCTAAATTACGTAAAGCTGACTTGCTAATATGTACTGGTTCGGAGCTGGAAATAGGCTGGTTGCCAGTATTGTTGCGCCAAGCTGGCAATGACAAGCTGCAAGCCGGTAAGCAGGGGAATTTTGAGGCGGCACATTATGTGCGCATGCTGGAAATACCTACACGTTTAGATCGTGCTGATGGTGATGTACATCCAGGTGGTAATCCACATATTCAAACGGATCCGCGTAACATTGCTAAAGTAGCTGAGGCTTTAACGCAAAGACTGGCAGAGGTGGATGCTACTAATGCTGCATTCTATCAAGGTCGTCATCAAGACTTCGCACAACGTTGGCAAGATGCGATCAAACGCTGGGAAGTTCATGCTGCTCCACTCAAAGGTGTTGCGATTGTGGTTCAGCATAAAGGCTTTCCTTATTTGGAGGATTGGTTAGGCTTGCGTGAAGTGGCAACTCTGGAGCCAAAACCGGGTGTAGAGCCGACTAGCAGTCATCTAACTGATGTGCTTGCGCAGTTGCAGCGCCAGCCGGCAAAGATGGTTATTCGAGCGGCTTATAACAGTGATCGTCCTTCACAATGGTTGTCAGATAAGGCTAAGATTCCAGCAGTAGCGTTGCCATTTACTGTGGGCGGTTCTGAGCGAGCAAAGGATTTGTTTTCGCTGTTTGATGACACTGTGCAACGTCTCTTGGATGCTAATAAATAAAAGGAAGGCATCGGTATGAACTTGGACTCTCTTGATATAAGTATATTGGGACCAGCATTTTTGGCGGGCTTGCTGGTATTGGCAACACACGTACCTCTCGGGCAGCAAGTACTCAAACGCGGTATCGTGTTTATAGACCTTGCGGTTGCTCAAATTGCTGTGTTAGGTGTGATTGCTGCGGATGCAATGGGCTGGGAGCCGCAAGGCTTGAAAGTGCAAATTGCAGCAGTCAGTGCGGCTTTATTGGGCGCTCTGCTGCTGACTTGGACGGAAAAGCGCTGGCCAGAAGTTCAAGAGGCTTTAATCGGTGTTTTTTTTGTATTGGCGGCAAGTGCGGGTATTTTGCTGCTGTCCAACAATCCGCATGGCGGCGAACATTTAAAAGACTTGCTGGCTGGGCAGATTCTTTGGGTAAGTCTGAGTCAATTGATTCCAGTGTTGCTGCTCTCATTGGCTTTGCTAGCCCTGTGGTTTGGGTTCAAAGCGCGCCTTGGTCGAGCGGGGTTTTATGTATTGTTTGCTTTAGCGGTAACGGCATCAGTACAATTGGTTGGGATTTATCTGGTTTTTTCTAGTCTAATCATTCCTGCACTTGCGGTGCGTAATTGGCAAGCATCTAGAAAGTTACTGGGAGGGTATTTGATTGGCGTGATTGCTTATGCGCTCGGATTGGCACTTTCCGCGATATTTGATTTGCCTTCTGGCGCAGTCATTGTTTGGTGCTTGGCGGTAACTGCGGTGGTTATGAATTTGAAAGCATTTAAGGGCTATATTGGGTAGCCTGCCGCAAAATAGTCATTTTTTTGCAATTAATTCAATAAAAACAAGCAAGATATTGAATAACGTTTGATTGTAGATATGTTTTTGTCTATAATCGCGCGCTTGCTCGGTAATGTTTATTGGGCAAGTAACAATTAACCTTGTCACACTGCAACGCGATTTTAAATATTTAAGCTGTGTTTGTTAAGTATTTTGCAGGTGGCTTTAATCCATAAGGAGTATTAATGCGACACTATGAATTAGTTTTTATCGTCCATCCGGACCAAAGCGAGCAAGTACCAGCGATGATTGAACGTTATCGTTCATTGATCGAAACCAGTGGTGGTGCAATTCACCGCCTAGAAGACTGGGGTCGTCGTCAACTTGCCTACCCAATTCAAAAAATCCACAAAGCACACTATGTGTTAATGAACATTGAATGTAACCTTGAAGTGCTTGCTGAGCTTGAGCATGGCTTTAAGTTTAATGATGCTGTATTGCGTCATTTGACTATGGCTACAAAAACTGCAGTGACTGAACCATCACCAATGATGAAAGAAGAAAAATCTAAATCAGTGTTGAGCAAAGATGCAGCGCCAGCGGTAGCCGCAGAGGTTGCAGCAGCTTAAGTTTTACAATTAAAAATGAATAAGCTGGTGTTACAAGCAGAAGTTGTGCAAATTGAGCCGCTTCGCTATACCCCAGCAGGCATACCGTTGTTAAGTGTTGTATTGCGACATGTTTCAGAGCAAGTTGAAGCTGGCATGAAGCGCAAGGTGGAGTGTGAAGTCAATGCAGTTGCCCTAGGCGACTTGGCATTGAAGGGTCTGTTAAACATAGGCGCGCACATTCAAGCGACTGGATTTTTAGCCAAACGCAGCCTGAAAAGCACACAACTGGTTATGCACATTAACCATATAGAAAGTATTTAGGAGTATTCACATGGCAAGAGAAATGTACAAACGCCGCCGTTACTGCCGTTTTTCAGCAGAAGGCATCAAAGAAGTTGATTACAAAGATGTAGATTTACTGAAAGATTTCATTTCAGAAAACGCTAAAATCATTCCAGCACGTATGACGGGCACAAAAGCACGTTATCAACGCCAATTAACGTCTGCAGTTAAACGCGCACGTTTCTTAGCTTTGCTTCCATACACTGACAAACACCAATAATAGGAGGCTACCATGCAAATTATTTTATTAGAAAAAGTAGGTAACCTAGGTAATTTAGGTGATGTAGTTAAAGTTAAAGATGGTTTCGGCCGTAACTTTTTGATTCCACAAGGCAAAGCAAAACGCGCAACTGAAGCTAATAAAGCTGAATTTGCTGCTCGCCGTGTTGAGTTGGAAAAACAACAAGCTGCAATCTTAGCTGCTGCGCAAGCACGTGCTGAGAAATTGGCTGGTTTTGTTATTACAGTGGCACAAAAAGCTGGTGTTGATGGTCGTCTATTTGGTTCAGTAACCAATGGCGATATCGCTGAAGCATTGTTGGCACAAGGTTTTGAAGTGGCTAAGGCTTTAGTTCGTATGCCTAATGGTCCATTAAAAACTGTTGGTGATCACGCTGTGTCAGTTGCATTGCACCATGACGTTGTAGTTGATGTAACAGTTACTGTTGTTGGCGAAGCGTAATAGCTGCCCGTTTGACTTAATCAAACATCAGTGATAAATAAAAAAGGCTACTTTGGTAGCCTTTTTTATTTGGGTGCCTGTATTTTGAGTGCTCGGTTATTCAGTATAATTGCGGTATGGCAGACCAACAATTAGATGCACTTAAAATCCCCCCTCACTCCGTAGAAGCTGAGCAATCAGTCATCGGTGGCTTACTCTTAGATAATGATGCGCTTGATAAAGTCGCAGATATTTTAACGGCAAAAGATTTTTATCGTTACGATCATAAAGCGATATTCCAACACATAGCTAAGCTAATTGAGCAAAACAAGCCAGCCGACATTGTGACGGTGGCTGAGTCGCTCGAGAATACAGCCGAGCTTTCTGGCATAGGCGGCATTGCTTATCTAGGCGCTTTGGCACAAAGTACGCCAACCGCAGCGAATATTCGCCGCTATGCTGAAATCGTGCATGAGCGCGCTGTGATGCGCCAACTGGTTGTAGTTGGCTCAGGTATTGCGGAAAGCGCTTACGCGCCAAATGGTCGCGATGCGCAACAGTTATTGGATGAAGCGGAAGCGAAGATATTCCAGATTGCCGAAGGCGGTAAACGTAGTTCTGAAGGCTTTGTTGATATTCAAGTATTGCTACCGCAAGTGGCGGATCGTATCGACCAGCTTTTTTCACGTGATAATCAATCAGATGTGACTGGTATTCCTACAGGGTTTGCCGATTTAGATAAAATGACATCAGGTCTGCAGGGCGGCGATCTCATCATCGTGGCAGGCCGGCCTTCTATGGGTAAAACCGCATTCTCATTAAATATTGCTGAGAATGTCGCGCTGGATACACACTTGCCCGTCGCCGTGTTCTCTATGGAAATGGCTGGCACTCAACTCGCTATGCGTATGATTGGTTCGGTAGGGCGGTTGGATCAGCATCGCATGCGGACTGGTAAGTTGGAGGATGAAGATTGGGAAAAACTGACAACCGCACTAGGTAAGCTCAATGAAGCACCTATTTTTATTGACGAAGGTGCAGGTTTGAGCAGCTTTGACGTGCGGGCAAGAGCGCGTAGGTTGCATCGTCAATGTGGCAAGCTCGGCTTGATTGTCATCGACTATTTGCAATTGATGTCTGCACCGGCTGGTCGTCAGGGCGAAAACCGTGCAACAGAGATTTCTGAGATTTCACGTTCATTAAAAGCCTTGGCTAAAGAGCTTGATGTGCCAGTGATTGCACTGTCGCAGCTGAATCGCTCGCTAGAGCAACGCCCTGATAAACGCCCTGTCATGAGTGACTTGCGCGAGTCTGGTGCGATTGAGCAGGATGCGGATGTGATTTTATTTATCTACCGTGATGAGGTGTATAACCCTGACAGTGCGGATAAAGGCACGGCTGAAATTATTATTGGTAAGCAACGTAACGGCCCGATTGGACGTGTGCGTCTGACCTTTATGGGGCAACATACTCGCTTTGAGAATTTTGCGGGTAATAGCCATATGGCTGACGAATACTAGATCGCTCTAAAAATAACTCAACTTTTAATACCAGTATTCTATGCGTCCTATTCAGGCCACCATTTCTCAAAGTGCGTTGCAGCACAACTTAGCGATTGTTAAAAAATGCGCACCACGTTCTAAGGTGATGGCGGTTGTAAAAGCTAATGGCTATGGACACGGCCTGATGAATGTCGCACGTGGATTAAGTGCTGCCGATGGTTTTGCCGTGCTTGGTTTAAATGAGGCGATTGACTTACGTGAGGCCGGCTTTGAGCAAACGATTCTATTGCTGGAAGGCGCTTTTAGTGCGCTGGAGTTAGATGTGGCTACCAGTTTCGGGATGGATATCGTGGTGCATTCCATCCCTCAGATTGAGATGCTGGAATTGGCCAAGTTCAGCAGGCCCATCAATGTGCACCTGAAAATGAATTCAGGCATGAATCGCCTTGGTTTTACGCCTGCAGACTATTCGCAGGCTTATCAACGTTTAAGCGCATGTAAGAGTGTGCAATCCATCACTCTGATGACGCACTTTGCTACGGCCGATGATGAAACAGGCATTGCCGCGCAATTAAACGTATTTCAAACCACAGTCTCAAGCTTGCCTAAGCAGCCGGTTTCACTCGCCAATTCCGCGACTATCCTGCGTTATCCGCAAGCGCATACCGATTGGGTGCGGCCCGGCATTATGCTTTATGGCTCATCACCAATTACAGGCACAACAGCTGCGGATTTTGATTTAAAACCAGTAATGACGCTCAGTAGCGAAATTATCAGCGTACAAACCCTGCAAGCAGGGGAGAGTGTTGGTTACGGTAAGCTGTTCACGGCCAGTAAAACAACGCGTATAGGTATCGTAGCTTGTGGCTATGCAGATGGTTATCCTCGGCATGTAGGGCAATATGTCGTTGATAATCGGTTATGCGGCGCCGATATCGCGGTGAATGGCAAAATGACGCAAACCTTAGGTCGTGTGTCTATGGATATGTTATTCGCTGATTTAACAGATATCCCAGAAGCTAATATCGGCGCGCCTGTCGAGCTATGGGGTAGTCAAGTATCCGTAGATGCGGTTGCTAAAGTAGCTGGCACCGTAGGCTACGAATTGTTGTGCGCAGTCGCACCGCGAGTGCCCATTAAAACAGTCGACTAGTCATTACGTCGAATAGTCTTGATTCGGTCTGCCCGTAACGGCGCATGTCGCGGCTTGGGACTAAGTGTTATCAATCAGTATTTACTCAATGTATTTCAGCTAAAGGTATTTAAGTGGCTAAAGCAAAAACAATCTACACCTGTACTGAATGTGGCGGCGTAGAGCCTAAGTGGCAAGGACAGTGCCCGAGTTGCCATGCCTGGAATACGCTGGTTGAAACCATTGCTGAAACCGCCAGTGCGGGCACAATAGCGAGTCGATATGCACCTTTGGCTGAAACGGTTGGTTTGCAAAAACTGGCAGAGGTTGAAGCGGCGGAAGTGCCACGTCAGCCCACCGGTGTGAGCGAGTTTGATCGTGTGCTCGGTGGTGGTTTGGTGCCTGGTGGTGTGGTGTTGATCGGTGGCGATCCGGGTATCGGCAAATCTACCTTATTACTGCAAACCTTGTGTCATATTGGTAATGCGCGTAAAGCCATTTACGTGAGCGGTGAAGAGTCTCCACAGCAAATAGCCATGCGCGCCAAGCGTCTGGGGTTGGATGCGAGTCCAATTTTGTTGTTGGCTGAAATTAATCTGGAAAAGATTATCAGTACCCTTCAAAAGAATAAACCAGATATTGCCGTGATTGACTCTATTCAAACGGTGTATTCAGAAGCGCTGCAATCTGCGCCAGGCTCAGTGGCGCAAGTGCGCGAGTGCTCTGCGCAATTAACACGCTTAGCAAAACAAGCTGGCATTACCGTGATATTGGTTGGGCACGTCACTAAAGAAGGCGCGTTAGCTGGGCCTCGTGTGCTGGAGCATATTGTAGATACCGTGCTTTATTTTGAGGGTGATCAGAACTCAAGTTTTCGCTTGATCCGTGCTTTTAAAAATCGCTTTGGTGCAGTAAATGAGCTTGGCGTCTTCGCCATGACCGAAAAGGGTTTACGCGAAGTTACTAACCCGTCCGCCTTGTTTTTATCGCACCATACCGAGCAGGTTGCGGGCTCATGCATTACCGTCACAATGGAGGGAACGCGCCCCTTGTTAATCGAGATTCAGGCGTTGGTCGATGAAGCGCACGCGCCTAATCCTAAACGCCTGTGTGTAGGCTTGGAGCAAAACAGGTTAGCGATGCTATTGGCAGTGTTGCACCGACATGCAGGTGTGGCGTGCTTCGACCAAGACGTGTTTATCAATGCCGTTGGCGGCGTTAAAATTGCTGAGCCAGCGGTGGATTTGGCTGTGATTTTATCTATTGTTTCTTCTTTAAAAAACAAGCCATTAGACAATAAACTTATAGTATTTGGTGAGGTTGGTTTGGCTGGAGAAGTGCGTCCTGTGCAACGCGGACAAGAGCGTTTGAAAGAAGCCGCTAAGCTTGGTTTTACCAAAGCAATCGTACCTAAGGCTAATGCACCAAAACAACGTATTGAGGGTATTGAGGTCTTTGCTGTAGAGCGTTTGGATCAAGCGTTGACCAAAATGCGCGATGCCTGATTAATCTAGTACTGAGTTTAGTTATAAGTGGATTTAAATTACCTTTCATATAAATCCACCCATTGCCCCCATCATTTCAGATGTTAAAAAGTAAAAAATATTCTACTTTTTAAGTCCGCTGTATTAGTTAATCTCTTAACTTGTTAATATTTTATATATAAAACAATAAGTTGATTTGTATTGTTAATGTTATACATTTCTTTTTGTCATATCTTATTTAGACCATTACTTTATAAACATTGTTTAGTGGCTGCTCGTTATATTCCTTAATGCCCCATCCTCGCCGGTTCTGTAATACCTCTTCTTCTGTATTTAATTAATAGCAATTGCAGTTTCTGCCTTTATTTTTAAAATGCATTATATGTATTTTAATTATAAACATATAAAAACAAATTCTTTTTAATTGTTATAAGGTCGCTTTATAGTGCGTGCATTCGCTTTTTATATATACAGATCAGGGGTTAATTTATGTCACTTACTCATAGCGCAAACCAACTTGCTTTAAGACATGGTCAAGATACTTCACAAGAAATATTACGTGCTGTTGAAGAGCTTAAACAAGGTTCAGGTTTCGGGTCGGTTGAAATCGTGCTGCATGAAGGACGCGTAACGCAAATTGAAAAGCGCGAGAAGCTTAGATTCACCCAAGACAATACAAAGAATTCGCCTAGTGCACCAGCAAGGGCAAAGTAGAAATAGTAAAAATAAATACACACTGGCCTACCAGATAACTGGTTGCTTGTAATAGGAGATCAATATGCAATTTAAATTTTCAAAATTCGCTTCTGTGCTCATTGCTGGCGGCATTATTTCGCTACCAATCGCAGCGCATGCGAATGATAGTTCAGAGCTTGAAGAGCTGCGTGCATTGGTACAACAGCTTGATCAACAAGTTAAAGTGTTGGCGCGTAAGGGTGAAATTGTAGAGGAAGATGTGGCGGCTGCTAAGAAAGTCACCCCTGTCGTGAAGGCAAGTGAAAGTGGTTTTGGCTTGCAGTCAGCGGATGGTCAGCATGAAATAAAGTTTCGTGGATTATTGCAGACAGACGTTCGCGGTTTCTCTAGTGGTAAAAACTTAACATCTAAAGCAGCATCTGGCGCTAGTACTGCTGGCTATTTAGATAACACTGAGGATGCTAACAGTACGGCCTTGTTAAGGCGCATAAGACCTACTATTGAAGGTACGGTGTATGGTAAATATGATTTCCGCTTTACGCCAGAGTTTGGTGATGGAAAATCTCAAGTAATTGATGCTTATCTAGATGCAAGGCTAGACCCAGCATTTAAGATTCGTGCTGGTAAATATAAGCCATTTGTTGGCTTAGAGCGTTTGCAAAGTGGATCTGATATTAAGTTTCTTGAGCGCAGTTATGTAAGTAATATTTTGCCAAATCGTGATGTAGGTGTTTCTGCTTATGGTGATTTTCTTGATGGCAAACTTAGTTATGCCGTTGGTGTGCATAACGGGGTAGCTGATGGCGGCGATAACACTACAGCCAGTGATATTAACAAAGACAAAGACTATGCTGCACGTGTTTTCACAAGTCCATTCAAGGATGCAGATAATGCATTGGCTGGTTTAAGTTTCGGTTTAGCTGGTACATACGGCAACGTAGCTGGTACTACGAAGGATACCGTCAATGGTTCAACTACTGAACTAACTTCTGGTTACAAAACAGAAGGCCAGCAAACTTTCTTCAGATACAACGACAGCACGGTATTACGCTCAGGCATTGGTGAGGGTGTTACTGGTACAGGCGGCCCAGGCCCAACTTGGTTAGTGCATGCAGATGGGCAACGTTATCGTATTGCACCGCAGGCTACTTACTATAACGGCTCATTTGGATTGTTGACAGAGTATGTCCGTGAATCTCAGGAGATTAGTGTTGGCGCTGCCAATCTTAAAAAAACTACCTTACATAATGATGCATGGCAAGTGGCAGGGTCTTGGTTGCTGACAGGTGAAGACGCTTCATTCAAAGGTGTGAAACCTAAGCATAACTTTGATCTTAAAAATGGCGGTTGGGGGGCATGGGAAATCGTGGCTCGCTATAGTGAACTGAATGTAGATGACAATGCATTTACTTATGGAAATCTTGGCGGTGCGGCTGGAGCGGCATCACTCACGAATACAAACCATTACTTATATGCCGATCCTAAAGCTTCAGCAAAATCTGCTAAAACATGGACAGCTGGTGTTAATTGGTACTTAAACTCAGAAGTGAAGTTTGCATTGAATTATGCACAAACTTCATTTGATGGTGGTGGCGATATCTTGACAAGTAGCACAACCAATACTTTGGCAAATTTGACTAAATTTACAGCCAATGCACGTGACCGTGAAGATGAGCGCGTTTTACTTGCCCGTTTCCAAGTGGCTTTCTAAAAACATTAGTAGACGTATCCCTTGCCGAAAGACTGTGTAAAGGGATGCGTTTTAAGATGAATGGAAATGAAATGTTGTCATGAAATAAAGATTAATAAAACTTCACCACATTAAATTATTTAAGGATTAAAGATGAAAAAATCACTATTAGCCATTGCTTTGCTTTCAGCAATCTATGGCATAGCAGCACCAACTGTTGTTTTGGCTAAAGACGTTAACTTACTCAACGTTTCATACGACCCAACACGCGAACTTTATCAAGATTTTAATGCTTCTTTTAACAAGTATTGGAAAACAAAAACGGGTGACAACGTCATTGTTAAAACCTCTCATGGTGGCTCTGGTAAACAAGCACGTGCCATTATTGATGGTTTGGATGCTGACGTAGCAACGCTTGGTCTTGCTTACGATGTGGATCAATTATCAGAAAAAGGCAAACTTATTCCTGCTGATTGGCAAAAACGTCTGGCCCACAACAGTTCACCTTACACTTCAACCATTGTGTTGTTAGTGCGTAAAGGCAACCCGAAAGGCATTAAGGATTGGGATGATTTAGTCAAACCAGGTGTTTCTGTGATTACGCCAAACCCTAAAACATCGGGTGGCGCACGTTGGAACTACTTGGCAGCTTGGGCCTTTGCACAGAAAAAATACGGTGGCGATGAAGCTAAAACCAAAGAGTTTGTCGGAAAATTGTTGAAAAACGTGCCGGTACTTGATACTGGCGCACGTGGATCTACCACTACATTTGTAGAGCGTGGCATTGGTGATGTATTGCTGGCTTGGGAAAACGAAGCATTCCTTGCACAAAAAGAGTTAGGCGTAGGCAAGTTTGAGATTATTGTGCCTTCACTCTCAATTTTAGCCGAGCCACCAGTCACTGTAGTGGATAAGTTTGCGAAGAAACATGGTACTGAAGCCGTTGCAAAAGCCTACCTGGATTATTTATACACTGAAGAAGGCCAAGAGATTGCCGCTAAAAACTATTACCGCCCAACGTTAGCATCAGTGGCTAAAAAATATGAAGCGCAATTTCCAAAAGTGAACTTTGTGAATATTGATGACGACTTTGGTGGTTGGCAAAAAGCGCAGAAAAAACACTTTTCTGATGGCGGTACTTTTGACCAAATCTATCAAAAATAACCTAAAAACAGCTTGGACATAATCTACGCGGTTTAAATAAAAATATGCAGAACTGGACAAAATCCGGTTCTGCATTTTAACTAAAGGAGACTCTTATCATGAGTTCAGTGTTAATTGTAGGTGGCGACCAAGTCGCAAGTATTAAGCAGGTGTTGGCCAACTATGGCGTTGACCATATCAATCATTGGTCTGGCCGCAAAGCGGGTGATAGCAACAAAGTCATTCCGCACGACACTCAAATGATTGTGCTGATCACCAACTGGATCAGCCACTCCATTACCTATAAAATAAAACGCAATGCCCTAAGCCGTGGCATAAAGGTGATTTATACGCCCAATGGCTCTCAGGCGTTACAAAATAGATTACAAAAGCTTAACAACGACTTTGCGTTAGGTGTAGATAACCCGCAGACGGCGATGCATTGAAGCGATGTTATTCGCTACTTTTCAACAAATGCGCGCTCAATGACGTAGTCACCTGGGTCACCAATCCGTAGTGATACTTTAAAGCCTCTGCTATCCAGTAAGGCCTCTGTATCAGCCAGCATTTGTGGGCTGCCGCAGATCATAGCTCTATCATCGGTAGGGTTGAGTGGTGGTAAGCCGATGTCATCGAATAATTTACCTGAGTTAATCAGGTCAGTTAGCCGTCCTTGATTGCGGAATGGCTCTCTGGTGACTGTTGGGTAATAAATCAATTTTTGTCGAACCTCCTCACCAAAGAACTCATTGTTGGGGAGTTCTTTTTCAATGAAGTCTGCATAGGCAAGTTCGCTGACATAACGCACGCCGTGGATCAAGATGACTTTCTCAAAACGGTCATACACTTCAATGTCTTGGATCAGGCTCATGAACGGTGCTAGCCCTGTACCTGTAGATAATAGATATAGGTTTTTGGCAGGCTTCAAATCCTGAATGACTAAAGTGCCTGTTGGTTTGCGGCTCACTAATAACTCATCGCCCACTTGCAAATGTTGTAGGCGTGAGGTGAGTGGGCCATTCGGCACTTTTATGCTAAAAAATTCCAGATGCTCTTCATAGTTTGGGCTGGCAATACTGTAGGCGCGGGTCAGTGGTCGACCATCGACTTCAAGGCCAATCATGACAAACTGTCCGTTCTCAAATCGTAAACCCGGGTCACGGGTGGTTTTAAAGCTAAACAGGTTGTCGTTCCAATGGTGAACGCTTAATACGCGTTCGGTAGCATATTTACTCATGATTGATTGTCTTCTTTTAGTTATTGAATAGCCGCTGTGAGGGCAGGGATTGCGATAAATAAATCCGCGACCAGTCCATAATCGGCTACTTGGAAAATTGGTGCGTCTGGATCTTGGTTAATCGCTACTACAATTCGGCTATCTTTCATGCCATAGGTATGTTGTACCGCGCCTGATACACCAACTGCGATATAAAGTTCAGGCGCTACCACGATGCCAGTTTGGCCGACTTGTATATCGTTTGGCGCAAAGCCTGCGTCAACAGCCGCGCGGGTTGCGCCTAGGGCTGCGCCTAATTTTGTGGCAAGCGGAGACAATACTTGTTCAAATTTTTCCGCGCTACCTAGCGATCTACCGCCAGAAATCACCACTTTTGCCGAGCTTAATGCAGGCCTATCAGACTGGCTGCGCACCTCAGACAACCAACGGCTTTTACCAAAAGCAGCAGGCGTTTCAATGTTCACAATTTCAGATGTACCACCAAGGTCGGTTGCTGAAAAATTGCTGCTGTGTATGGTCAATACCTGAACTGCATCTGAGCTCTGCACTGTGGTAAGAATGTTGCCCGCATATATTGAGCGGACGTAAGTGTTATCTGCTGTGATTTCCAGCACATCAGAAATCATTGCCACATCAAGCAATGCGGCTACGCGTGGCAACACATTACGGCTAAATGAAGAGTGTGCTGCCAGTATGACTTGATACTCAGCGCTAATCGTCAGTATCACCTTGGCTATGTCTTCAGCTAATGCATGTGCTAGGTGAGCTGCATTAGCATGGATTACCTTTTCAACACCAGCTAATGAGGCGGCTTGTTTGGCGATAGACTCGGTGCCTTGACCCGCGACTAGCACATGGGTAGGCGCATTCCAAAGCTGAGCGGCCGTGACTGCTTGCTGGACTGCAGGGCTAAGTTGCTGGCCGTCATGTTCGGCTAAAATCAAAATGGTCATAGTTGCATTCCTTCATGCGCACGTAATTTGTTGATGAGCTCTTCGACACTGCCGACTTTAATGCCAGCTTTTCTAGCTGGCGGCTCACTGACTTTGAGCAGGTTAAGCCGTGGCTTTAAATCAATGCCAAATTCAGAGGCATTGATCGTTTCAATCGGTTTTTTTCTCGCCATCATCAAGTTTGGTAATTTCACAAAGCGTGGCTCGTTCAAGCGCAAGTCTGCGGTAATTACCGCTGGCAGTGTCAGTGCCAATGTTTCTGTACCACCATCTACTTCGCGGGTGACCACAATTTCATCGTCTTCAATTTGTACGGTTGATGCGAACGTTCCCTGCGGGTAATCCAATAGTGCTGCCAGCATTTGTCCGGCTTGCCCCGCGTCATCATCAATCGCTTGTTTACCCAGCATGATGAGTTGGGGTTGTTCACGCTCAATCATCGCCTTTAACAGTTTAGCGACACCCAGTGGCTGTACGTTTGCATCTGTTTCCAAAAGAATTGCGCGATCAGCGCCCATCGCTAATGCGTGTCGTAATACATCCTGATTGGCAGCACTACCTATTGAGACCACTACAACCTCGCTAGCGCTGCCTTTTTCTTTCAGGCGCAATGCTTCTTCAATGGCGTTTTCATCAAAAGGGTTGATGCCCATTTTTACGCCGGCGATATCCACATCTGAGCCATCTGCTTTAATGCGTACTTTGATGTTGTAATCTACAACTCGTTTGACTGCGACTAATATTTTCATGTCAGTTTCCTTTGCAATTGCTGTGCATTGTATAGGCGAGTACAATATATGTTAAATGGATTGTAATGATTATATATATCTATAAAACAGATATATGGTGAGTATGAAAAGATGAAATACAGCTTAAGACAACTAGAAATCTTCGTGGCCATCAGCCGTACCGAGAGCGTGACACGCGCGGCAGATGAATTATCTTTGTCGCAGTCAGCCACCAGCACCGCTTTGGGGGAGTTTGAACGGCAGTTCGATTTGCAGTTGTTTGATCGTATCGGTAAGTCGCTGCATATCAATGAAACCGGACGGCAGTTATTGCCTAGAGCCGTCGAGTTGCTAGACCGGGCGCATGAAATTGAAGCGTTGCTGCAAGGTCATGCAGGTTTCGGCTATATGAAAATTGGCGCTACGCTGACCGTGGGTAACTATTTGGGAACCTTACTTGTTGCCAGGTTTCTGCAAGAGCACCCAGAAAGCCGCATTCAATTGCAGGTGCATAACACCAGCACTATCGTGCATCAGATTGTGAATCATGAATTGGATCTTGGCTTGATAGAAGGCGATAGCCATCATCCTGATATTGAAGTGCAACCTTGGATTGCCGATGAACTGGTGGTTTTTAGTGCGCCAGACCATCCATTAGCTAGGCTCGGCGAACTTTCCATAGAGCAACTTTTAGCCGAACCGTGGATTTTGCGTGAAAAAGGCTCAGGTACGCGTGAGACCTTTGATCGAGCGATGCGGAATCATCATGCCAAGCTCAATATCCGGCTCGAGCTTGAACATACGGAGGCTATCAAACGCGCCGTTGAGTCTGGGCTTGGCATCGGTTGTATCTCTCGGCTTGCGCTTAAAGATGCTTTTCGCCGTGGTAGCTTGGTGCCGTTGGTTACGCCAGAACTTAATTTGGGGCGATTTTTTTATTTTTTGTGGCATAAACAAAAATACCAAACCACTGGAATGCGCGAGTTTATTGCCCTATGTCAGGCAATGACGGCTGGTGTAGAGCGTAGTGATTTAGTGAGTTTGCCGGAAATAGCTTAAGGCCAGAAATAGAATAAGGATAGAAATCAAATGACAAATGTGCAGCGTGATGTGATGAATTACGATGTTGTAATTGTGGGCGCAGGTCCATCAGGCTTATCTGCCGCCATCAGACTCAAGCAGTTAGCCATTAAGTCGGGTCGTGAGCTCAGTGTATGTGTGCTGGAAAAAGGCGCTGAGGTCGGCGCGCATATTCTTTCTGGCGCAGTGATAGACCCGATTGCTTTAAATGAGTTGATTCCAGATTGGCGTGAGCAGGGCGCGCCACTGCATACCCCAGTCAATGAAGATGAGTTTTTGATATTAGGTCAAAGCAAGGCTTGGTCTATTCCACATTGGCTAATGCCACCACTGATGAGCAATCAGGGTAATTACATTGTCAGTCTGGGCGATGTCTGTAAATGGTTGGGTGAGCAGGCGGAGAGCTTAGGTGTAGAGATTTACGCAGGCTTTGCCGCACAAGAAATGCTGTATGACGAACAGCAGCAAGTTGTTGGCATTATTACGGGTGATATGGGTAGGGATGCCAA
>JAZJYS010000096.1:0-2995 GCA_040390265.1 Pseudomonadota bacterium | reverse complement strand
GATGCGGATACTGGCGGTGGTTCTTTTATCTATCACTACGGCGAGCAGCTGGTTTCCATCGGCTTTGTCGTGCATCTGGATTATGCCAATCCACATTTATCGCCGTTTGATGAGTTTCAGCGATTCAAGCAGCATCCGGCAATGCAAAAGCTGCTACAAGGTGGCAAGCGATTAAGTTATGGCGCAAGAGCGATTAGTGAGGGCGGTGTTCAATCCTGGCCGGAGCTGATCTTTCCGGGAGGCGCGTTAATAGGGTGTTCTGCCGGCATGGTCAATGTGCCACGCATCAAGGGTAGTCACAATGCCATGAAGTCTGGCATGTTGGCGGCAGAGGCCGTGTTCGAAGCATTAGGTAGAGAAACTCCACCGTCATTACTGAGCGAATACCCACTAAAACTTAAAAACTCTTGGGTTTGGCAAGATTTAGACGCGGTACGTAATGTCAAACCATTATTATCGAGATTCGGCAGTTGGGACGGTACGTTGTTAGGTGGCTTAGAAATGTGGCTGGCAGCATTGAATGTGCGCTTGCCGTGGACTTTACCGCATAAGCAGGCTGACCATGAGTGCACTCAACCTGCGGCGGATATGCCTAAAATTGTCTATCCCAAGCCAGATGGCATATATAGTTTTGATAAGTTAAATTCAATTAGCCTGAGTAATATTGCGCACGATGCTAACCAGCCATGTCATTTGCATCTGCTGGATAAAACTGTGCCTATCAGTATCAATTTAGCCAAATACGACGCACCTGAACAGCGCTATTGTCCGGCAGGCGTATATGAAATTGTGCAGAGTCAGGCATCAAGCTATTTGCAGATCAATGCACAAAACTGCATCCATTGTAAAACCTGTGATATTAAAGACCCAACACAAAACATTGTTTGGGTACCGCCAGAAGGTGGAAGCGGCCCGAGCTATTCTGGAATGTAGTTTTTTACAGAGTTATTTATTATAAAACGATAAAATAATAGCCATTCCCAAGTAAATGGGAATGGCTATGTTGGTAGTTTCAGTGCTGAAAGATAGTCATACCAAAGAGTTTAACTCTGAGCTTTTAACAAAGGTCTAAGCACTAAAGGTTTAATCCCTTTTGTGAACTAAGCTTTAGCAAAACGCCCACCATGACATCAACTTCGGCAGGCGTATTGTAAAAAGCCAGTGAAGGCCTCACCGTAGTTTCAAGCCCAAAGCGACGCAATATTGGTTGTGCACAATGGTGGCCTGAGCGTACGGCTATGCCTTCCTGATTCAGCGCTGCGCCAACTTCTTCACTTTTAAAACCATCTAGCGTAAATGACAGCACGCTGGCTTTATCTGTCGCAGTACCTACCAGATGCAAGCCCGGCACTTTTTGCATAGCGGTTGTTGCGTACACCAATAGCTCATGTTCATAGCGCGCAATGTTATCAATGCCTATGCGCTCCACATACTCTAGCGCCGCGCCTAAACCCACCGCATCGGCAATGTTGCCGGTGCCTGCTTCAAACTTGGCTGGCGCTTGATGGTAGACGGTTTTATCAAACGTCACATCTTGAATCATATTGCCGCCACCTTGCCATGCAGGCATGTCATTTAACACTTCGGCTTTACCGTATAGCGCGCCTATGCCGGTTGGTCCAAGCACTTTATGGCCAGAGAACACAAAAAAGTCCGGGTCTAAGGCTTGTACGTCTGAGCGCATGTGCGACACAGATTGCGCGCCATCAAGTAACACTTTAGCGCCTGCACGATGTGCCATTTGTATCATTTCTTTAGCCGGGGTGACCGTGCCAAGCGCATTGGAAACTTGCGTAAACGATACTAACTTCACCCGTGAAGTCAGCAGTTTTTGATACTCATCCAGTAATATTTGGCCGCTATCATCGACTGGCGCTACTTTAAGCTTGGCACCTGTTTCTTGGCATAGTTGCTGCCAAGGCACAATGTTGGCGTGATGCTCTAAGTGCGAAATGACAATTTCATCGCCTTCAGCCAGATGCTTTTTGCCCCATGATTTAGCTACCAGATTAATGGCTTCTGTGGTGCCGCGCACAAACACGAGGTTATCCACTGAAGGTGCGTTGATAAAACGGCGTACCGTTTCTCTGGCCTCCTCATAAGCATCGGTTGCACGAGCCGCAAGTTCATGCGCTGCTCTGTGGATGTTTGAGTTTTCATGCTGATAAAAATAAGCAATTCTATCAATCACCGCTTGCGGCTTTTGTGTTGTGGCGGCATTGTCAAACCAGATAAGTGGACGGCCATTGATCAGTTCACGCAGGATTGGAAAATCCTTACGCACTAAGTTAGCATCAAACGGCGGATGCGCGGATGCGGGTAGCGATGTTGACTGGTTAAATGATGCATCCTGTAGAAAGTAATATGTGCCTGTAGCTGGCTTGACAGCATTAGAGCCTGCACTGCTGATACCAGTAATACTTTGCGTGTCGCTAAATAAGTTTTTTAGCTCGCTCTCATACGGATTTTCTACACCGCCTAACAAATGACCAACATCAAATCCACCCAGTGTAGATTGGCTATATTGCAAATAGAGTGCTTCTAAATCGGCATAGTCAGGCTTGGCGGATGTAGCGCTCGGTATTGCCGATAATGAAGCTAATGACGATAGCGTAGGTGTGTGCGTAACACTTTTTGGCTGAGCTACATTTGGCAGTACAGAATCTATGGCAACATGTGATAACGATGCCGTGTTAGGCACCTCTGGCTGTTTTGCCAGTGGTGACCCAGCAGGGAATCCTTCTGCATAGAGCTCACTTACAATGCGGCTCAATTCTGCCACATCAAAATGACCTGTTTCACTAGCCTCTCTGCCTAGCGCCAATGCTGACGCCATGCGCGGGTGCTCCCCTGGCATAGCCGACAGAATGGCTTCTGGCTCAAAGGATGATATGTCACCTAGAGGAGATGAAGGCGCTGATGTAAACGTATTATTTATACTCATAGTAGTTGCCTACATCAACGTTTTCCAACACGGCAATCGCATCGTCGGTCA
>JAZJYS010000095.1:0-24679 GCA_040390265.1 Pseudomonadota bacterium | reverse complement strand
GTGGCATTGGAAAGCGTGCGTGCGGCGACGTCGCTCAATGCGGTTTGATTTTGTTGATCTGTCATGTAAATCTCCTATGAAAATTAAGTAATATTTTTGTTAGTGGGTGTTAGTTACGATAGTTGCTTGGCGTGAAGTTTCTATAGTGCTGCAGTGCTTGGCGCTTGCATCCAATTGAGTTGCCAAGTTATGTGCCTGTGTGATGTTGCTGCCATCCGGCACGCTACGGGTAAGCCAGACATTGCCGCCAATAGATGAACCGCTACCGATGGTGATGCGCCCAAGCACAGTAGCGCCTGCATAAATCACCACATCATCTTGCACAATCGGGTGGCGCGCATTGCCCTTAAGCAGGTTGCCATCTTCATCAGTAGGAAAGCGCTTGGCACCTAGCGTAACGGCTTGATAAATGCGGACGTGCTTACCAATAATAGTCGTTTCGCCAATCACTACGCCTGTGCCGTGGTCGATAAAAAAGCTTTCATCGATCTGCGCGCCGGGGTGAATATCAATGCCGGTGAGTGAGTGGGCAATCTCAGAAATCATGCGAGCAATGAGCGGCAAACCTAATCCGTGTAGTACGTGAGCTAAGCGATAGTGAATCATGGCTTGTATGCCAGGGTAGCAAACCAGAACTTCATCTACACATCTGGCAGCAGGGTCTCCCTCGTATGCGGCTTTGATGTCGGTATCAAGTAATGTGCGTATGGCAGGTAATTGGCTGGCAAATTGACTGACTATTTCTGTAGGTGTTTGGGTAATGTCGCTAGATGATGGCTGTTGCTGGCTTTGTGTGTCTGCTGCAAAGTTTAGCTCCAGTTTCACTTGGGATACCAGCTCACGCAGGGCGACATCAAGCGTGTGCCCGACAAAATAATCAATGCCTTCTTCTTTGAGATCTGGTAAGCCTAATCGATTAGGAAACAGCGCAGCTGCCAAGCCTTCAACTACAGCCTGAAGCGCTTTGCATGAAGGCAGCTTAGGTGGTTTATTGCGACGTTTTCTATTTTCTAGCGAGGTAAGGCGCAAATCACGCAGTTGCGTCACGATATTGCTAATACCTAAATAGCTGGAAGATGCGCTTTCAAGCGTAGTGAGGTCATGGCTTTTTTGATTTAACTTCATAAGATTAAACTTTTATTCATGTACTAAATGACTCGCATATACGCGCCGCTAAAATGCAAAAAGCCAGCGGTCTTTCGACACGCTGGCTTCCGGTTGTCCGGTCAGCTCAAGCTAACTACGAGAGTATTTTATTAATAATCTGCGCCTATTCAGGCCTTAAATGTATTTGCATGTTTGCAATATACACCACTCCACTTGTTTAAAAAAGCACGTATTTTAAATTTAGCTAAAACCACTTTATATTCTTTTTTAGAATATTTATATTATTTATTATTCTTTTACATTATTAATTTTAGTGTTTAAAGTGCGCTCATTCCAATTCGTAATGCTAAGGTAATTCTCATGTACAAAAAGATATGGCTGGCAGGGGCGTTTGTTTCAGCAACTGTATTGCTATCAACAAATGCAATTGCTGATAGCAGTTTGCTTAATGTTTCTTACGATGTGTCGCGCGAATTTTATAAAGATTTTAATCCAGCCTTTGCAAAGTACTGGAAGCAAAAAACAGGTGAAACCATCACCATTAATCAATCACATGGCGGCTCTAGCAAACAGGCCAGATCAGTGTCTGATGGTCTTGAAGCTGACATTATCACCATGAATCAAGCGCCGGATATTGATGTTTTATATGAACGTAGCAAGTTGATTCCTAAGGATTGGGAAAAACGTCTGCCTTATGGCAGTTCGCCTACTACTTCGACCACCGTGTTTTTGGTACGCAAAGGCAATCCTAAACATATTAAAGATTGGGATGACTTGATTAAACCTGGCATTGCCGTAGTCGTGCCAAACCCAAAGACATCAGGTAATGGCAAATATAGCTATTTGGCGGCTTGGGGGTATGTGATTAAAAAAGGCGGCGATGAGGCTAAAGCGAAAGAGTTTGTTGGCAAGCTGTTTAAAAATGTACCTGTTTTGGATACTGGTGGCCGAGGCGCAACGACTACATTTGCGCAGCGCGGTATCGGTGATGCGTTGCTGACGTTCGAGAATGAGGTCAATCTTATTAAAAAGGAGTTAGGTGACCAGTATGACGTGGTCTATCCATCGGCAAGTATTTTGGCTGAAAATCCGATTTCTATTGTCGACAAATATGTAGATAAACACCACAGCCGTGCATTAGCACAAGCATATGCTGAATATCACTTCTCTGAAGCCGGACAGGAAATTGCTGCGCAGCATGACCTCAGACCACGTTTGGAAGTTGTGGCAGCCAAGCACAAAGCGCAATTTAAACCGCTGGATTTATTTAGTGTAGATGAAGTTTTTGGTAGTTGGTCAAAAGCGCAGAAAACGCACTTTGCGGATGGTGGAACTTTTGACCATATTTATAGCAAATAGATATTGAATACAGAGTATTAAGGATACAAAAAATGACAGAACCAATTATTGTGGCATCCCACGTGGAGCAACTGAGATTACAACTTAAAGAATCATTACTGCTGGATTTGGATGATTACGGCTTGGCTGAGCAGTCTACAGGTGAGTTCAATAGCACATTTATCGGCGTGCAATTGAATAGTGCTTTTCAGCCGATTTATGACAGCGAGGCAGGGGACTTATTTGGTCACGAGGCATTGCTAAGGCCATCTCTTGGAGGTGAGCTATCTAGTACACCTGAGTTTGCTTTTACTTATGCAGAACAAACAGGGAAGCTGGTGCAGTTTGACCGAGTGAGCCGAACTTTACATGTGCTTAATTTCAGACAGATTTATGCTGAAAACGGGCTACTGTTTCTGAAAGTACATCCAAAGCTTTTAACCGCTGTGAATGGGCATGGCAAAGTGTTTGAGTTCATTTTGCATACGAATTCAGTGCCGACTAATCGTGTTGTGATTGAAATTCAGGAGGGGCAAATTGAGCAGGATAGGCAACTGACTGAAGCTATTGATAACTATCGCGACCGTGGCTATCGTATTGCTATTGATGGTTTTGGCAGCGTTCAATCGCGAATTGATCGCTTATGGAAATTTACGCCTGATTTCGTTAAGTTGGATACCAGTTTAATCCAGCAAGCAGAAAATAATGATCGCATTCGCAAAGCCTTGGCTGGCATCGTGAAGGTGGTAAAAGATTTAGGTGCTCAGCCTGTGATTAACGGCATAGAAACGCAAGTGCAACTCAATATTGCCATTGAAAGTGGCGCTACGCTGTTTCAAGGTGACTTTCTCGGCAAGGCTGTGGCTGCTAAAGAGTTGCAGCCCTCTAAGCTTTTTAAATCAAACGCACCAAAGTCTGGTGTGCGCGCTGTAGCCTGATTGTTTAGATTTAATCATCTCATAAGCCTCACTCATTCGTCATTCCTGATAAATATGGAGTGACGAATTTGTCACCGGTTTAGATTTAAATGCTTTTCGTAAAAATCATAATCCATTTTTTAAATAACTTATAACTATAAAGATATAGGTAATAAGTATTTTTAACTTATATCAATGCCTGTTACATTGGCGACCACTCATACAAATGAATGAAGAATTATGGCAAAACAAAAAAACGTGCTACCAGGGTTTAATTTATCACTCGGCTATACGCTGCTCTATTTGAGCTTAATTGTGCTGATACCTTTATCTGCGGCATTTATTAAAACAACAGAATTAAGCTTTGATGAATTTTGGGCAGTAGTCACCGCGCCTCGCGTGTTGGCATCGTATAAATTAACATTTGGTGCATCATTCATTGGCGCTTTGATTAATGCCGTGTTTGGCTTGCTTACGGCTTGGGTGTTAGTGCGCTATGAATTTACTGGTAAAAAAATCGTTGATGCTTTAGTTGACTTGCCATTTGCACTGCCAACGGCTGTCGCAGGTATTGCGCTCACAGCGGTATATGCAGGCAATGGCTGGATTGGTGCATGGCTTGAGCCACATGGTATCAAAGTTGCGTTTACACCTTTGGGGGTCATCATTGCGCTAACTTTTATTGGATTGCCATTTGTAGTGCGTACGGTTCAGCCAGTTTTAGAAGACTTAGAAGCGGAAACAGAAGAGGCTGCTGCCAGCTTGGGTGCAAATCGTTGGCAAACATTCTCTAAAGTGATCTTACCGGCCGTGTGGCCAGCATTGTTAACGGGCTTTGCATTAGCCTTTGCGCGTGCGATTGGTGAATATGGTTCCGTGATTTTTATTGCGGGTAATGTGCCATTCGTTTCTGAAATTACACCGCTGATTATCATCACAAAACTTGAGCAATATGAGTATGCAAGTGCAACAGCTGTGGCGGTTGTGATGTTGGTGATTTCATTCTTATTACTGTTTGCAATTAACGGATTGCAGTGGTGGTTTAACCGCCATACGCGCGCCGCACGTTAACCACAATGCATCACATGATTTTTATTGAGAGCAATTAATGTCTACATCTATTACAGCAACATCAAGTACTGCTATATCACAGTACAGTAGCTATCACAGCAAAGTGGCGCGTAGCCGCGCTACGTCTGAGCCAGCATGGGTACGCTGGTCACTCATTGCCATTACTTTGTTATTTTTAAGTTTGTTTTTGTTTGTGCCTTTAGCTGCGGTGTTTACGGAAGCTTTGCGTAAAGGTTTTGACACTTACATTACCGCGTTAACAGACCCTGATGCACTGTCATCTATCAAGCTAACACTGATCGCTGCCGCCATTGCCGTACCGCTGAATCTGGTGTTTGGTGTGGCAGCCGCTTGGGCTATTGCTAAATTTGAATTCAAAGGCAAAAGCATACTCATCACTTTGATTGACTTGCCATTTGCCGTATCGCCAGTGATTGCAGGTTTGATTTATGTGTTGATATTTGGTTTGCAGGGTTGGGTAGGTTCAACACTGGTCGACCACGATTTGAAAGTGATTTTTGCGATTCCTGGCATCGTATTAGCGACTGTTTTCGTCACATTTCCGTTTGTTGCGCGTGAGTTGATTCCATTGATGCAAGCGCAGGGTAAAGATGAAGAAGAAGCTGGTTTAGTCTTAGGTGCGACTGGCTGGCAGATTCTGTGGCGTATTACCTTGCCTAATGTGAAGTGGGGCTTGCTCTATGGCGTTATTTTGACTAATGCACGGGCGATGGGTGAGTTTGGCGCAGTGTCTGTGGTGTCAGGGCATATTCGTGGTATGACCAACACCATGCCGCTACATGTAGAGATCTTATATAACGAGTACAACTATGCAGCCGCTTTTGCTGTGGCATCACTACTCGCAATATTAGCCTTGGTGACGCTAGTGCTTAAAGCGCTTGTCGAATGGCAAGTGGCGCGCACCGCAAACAATCAAGAAAATGCTTTTTAAGCAAAATTAAGCATGTTGAATAATTACTAAACTGGAATAAAACCATGAGTATAGAAGTTCGTAACATTAGAAAAAACTTTGGCAGCTTTAGCGCACTGAATGATGTCAGTCTTGATATACCAAGTGGCGAATTGGTCGCCTTGCTCGGCCCATCTGGCTGCGGGAAAACCACGTTATTGCGTATTATTGCAGGTTTAGAAGCACCAGATTCAGGCAGTATTCATTTTTATGGTGAAGATGCAACAGCGCGTGAAGTACGCGAACGTGAAGTTGGCTTTGTATTTCAGCACTATGCATTATTCAGACACATGACAGTATTTGAAAATGTGGCGTTTGGTTTACGTGTGCGCCCAAAACAAACGCGTCCATCAGATGCTGAAATTAAACGTCGCGTACATGAACTACTAGAACTTGTGCAGCTGGATTGGCTAGCAGATCGTTATCCACCTCAGTTGTCTGGCGGTCAGCGTCAACGTATTGCCTTGGCGCGTGCGTTAGCCGTTGAGCCAAAAGTATTATTGCTTGATGAGCCATTTGGCGCGCTGGATGCCAAAGTGCGTAAAGAACTGCGCCGTTGGTTGCGCCGCTTACATGATGAGCTACACATTACTAGCATTTTTGTGACGCACGATCAGGAAGAAGCATTAGAGGTGGCAGATCGCGTGGTAGTGATTAATAAAGGGCAGATTGAACAGATTGGCTCACCGCAGGATGTTTACGACCACCCAGTTTCTCCATTTGTGTATCAGTTCTTGGGTAATGTAAATCAATTCAAGAGCCACATCCATGAAGGCGAAGCGCGAGTCGGCGACATAGGCTTAAAGCTGGATGCGCATCATGATACGCAAAATAGTCCAGCAGTCGCGTTTGTGCGACCGCATGATATTGAGATATATAAAGAACAACATGCAGACAAGCAAGGTTTTGAAGCCGTTGCCAGCTATATTCATGCCGTTGGTCCATTGGTTAGGCTCGAGCTACAACGTGCCGATCAGTCTGATCCTATAGAAGCTGAACTGACGCAAGAGCGCTTCCGTGAGTTGCAGTTAGTTCAAGGGGATGCGGTATTTGTGTATCCGCGCAATGTGCGGGTGTTTCTGGATGAGCAGGGCGCTGGGCGCACCGCTTAAAACACAAAATCCCGTTATATTGATTTTTGTCGATATAACGGGAGTTGTTGTGTTTTACTACAGATAATTTTGCGTAATAACCTTAATGGATAAGGTTTAAGCCGGATGGCGTATTTTCTCTAAAATAATCGTAGAAAGCTCTTCAATCGAGCGGCTGGTAGAGTCAGCCCAAGGAATGCCGGCTTCACGCATCAAGTTCTCTGCGGTGGCAATTTCATTGCGGCAATTGTCTAATGAAGCATAAAAACTAGCGGCTCTGCGTTCCGTGCGCACAGAATGCAAACGCTCCGCTTTAATCGTCAGGCCGAAAATCTTATCAATGTGTTTATGTAGCACGGCAGGTAGCGTACCGCGCTCAAAGTCTTCTGGAATCAATGGATAGTTGGCGGCTTTTACGCCATATTGCATCGCGAGATAAACGCTAGTTGGGGTTTTTCCGCAACGTGAAACGCCAATTAGAATCACTTCCGCTTGTTCTAAACCAGCATTGGTCATGCCATCATCGTGATTCAGCGTGAAGTTAATCGCTTCCATGCGGTCGTTGTAGCTACTACCCATTACGCTATGTGCAATACCAGCACCTCGCAATGGTTTCTGATCTAGCTCGATGCTGAGCGGGTCGATAAAGGTATTGAACAGGTCAATGAAGTAGGCGTTGGATTCTTTTAATGCATTACGTAACTCAATGTTGCCTAAAGTCATGACCACCACTGGGCGAGTGCCGAATTGCTCGGTCGCTTGCAGGATAACTTCTTGAGCATGCTTGATTTTGTCTGGCGTATCAGTAAATGGCATACGCACTTGTGTGAAGTGGGTGTTTGGAAAGTGCTCCAGCAGTTTTCCCAAAGAACCCGCAGTAATGCCGGTACCATCTGAAATAAAAAATACTGTACGTTCTTGCATTAGGTACCTCTACAAATCACCGTTCACCCTACAACCATGAGATAAATTCAAGGTTGCAGGGCGGACAGTATAAATAAATTGATATTAATGCCCATTACAGGCAATTCATTTATTTTTTAGCGATTCGTTGCCAAGTAGTGACGACTGTATCTGGATTCAGTGAAATAGACTTGATGCCTTCAGCCACTAACCATTCTGCAAAATCAGGATGGTCAGAAGGACCTTGACCACAAATGCCAACATATTTACCTAAACGGTTGCAGGTGTTAATGGCCATTTTAATCAATGCTTTCACAGCTTCGTCGCGCTCGTCAAAACCATCTGCCAGAATGCCTGAATCGCGATCCATGCCTAAGGTCAGTTGTGTCAAGTCGTTAGAACCGATAGAGAAACCATCAAAGTAAACGAGGAACTGTTCTGCTAACAAGGCGTTAGATGGAATTTCGCACATCATAATCAGGCGCAAACCATTTTCACCACGTTTTAGACCGTTGGCAGCCATAATCTCAGTTACAGCTTTAGCTTCAGCAAGGGTACGAACAAATGGAATCATTAACTCTACGTTGACCAAGCCCATTTCATCACGTACTTTTTTCATGGCAGCACATTCCATGGCAAAGCATTCTTTGAAGTCTTCAGCCATATAGCGCGCTGCACCACGGAAGCCAATCATTGGATTCTCTTCATCTGGCTCGTAAATCTCGCCGCCTACTAACTTTTTGTACTCGTTAGATTTAAAGTCAGAAGTTCGCACAATGACTGGTTTTGGATAAAACGCTGCTGCAATGGTCGCAACGCCTTCAGCGACTTTATCAATATAGAACTGTTTCGGACTTGCATAACCACGCGCACGATTCTTAATCGTGGTTTGAATTGCAGATGGCATGGCATCGACATTCAAAATAGCTTTCGGGTGGATGCCGACCATGTTGTTAATCACAAACTCTAAACGCGCCAAACCCACGCCATCATTTGGAATTTTTGCAAAGCCAAATGCCATATCAGGATTACCTACGTTCATCATGATTTTGCAAGGCGCTGGTGGCAATGTTGCTGCAGCTTGCGTGCTTACGTCATAGTTAAGCTTGCCGTGATAAACAAAGCCTGATTCACCTTCAGCACATGACACCGTCACGATTTCGCCTTCTCGTAACACATCCGTTGCATTCACTGCGCCCACAATGGCTGGAATACCTAATTCACGAGCAATAATCGCTGCGTGGCAAGTACGGCCGCCACGGTTAGTGACCAATGCGCTAGCGCGCTTCATGACAGGCTCCCAGTTAGGGTCTGTCATGTCTGCAACCAATACATCGCCGGGTTGTACCAAGTGCATGTCTGCTGGATCAAGCACAATGCGTACTGGGCCAACGCCTACTTTTTGCGTCACAGCGCGACCAACTACCAATGGTTTTTCATTGTGTTTGGTGAGTTTAAATGTCTCAGTAATGTTTTTTAAAGACTCTTGAGATTTAACGGTTTCAGGGCGTGCTTGCAAGATATAAAGCTTGTTATCAACACCATTTTTACCCCATTCGATGTCCATTGGGCAGCCGTAGTGCGCTTCAATGGTCATGGCGTAGCGTGCTAACTCCAAAACATCTTCGTTTGAAAGTGAATAACGGTCGCTATCACAGGCGTCTACATCAACGGTATTGGTACTTTTACCGGCTTGTGTTGCATCACTAAACACCATTTTAATGAGCTTAGAGCCCATAGTGCGACGCACAATGGCTGGTTTGCCTTGGGCTAGCATCGGTTTGTGTACATAGAACTCATCAGGATTGACCGCACCTTGTACGACCGTTTCGCCTAAGCCATAAGATGAAGTGATAAACACAACGTCTTTAAAGCCAGATTCTGTATCAATGGTGAACATTACGCCGGCACATCCAATATCGCTGCGCACCATTTGTTGGATGCCTGCGGATAACGCAACGTCAGCATGTACAAAGCCTTTATGCACGCGGTATGAAATTGCACGGTCATTATATAAAGAGGCAAACACTTCTTTAATGGCATGCAGAATGTTATCCAGACCTTGAATATTCAGGAATGACTCTTGTTGCCCCGCAAATGATGCGTCAGGCAAGTCTTCTGCTGTCGCGGATGAACGGACTGCGAATGTTGCGCCGTTACCAGATTTTGCAGTAAGAGTTGCGTACTGCTCTGCAATGGCTTGATTGAGTGCGGCTGGAAATGGCGCGGCCATAATCCATTCGCGTACTTGTTTGCCGCAAATGGCAAGCGCTTGCGTGTCATCAACGTTTAATTTATCAAGTTCAGCGTTAATTTTTGCATCTAAGCCATTTTGAGCCAAGAACTCGCGGTAAGCATCAGCGGTTGTTGCAAAGCCTGTAGGCACGCGTACACCTTTAGCGGATAGCTGTGAAATCATTTCGCCTAAAGAGGCATTTTTACCGCCAACAGAAGAGACGTCGCTGTTTCGTAGATTTTCAAATGGAATAACGTGGCCTGACATGATTGTTCCTTAGATGTTCAAACAAATGGTGAAGTTTTTGATGCTATTAAATTAGGCTAAATAAAAGTCATTTTTGTTGAAATAGAGCTTAATGAATGATGCGAAGCTTAATTAAGAATTTTAAGTTGACTTAGCTAGTAGGATATTTTGCCTAAATATGTGCGTATTGTCACCTGAAAATCAGAATTAAAACCTGTGCTTTTAGATAAATGTGTATTCAAATAGAATTTTATTATTACTTTTAACGCTGATGTATTAAAAATTGTAGCTGTCAGCTAAAATGCGCAAGTTATTCACTGAAAATATAACGCTGTGAATATAACAGACGCGAAATTATAGCTAATTGTAGGCTATGCATCAAAATGAAAAAACCGAATGAAAAAAATAATGACAACGACGCCAAGTAAAAGCATCGCCATAGCGAGCAGTGGTCGTTTGCATATGGGATTTTTTGATTTGCATGGTGGTTTGGGGCGTAAGTTCGGCAGTATAGGCTTGAGCCTAGCTGAACCAAGTTTAAAAATATCTGCAACAGTAGCTGAAAAGCTTGAAGTCACTGGTGATGTAACTGTGCCAGCATCCACGCTTTCTAGAGCGGCTGTTATTGCGCAGCAACTGATTGAAAAGTTAGATTTAGCTGGCAGTGTTAGTGTCAACATAGGGCAACATATCCCTGAGCATGCTGGGTTAGGTTCAGGTACCCAATTGGCTTTAGCTGTAGGCGCAGCCATTAGCCGCTTACATCAATTAGATTTAAGTGCAGCACAAATTGCCGTATTAACGGGGCGGGGTGGGCGATCAGGAATTGGTATTGCAGCGTTTGATCATGGTGGTGTTTTGATCGATGGTGGTCGAGCGACAGACTTTAGCGCGTCAGCCGCTCATCAATTAAGCACATCGGCTTCAAAGATACCGCCGCTATTAGCGCGTTATGATTTTCCTGAAGCTTGGCGTATTTTGCTGATTTTTGATTCCAGCCAGCCAGGTATTCATGGTGAAGAAGAACGCATAGCTTTTAATCAGTTACCTGTTTTCTCAGAAAATCTGGCAGCTTATTTGTGTCGCCATGTGCTCATGCAGGCAATGCCAGCATTGGTTGAGCATGATTTGTTGGCATTCGGTAATAGCATACAAGTATTACAGTCTCATGTTGGCGATCATTTTGCGCCAGCACAAGGCGGACGTTACGCCAGCAAGCTCGTAGGTTCCGTGTTGCAACACTTTGACGATATTGGTGTGGCTTGCTTCGGACAAAGTTCTTGGGGGCCGACGGGCTTCGCTGTATTTGAAAATACAGTTGAAGCGGAAAGACATTTGCAGCAACTTAAAGCAAAATTTAAAGAACCTGCGTTAACATGGATGATTTGCAGTGCGCGTAATCATGGTGCAGAATTGCTTTGAACGAATAAATTAATAGTAACAACACATACTTCAACACGAGAAACTCTCAGGGAAAACTTAAAACTATGGAAAAAGCTAGAATTTTGCATTTATTTACAGCGGCTAAGAACGCCAGTCCGTTTGATGTCAACATGGCGTTTGACGCGGGTTTTGCTAAGGTTATGCCATATACCAATGTTGCGCTGTCTGAAGTTACAGGCCTCACACAAGATGCTATTTTCTCACGTGGGTTATCTGGCGTTAAACTCGAAGGTATTTTTATTGGCGGACGTGATATTGATCTGGCAATGCAGATGTTAGATGCTTCTAAGAAAGCAATGTTTGCACCGTTTGCCTGTTCAGTTTTTGCCGATCCATCAGGTGCCTTTACAACCGCTGCAGCAATGATTGCCAAAGTTGAATACCATCTCAAAAGCCAGCTGGATGAAACATTGACTGGAAAAGTGGTCAGCATCTTCGGTGCAACAGGCCCAGTGGGTAGCTGTGTAGGTATTATTGCGGCACAACAAGGCGCGATAGTGCAGTTAGTCGCACATAAGTCAGTTGAAGAAGTTGAGGTGAAAGCTCAGGCTTGGAACGAAAAATATAATGTGAACATGGTTGTGGTTGACGGTACAACTGACGAGAAGAAGCTAGACATTATCGCAAAAACTGATATCGCGATTTGTGCTGCTGCTGCTGGCGTACAAGTGCTCAGCCAAGCACATTTGGCGCATGCTAAACAATTAAAAATCGTAGCTGATGTAAATGCAGTATCACCTCTAGGCGCAGAAGGCGTGGGCGTGAGCGATGACGGTACTTTGATTGAAGGTACTCAGGCTTATGGTATTGGTGCTATGGCCGTTGGTCAGTTGAAATATATGACACAGCATCAATTGCTTAAACAAATGATGCCATCAGATCAGCCATTTGAGAAACCAAAGTATCTTGAATTTATGGCGGCATTTAAATTGGCGCGTGAACTATTAAAAAGTCACTCTTAATCATTGCTTTGTCCGCGCGGCCCTTTGTGGCCGCGGCTAAACGGGCAGGTTATATCGTTACAGCGATTGATGCTTTTGCCGATAGGCAAACCGTTGAATTGGCTGATGCGACAGTATTGGTGGGTTGTAGTGATAATGGGTTTGATGCTGATGCTTTGTTGGCTGTAGCAAATAAGCTAGATGCCAGTCAATATCTTGGTTTTGTGTATGGCAGCGGCTTTGAAGCGCAGCCAGAGTTATTGCAAAAAGTTGCTGACGTCATCCCTTTAATTGGGAATGCACCAGCGGTTGTGCAGGCAGTAAAAGCGCCATTGGCGTTTTTTGCCGCTTTGCAGCAAAATAATACTCAGCATCCTGAAATGCTCGAGCAACTTCCAGCGCATAACGCTGCGGGTGTGGAGGCGGTTTATTTAAAAAAGCTGGTTGGTGGCAGTGGCGGTACTCACATTGAGATTGTGGATGATGAGTGTGCTAAATCTAGCAGTACTAAGTCTAGCAATTATTATTACCAGCGGTATGTTGCTGGGCGCCCCGTTTCATTATTGTTTGTAGCACATGGTCATCGAATAACGGTAGTTGGTTTTAATGAGCAATGGGTCGATGCTGTTGCTTCTATGCCGTTTCGTTATGGCGGTGCCGTGAGTAACATTGTTTTAGCAGAAAGAATTCAGCAGCAGTTAATCGGGGTTGCTGAAAAGTTAACCGCAGTATTCGGCTTGTTTGGTTTGAATAGCCTAGATGCCATTGTGCAAGGCGAGTCGGCTTATGTGCTGGAAATTAATCCAAGATTGAGTGCAACTGTAGATTTATATGCTATGGATTCGCATGACAGTGAGCATGCAAATCTGCTGAATTGGCATGTAAATGCTTGTTTAAAAGATGCCGACTGTAAGTATGAAAAGATCGTAGTTAAGGTATCAAAAGCGCATGCCATTGTGTATGCGCCATTTGATTTGCAGATTGCACATGATTTTTATTGGCCTGAATGGGTTGTTGATAATCCCTGCAGTACCATGCAAATATCTGCAGGCGAGCCAGTTTGTACTGTCATTGCTACTGCCGATAGTCCAGATGAAGCCAAGCAATTGGCGCATATTCGAGTTAAAATGCTGCAACTTGAAATTACAACCAATTAGTCAAAAAGGGAATGACGTGCAAAATACGCAAGAATCACCATCATTAGTTCAACCTAAATTTAGTGTTAACCAGTTGAGCGAGCCAGTATTGAAGAAATTGCTGCAACAAGCGGATGCTTTGCAGATTGGCGTTTCGACACACGAAACAGGTTGCACGATTATTGATGCTGGTATCAAACATGCCGGCTGTGCAGAGGCGGGTCGATTGATTGCAGAAATTTGCATGGGTGGTTTGGGTGAGGTTAGTTTGCAAGCCGATGATCGTTTTGCGAACTGGAATGATGCGATTGCTGTGTCATCAACACAACCTGTACTCGCTTGTTTGGCGAGTCAGTATGCAGGTTGGGCGCTGAGCCATGAAAAATTCTTTGCATTAGGGTCCGGTCCAGCACGTGCCTTGGCGCAACGTGAAGACTTGTTCAAAGAGCTTGAATATAAAGATGTGGCAAATAGTACTTGCATCGTGCTGGAAACTGACAAGATTCCACCTGTTGAAGTGATTGAAAAAGTTGTACGCGACACTAAAGTTGCAGTAGAGCAATTGACCATTATTTTAACGCCAACATCTAGCATTGCCGGCGTAGTGCAAATTGTAGGTCGTGTGTTGGAAGTGGCCTTACATAAGGCGCATGCGTTACATTTTCCACTGGAAAATATCGTGAGCGGTACTGGTTTGGCAGTTATCCCACCTGTTGCGAAAGACTTCATGACCGGCATGGGTCGTACTAATGATGCGATTTTATTTGGCGGTTTTGTTAATTTGAATGTGACCGGCGATGATGCCGCGGCAGCAGAGTTGGCGTTGAACCTGCCAAGTAGTGCATCAAAAGACTACGGTAGACCGTTTGCGGAAGTATTCAAGTCCTACAATATGGATTTCTATAAAATTGACCCGATGCTATTTAGCCCAGCTAAAGTGACTGTGACCAATGTGACTACAGGCAGTGTTTTTGAAGCTGGTCATTTGAATGCAGATTTGATTGCACTTTCATTTGCTGATTAGCATTTGCAGACTAGCATTTTCAAGTTAATTAACACTATCTGGTGAGAGCGATTTTCTGATTACTCTCACCAAAAAATTAACAGCTATTCAACCGTCTATTAAGCTTTCTTTCTTTTGAAAATCCCTATCTTTACTGATGATCCAGGCTGGCATGGTGCGCAGTTAAAACAAGCTTTTATGCATCGGGGGCATGATGCTGTTTTTGTATCATTGCAGGATTGCGTCATAAACTTGGCTGGTCAAAAGCCACACATTCAAATTCCGGGTTTTGTTCCCACGCCGCCAGCAGCCTTTGTGCGCGGCGTTTCAGGCGGCACCTTGCAGCAAGTCATTACGCGCTTAAATGTATTGCACATGCTGACGATGCAGGGGGTAGTGGTTTATAACTCTGTAAAAGCCATTGAACGCACCGTTGATAAGGCAATGACTAGTTTCTTGCTAAGTACTAATGGCGTCTCAACGCCGCCAACATGGGTGTGCGAATCAAGATTGCATGCGGAGGCGATTCTTCAGACGGCGATACAGCAAAATCAAATTTTAGTGATGAAGCCTTTGTTCGGCTCACAGGGCTTGGGTGTGCGCAAATTGCTGGCGAATGAAGCTATGCCTGTGCCTATGCAACAGTATGTTGATGGCGTCTATTATTTTCAGCAATTGATTGAAACGACAGAAGCGCCGCATGATTACCGTGTATTTGTGATTGCTGGAAAAATTGTGGCCGCTATGAAGCGGATTGGCAGCACTTGGGTGAACAATGTCGCCGCTGGTGGACGTTGCGAGGCTGTTTATCCTGATGCAGCCATGTCTCAATTGGCATTGCAGGCAGCGGCGGCGGTTGATATTGATTATTGTGGCGTGGATATTATTCAGTCGAATAGCGGTGAATATTGTGTGCTGGAAGTGAATAGCATTCCTGCTTGGAAAGGTTTGCAGAGCGTGACCGATCAGAGTGTTGCACAATTGCTGGTTGATGATTTTTTAAGAAGGATTTAGCCGTTTTTTCTTTAGTTACTTTTTCTCAGGAAATGCGCGTGATGACTACATTAACATCTGAACTATTAACACCAGAGCAGTTAGCTCAAGCTTATCAAAATGCTTGTATGGCTGAGTTGCTAGCCATAAAACCCGGTAACGTACACATGTTTGCTGATGGTCATGGAATGACAGTACATGACTTTATTAAAAGTGCAGAGGCTTCAGCATTTGCCATTGCACAGCCAAACTTGAGTGTCGGGCAGAGAATTCTGCACGCGGTAGAAGTCACGCAGCAGGCGGTTGGCATGAATACGAACTTAGGGTTGGTTTTGTTGTGCGCACCACTAATTCATGTGGCTGCAAATAATGCGCTTGGCTCTATACAAACATTACAGCAAAACTTGGTTACAGTATTAAGTCAACTCACTATTGAGGATGCACAATATGCCTCGCAAGCCATCGTATTAGCGAACCCCGCCGGCTTGGGTGAAGTGGATCAGAATAGCGTGCATGACAAGTCGCAGGTTACCTTGCTGGAAATGATGCGCTCTGCGCAGCATGCAGACCGCATTTCTTGGCAGTACAGCAATGCATTCTCTGATATTTTTGACTTTGGTGTAACGCGTTATCTTGATGCCATGATTAAGTGGGAGAATGAGTCGTGGGCAACCGCCGCTTTGTATCTTGGATTCTTGTCACGCCAAGTGGATACACACATCGTTCGTAAGTATGGCAATGTGATGGCTGAAGAGGTGATGCTTGAAGCGCAGGAGATCGAAGCGGATTATTGGGCAAATGATAATCCTAAATTAGTACAAAGCAAGCTGTTGGCTTGGGATGCATCACTCAAAGCTCGTAATATTAATCCAGGAACCAGTGCAGATTTGACGGTGGCAACCGTGCTAGCTGCGAGCTTAGGGTAGGGGATTTATATTAATTCAAATGGGTGTTTTGATTTGTAGCATGCTGATAATGCTGTTGTTACATATTACAGTTGAGTGCTTCTGTATGTGGCTTTATATCTAGTGCTACTTAGCGGCGTAAATAGGAATTAGTCGCGACATCACAATATTTTTAAGATATAATCTTCGGTTAGATTTTGTATAAAACTCTTCGTGTTCGGGTGTTTTTTCTAGTTGATATTAACTAGAAAAATTCAGTTCGAGTCGTGAGAGTACATTAATAACTTTTCAGGAGATCAAGATAATGGCTAATTTGTTAGAGCAATTAAAATCTATGACCACTATCGTGGCAGATACTGGTGATGTTGAAGCGATCAAGGCTGTTAAGCCAGTTGATGCAACAACAAACCCATCATTGGTGCTAAAAGCAAGCCAATTGCCACAATACGCACCTTTAATTGAAGCTGCTATTGCATACGCAAAAGCACAAGGTGGCACTAAAGCTGAGCAAATTGACAATGCAGCTGATAAATTAGCAGTATTGATTGGTACAGAAATCACTAAAGAAGTACCAGGCCGCATTTCAACAGAAGTAGATGCACGTCTATCTTTCAATTTAGATGCAATGGTGGCTAAAGGCCGTAAATTGATCAAATTGTATGAAGATGCAGGCGTAAGCAAAGAGCGCGTGTTGATCAAATTGGCATCAACATGGGAAGGCATTAAAGCCGGCGAAATCTTAGAGAAAGAAGGCATCCAATGTAACTTGACGCTTTTATTTGGTTTCGGCCAAGCGCGCGCATGTGCTGAAGCTGGCGTGTTCTTGATTTCACCATTCGTTGGTCGTATCTTAGACTGGTACAAAGCTAAAAACCCAACGACTGAGTACACACAAGAAACAGATCCAGGTGTGGTTTCAGTACGCGCTATCTACCAATACTACAAAGAGCATGGCTACAAAACAGTGGTAATGGGCGCTTCATTCCGTAACACAGGTGAGTTGCTAGCATTAGCTGGTTGCGATCGTTTGACAGTTTCACCAAACTTGTTGCAAGATCTGGCTGCTACTGAAGGTACTTTGACACAAGTGTTAAAAGATACAGGCGCAACTAAATCAGCACCAGCAAAAATGACTGAAGCTGAGTTCCGTTTTGAATTGAACCAAGATCCAATGGCAACAGAAAAACTTGCTGAAGGTATCCGTGGTTTCGTAGTTGATCAAAATAAACTTGAAGCTGCACTTAGCGAAAAATTATAATAGTCCTACGCATTTACTCGCGTTTTAAATGTGATTAAATGTGTAATTAACCTGTAATCAGGTTGGATTAGAATTGACATAAATAAGCTGGACATTTACTATAAGTGTCCAGTTTTTATAGCACTAAATTATTGTATTAAACTTCACATTGCAAGCGTTGAGCGGTTAGTTCAGCTTAGTGTTTGAAATGTGATTTTTTTACGAAAATAGCAATAAAACAGTAGTACCCTAAAAATTATTTAACGGAGAACACCATGGCATTAACCCAAATGGCTTTAGATTCATTAGATTTCGACGCAACTGTTGCTTTAGCAACTACTGTTGCTCCACACGTTGACATTCTTGAAATCGGTACACCATGCATTAAGCACAACGGTATCAAATTGCTTGAAACATTACGTGCTAAATTCCCAAACAACAAAATCTTAGTAGATTTGAAAACAATGGACGCTGGCTTCTACGAAGCTGAGCCATTCTACAAAGCTGGTGCTGACATCTGTACAGTATTAGGTTGTGCTGACATGGGCACTATCAAAGGTGTAATCGATGTTGCTAACAAATACGGCAAAAAAGCTCAAATTGACTTGATCAACGTTGCTGACAAAGCTACTTTGACTAAAGCTGTTGTTGCTGCTGGTGCGCACATCATTGGCGTTCACACTGGTTTGGATCAACAAGCTGCTGGTCAAACACCATTTGCTGACTTAGCTATGGTTGCTGCTTTAGGTTTAGGCGTTGAAATCTCAGTTGCTGGTGGCGTTAAAGCTTCTACAGCTGCTCAAGTACGTGACGCTGGCGCAACTATCATTGTTGCTGGTGCTGCTATCTACGGTGCTGCTGATCCTGCTGCTTCTGCTGCTGAAATCACAGCTATCGCTCACGCTTAATTTAAGCGCTGGTTTTAATTAACCAAGCCCAATAAGCAATTATTGAGATGAGAAATAGAAATCCTGACTCAGCAATGAGTCGGGATTTTTTTTAATCTTTATCTTAAGCTCAAGGCAAGCGTCGTCAGACTTTGCTTGAGCAGTTAGATTGAATATTTTTAAAGGAAACATCATGGATCATCAAAAATTAATTTTAGACAAATTGACTTCTATTTTGTCAGAAACAGATAACAGTAATGCTGCCAAGTTACTTAAGTTGGTAGACGAAGCTGGCCGCACATTCATCGGCGGTGCTGGTCGTTCATTGTTGGTATCACGCTTCTTTGCAATGCGTTTAGTACATGCTGGTTACAACGTGAGCATGGTTGGTGAAGTAGTGACTCCAGCGATTAAAGCGGGCGACTTGTTGATCTTGGTTTCAGGCTCTGGCGGTACAGAAACATTGTTGCCATTCGTTAAAAAAGCAAAATCAGTAGGTGCGAAATTAGTAGTGATTTCAATGAAGAAATCTTCACCAATGGCTGATGTTGCTGACTTGACGATTCAAATCGGTAATGACAATAGCTTCCCACTGACTAAAGGTATGCCAATGGGTTCACAGTTCGAGCTTTCAACTTTGATTTTCTTGGAAGCAACAATTGCTGACTTGATTGAAGCTAAAGGATTAACTGAAGAAGGTATGCGCGCTATTCACGCAAACCTTGAATAATTGTTCTTGATTTAAACTGCAAGGCATTGCCGGCAACAATAGCTTTTATATTGTTGCCGGCAAATTCGTATTTAGCGATAGTGATTAGGATTCAGCGCCAAGTTGTGTAGTGCTGTTGCTACTAATGCACCATTGATATTCAGGTTTTGTAGTGTGCTAAGGTCATCATGATTTCTAATGCCGCCCGCCGCAAAAATCTTGCGCTGATTGGCAATTTTTTTAATTGCATGTAATCGTTCAACATCTGCACCTAGTTGACTGCCAACGCGGCTTAAGGTCATGACAATGATATTGTCAGGCCAATGCTCCGTTGTTGTTTCTAGTTCGGCATTACCTAAAAACCCAGACTGATTGAAATCCAGTGATAAGACAAAGTGACCATGCAGTACTTGGCTGATTTCCGCTAAATCGTTTGTGGTAGCAATGTTTTCTGTGCCAATGACGTGCTGAATGTGCGCACTGTTCCATATCGCCAAAGACTCCGTACTTTTAATCCCTGCATCTAGCCATATTTCCAACTGTGGATATTGCGCTTGGATTTGCAAAATAGTGTCCAGATGATGACCTTGTCCTGTAATCGCATCGAGATCTGCAATATACAGGCATGGGAATGCGTATAATTCGAGTAGTGCGCTAACCACATCTAATGGGGTGCTGGAGCTGCATAATTGAGATTGAATGGGTTGGTAATGTTCGCGCATGCCTAATTGTGCGTGTACAACAACACCGTGCATTAAATCAATGACTGGGATGATTTTCATTTTATACGTGATGGTTTTGAGGTTTTTTTGAAGATATTATTACTGGAATATATCACAGCCGGTGGTTTTGGCGGCGAGCCTTTACCAGCCTCATTGCTGCGTGAAGGCGCTTTGATGCGTGATGCTTTAGTTCATGATTTCAGTACGCTTGAAGATGTGAGCATCGTGACGACCTATGATGCACGTTTGGATGCACCTAAGCTCGGTGGTTCAATCATACAGGCCGTTCGAGTTGAGCAAGCATCTGATGCGCTAGCTACTTGGCAGCAGCTTTTAAAGACCTGTGATGCCGCTGTGGTGGTTGCGCCTGAAACCGATGGTATTCTGGCGTACCTGATGCAGATGATAGAAGCGGCAGGGGTTAAAAATCTAGGTTGCTTGAGTTCAGCGGTAAAGACTACCAGCAGTAAGTATGATACTTATCAGCAACTCAAAAGCGCCAATATCTTGACGCTTGCAACCTATACAGTGAATGCGTTTTTGCAGGCTGATTTTAGCCAGAGCCAATTAGGTAATGATGGCTGGATTGTGAAGCCATCCGATGGCGCAGGTTGTGAAGATACTTTTTACTTTGATGATGAAGCCAGTTTACGAGAATGGCTGCGTGTGAATCAGCAAGCCGTTCAACAACGTCAAGCTGCAAAGCAGTTTATCGTACAGCCGTATCAAACGGGTACACCAGCGAGCATCTCCATGCTGTGTAAAAATGGCGCTGCTTGGCTGTTAAGCTGCAATCAACAAACGATTGCTATTGTGAATGATAATGCACCTCAAGCATCTGCCAAGCCATCGCACATTCAATATCAGGGCTGTATGGTCAATGGTCTAAGCCAGCATGCAAATGCTTTTTCCAAGCTTGCCAGTGATATTGCTGCAGCCATGCCTGACTTGAATGGTTATATAGGGGTGGATGTGATTGTGAGTCACGATGATATTTATGTCGTGGAAATTAACCCTAGAATCACCACCTCTTATATAGGCTTACGTGAATCGCTAGGCGTTAATCCAGCCAAACTGATGCTGGATATAGCCTATAGTCAATCGACACCTGAATCGTTGAGCCAAACTTTTGAATTACCCGTGAATATGACCACTAAACCTGTAGAGATTAACCTGAATGCATAAGCCTGTGATTGGTTGGGATGTAGGTGGAGCGCATTTGAAGGCTGCGTTGCTAGATGAGAATGGCCGCGTGCAACAAGTGTTGCAAGTGCCATGTGCACTTTGGCGTGGCTTGAATGAGCTGGAAGCCGCGATTGATGTAGTGCTGAATGCTTTTAACGCTCAGTCTGCGCTGCATGCGATTACCATGACAGGCGAGCTGGTAGATTTGTTCCAGAGTCGCAAAGAGGGCGTGCTAGCCATTTGTCAGGTGATGGAAGCAAAGCTAAACGGCAGCAAGCTATTTTATGCTGGTGCACTGAATGCCGATTTATCCGCATTTGTTCCGTTGCAAGACGTAGCGCAACAGTGGCCGCATATTGCCTCAGCTAATTGGCTGGCCAGCGCCAGCTTTGCTGGCAAGCAGCTCAACAGGCGTAGCCAATTAAGCGCGCTTAAGCCAATACAACATGGCTTATTGATTGATATTGGCAGTACAACTGCTGATTTTGTGTTGCTGAAAAATAATCAAGCAACGTGCATAGGTTTTACTGATGCCGCGCGCATGCAGTCTGAAGAGCTGGTCTACATGGGCGTTGTACGCACACCACTCATGGCGGTTGCGCAAAAGATCCAGTTTCAAAATACACAAACTTCGACTGCGGCCGAGTATTTTGCAACGACTGCCGATGTTTATCGTCTGACAGGTGACTTGCTCGCGGAGGATGACATGGCCGATACGGCCGACGGCAAAGAGAAAACGCCAGTAGCCAGCGCACGGCGTATTGCACGCATGATAGGGCATGATGTGGAAGATGCCGATATGAGCGCATGGTTAGCACTTGCAAATGAGTTTAAGTTGCAACAATTGACGCGTCTTAAACAGGTGGCTCAGCGCCATCTTGCACGCTTAAACAGCAATAATGTGTCGCCAGATTCGATCTGTGTGGTTGGCGCAGGGGCAGGAGCCTTTTTAGCTAAAGAGATTGCACAGCAACTACAAGTTCAATATGTTGATATTGCGCAATTGATAGAAATAAACATGGATAATAGCTATGAAAATACTGCGTCAGGTTTTCCAGAGCGTCCAGATGTTTCAGAGTTAAAAGATTTTTCTGAAACCAGCCGTTTGGCAAGGGTATGTTTGCCAGCTTACGCAGTTGCCTATTTGGCGTTCCATCAAATTTAAACAAATAATGAAGCCCATGAGTTTTATTCAGCCACCTTTAAAGCACGACTTACAATACACCGCCGATACCGCACAACTATTCGCGCGAGTAAGCCACCAGCCGTGGGCGATGTTTTTAGATAGCGGCTATCCGCAAAGCCAATATGGGCGCTATGATATTTTTGTGGCGGATCCATTTGTGACCATCAGCACGGTCGAGAATGGCGCCGATGCGCAAAATGTTTATACTGAAATTGTTCAAGATGGCAAAAAAACAATTAGCCATGATGACCCGTTTGCCATTCTTAATACGCTATTAGCACCGTATCAGGCGGCTCAAAATGCATTGCCATTTACGGGCGGCGCTGTCGGCTATTTTGGCTATGATCTAGCCAGGCAAGTGGAGCATTTGCCTAGTCTCGCATTAAAAAACGATGCACTGCCGCATATGATGGTGGGTATTTACGATTGGGCAGTCGTGGTTGATCATCGTGAGAAAACCGCCTGTTTGGTTTCGCATGGTTTCCAGCAATCCACACATCAAAATTGGAGCGTGCTATGTGCCTTATTTGATGCGCCTGCTGAGGCAGTTTTAAATCCAGTGCAAACGGCATTCGCATTGACGAGTGACGTCTCCAGTAATATGGATTTCAAGCAATATGCCAAAGCGTTTGATGCCGTGAAGCATTACATCGCTGAGGGCGATTGTTACCAAGTGAATCTGGCGCAGCGCTTCTCAGCCAAGGCGCATGGCGATGGCTGGACAGCCTATCAAAAACTGCGTGAAATCAGCCCCGCACCATTCATGGCGTATATGAATTTCGGTGATTTAAAGGTGCTATCCGGCTCACCAGAGCGATTTTTGCAGTTGACGGATAAGCATGTGGAAACGCGACCAATCAAAGGCACGCGCCCGCGTTCTGATGATGTTCAGCAAGACCAAAGCTACGCACAAGAATTGCAACAAAGCATCAAAGACAAAGCCGAAAATCTGATGATTGTGGATTTGTTGCGCAATGACATCAGCAAAAACTGTGAAATCGGCTCGGTGAAGGCGGACAAGTTATTCCAGCTACAAAGTTTTGCCAACGTACACCATTTGGTGAGTATTATTACCGGTAAGCTCAAACAGGGTAAAACTGCGATTGATCTATTGCGCGGCTGCTTTCCCGGCGGCTCTATTACTGGCGCACCTAAATTGCGCTCAATGCAGATTATTGAGGAACTAGAACCGCATCGCCGCGGTGTATATTGTGGCGCTATTGGCTATATTGGATTTGATGGCAATATGGATACCAATATCACTATCCGTACCGCAGTGTATGCGACAGATGCGCATGGTGAAGGCGAAGTTAGTTTTTATGCTGGCGGAGGCATTGTGGCGGATTCCATACTTGAAAAAGAGTATGACGAGACCTTGGATAAAGCCTCCAGCATGCTGAAAACGATGCAGTACTTTAAAGTGAATCAATAAGCCGTTTTCCGAAATATTGTAAGGAAAGTTACATAAGTTACTTGTTAGACTAAAACCAGAAAGTCATCGCGGGGGAGGGTAGATATGTGGGTTGTAAAATTAGGCGGCAGTTTGCTTGGTGCTCCGGAACTCAAGCATTGGCTGGAGGTTTTAGTCAAATTCAGTGATGGTAAAATTATTATTGTGCCTGGCGGCGGCATCTTTGCCGATGCTGTGCGAGAGGCGCAGCAACTTTCAAGCATCAGCGATGCCGTAGCGCACCAACTTGCACTTAAAGCGATGGATCAGTTTGGTTTATTGCTGGCGGGCATGAATCCTGACTTGATTACGGCAAGCAGCGAGCTTGAAATTGCGGAGCGTGGCTGGCAACACCGTTGTATTGTTTGGTTACCCAGCCAAATGGTATTGGCCGATGATAATGTCCCGCAAAACTGGCAAGTCACCTCGGATAGCCTCAGTGCTTGGTTAGCCAATAAGGTTGGCGCCACGCAATTGATATTGGTAAAGTCAAAATCTCTTGCAGATTACGCACAATCCGCGCCGATACCAATACAAAAAATGATAGAAGATGAACTGGTTGACCCGCAATTCGGCAACGCAATTGTCGGACAGCCTTATCAAACATGGGTCTTGAATAAGGCTGATTATATTTATTTTGAACAAACCTTAAGCCTGCAAAGTTTAGAGCAGAAAGGCTTACTTGTTGCTGTAGGCGCACATTAAGTCACGGTAATGTTCAATTGATTGACTAGGATTCTTTTTTCTTAAGCGCTTGCTCAATCCTACGGTCTGGAATCAACCACAAAAGCGCGACTAGCACGTAGATCGCTTGCGCAAGCCAATGCGACCAAAATGACGCTACGATGGCCACTGCATACAGTAGTGGCGAAGCCTTTCCCTTCCAATCTCGTCCTAGCGCATGCTTTAGAACAGAGTGTTCCCCCTCGCTAGCGATAATAGCCTGTTGCAGCAACCAATATGCAATCGCAGCCATGAGTAGTACAACACCATAAGTTGCCGT
>JAZJYS010000094.1:4892-7646 GCA_040390265.1 Pseudomonadota bacterium | reverse complement strand
AAATGGCAAATACCGCACAAGCAAGAAAACGTGCTCGTCAAGCAGTTAAGCAACGTGCTCACAATGCAAGTTTGCGTTCTACTTTGCGTACAGCAATTAAAAAAATTATTAAAGCTGTAGAAGCTGGCGATAAAGCCGCAGCTACTGCTGCTTACAGTGAAAACGTAAGCGTGATTGACCGCATTGCGGACAAACAAATCATTCACAAAAATAAAGCATCACGTCATAAAAGCCGCTTAAACGCTGCAATTAAAGCAATGGCATAAAAACCAATTAGGTCTTACGCGACTTAATCGTCCAACTAGACCTTAGCTTTAATAAAAGAATAATAAAAAAGCCGAACTGATGTTCGGCTTTTTTATTTGCCATTTAGCTATGTAGACTTATTCACCAGACATCTACATAACCAAAGACTAGTTTCCGATATTCAATTCAGAGCGCACCTGCATCGCCTGCTTAATCGCTTCATCACGACTAGCATTAATCACCGTGTAATGCCCCATTTTACGACCAGCACGCGCCGCCTGCTTGCCATATAGATGCATCTTAAGCTGCGCATTATTAAATGCTTGCAACCAATCCGGCTCAGCCTGCGCTCCTGTAACCACATCAGTCGGCCAAATATCACCGAGTAAATTCACCATCACCGCAGCACTATGCTGACGACTACTACCTAGTGGCAATCCCGTCATCACGCGCACTTGCTGCTCAAACTGGTTAGTCACACACGCATCAAGCGTGTAATGCCCAGAATTATGTGGGCGAGGCGCAATCTCATTCACCAGCAATTCACCATTACATACAAAAAACTCCACACCCATCACACCCGTGTAATTAAGTTTCTCTGCAACACTAATTGCCAGCTTTTGCGCCTGATAACTCACCGCATCACTACCACGCGCCGGCACGATTGAAATATCCAAGATGCCATTAAGATGACTATTCTCTGACGTAGGAAAAGTAGCCACATTACCATGCGCATCGCGCGCCAACACCACTGAAACCTCATAATCCAGCTTCAACATTTTCTCAAGCACACACTCTTCACGGCTAAATTGCGCGTAAGCCAATTGTGCTTCCTCTAAATTTTTAACCCTAGCCTGACCTTTACCATCATAGCCAAAACGCGCCACTTTTAGAATTGCAGGATAGATGTCACTCGCATCATCAGGCAAATCCGCTTCAGCATTAATCACAAAGTATGGTGCAACAGGTAAGCCAGATTCTTTAAGAAAATTCTTTTCACTCACACGATGCTGCGCAATAGCTACACTTTGCGCACTAGGCCGTACCGAAGTCGCTTGCGCTAAAAATGAAAGCGTATCGGCTGGCACATTTTCAAACTCTGTACTAATCGCCGCACAAGAGCCTGCCATTTTCTCCAACGCTACTTTGTCATCAAAAGCCGCACAAATATGCACATCAGCAATCTTACCTGCCGGGCTATTTGCATCCGGGTCTAGCACCGTCACGCGGTAACCCATTTCATGTGCAGCAATCACAAAGAAACGGCCCAACTGACCTCCACCCAACATACCCAACATGGCTGGCGGCAGAATAACTGATTGCGGATCAATATTTTTATGAATGATAGTTTGCATACACTTGAAAGAACTAGTAATAGTTGATGTTTAAATATTTTGCTTTTACTTAAGGCAATTCGGTCAGTTGCATCGCTTCTACTTTTTCGGCTTGCTTAGCGCGGAACGTCGCTAGTTTTTGCGCTAACGCAGCATCATGATTAGCCAAGATAGAAACCGCGAACAAGCCCGCATTCGCCGCGCCCGCTTCACCAATAGCGAAGGTCGCAACAGGAATACCTTTAGGCATTTGTACAATAGAAAGTAGCGAGTCCTGGCCCTGCAAATGCTTGGAAGGCACCGGCACTCCTAGCACTGGTAAGGTTGTTTTCGCTGCAACCATGCCTGGCAAATGTGCCGCACCACCGGCACCTGCGATAATAACTTGATAACCCTTGGTTGCCGCAGTTTCGGCAAAGCTAAACATTAAATCTGGTGTGCGATGCGCCGAAACCACTTCAGCAGTATAAGCAACACCAAAATCAGCCAAGGATTGTGCCGCAGCCTTCATAATAGGCCAGTCACTGTCTGAGCCCATAATAATGGCAACTAAAGCTTGGTTTTTCATTGAAATTCCTTCAATTTTTCTAATTTATAGCAACAACACAGGGTTATAGCCTAGACACTTAAAGTAAGAGTGGCTCTTTTACAAAAGCACGAGATTATCGCGATGTATCAACTCAGAGGCATCCAGATAACCCAAAATAGATTCAATCTCATTACTGGGCTTACGCATAATGCGTAGCGCTTCTATTGCAGAGTAATTTACTAGGCCACGCGCAATTTCCACGCCAGCCGTATCACAGCAGGCGACCACTTCGCCGCGCTCAAACTCACCCTCAACGGCGATCACGCCAATGGGCAACAAGCTTTTACCATCTTGTTGAATCACTTTAACCGCGCCGGCATCTAAAGTTAACTTACCGCGTAACTGTAAATGGTCTGCTAACCATTGCTTACGCGCGGTTGTTTTCATTTCCGTGGTTTGCAGATGCGTACCAATGACTTCACCACCAGCCAATCGCACCAACACATTTGCTTCGCGACCTGAAGCGATTATCGTATTCGCTCCGCTACGAGATGCTCGCTTGGCGGCAAGTATTTTCGTCAACATACCGCCAGTACCCACACTGCTACCCGCGCCGCCAGCCATTTGCTCCAGCGCAGCATCACC
>JAZJYS010000094.1:0-4792 GCA_040390265.1 Pseudomonadota bacterium | reverse complement strand
TAGCGCTTTCTATCCGCCAAATCATCGTGAGTTAGCAGCACCTGCGCAGTATGCAATTGATGCTGACTAAAGCAGCTCTCATACATCTGCACCAAACCCATCTGACCCACGGCAGCCGCAGCCTGCAACTCATTGACAGCTGTTGGGCGCTTCTTCCAACCCAACCTTTGCATACCCTCAGCTACAGCACCACTGGAAACCAAGACAATTTGTTTACCTTGCTGCACTAAAGCCGCAATTTGCGCCGCCCAACCAGCAATCGCAGCTTGGTCTAGACCATTACCATTGTTAGTGACAAGGCTGGAACCCACCTTAACGACGATAACCTTCGCATCAAGTAGTAAAGACTTAGACTCAGATAACGTCATTCCCAGCTTCTTTTTCTACGATATCTTTGTTATCAGCTTCTAGGTTCTCAGCCTGCTTACTCTCTTCGATATGCTGCATAATCGCGTAAGTAAGCTCTTTACAACCGATACCACTAATCGCTGAAATCGCAAATACGCGACCTTCCCAGCCGTAATCTTTCACGAACTGCTGCACAACTTCTTGCGAGTCTTGCAACATATCAATCTTGTTCAGCACTAACCAACGCGGCTTGTTATATAGCGCCTCGTCATATTTTCTCAGCTCTTCAACAATAGCCTTCGCTTCATGCACCGGATCTACCGACTCATCAAATGGCGCAAGATCAACCAAATGCAACAACAAGGATGTGCGTTGAAGGTGACGCAAAAACTGATGGCCAAGTCCAGCACCTTCAGCAGCACCCTCAATAATCCCTGGGATATCGGCAATCACAAAGCTACGCTCGGAATCTACACGCACCACACCCAGATTCGGATGCAAGGTCGTAAACGGATAATCCGCAACTTTCGGCTTTGCGGCTGAAACAGATCGAATAAACGTAGATTTTCCAGCATTAGGCATGCCTAGCAAGCCGACATCAGCCAGCACTTTAAGCTCTAAATACAGCTCAAACTCTTCACCAGGATCACCTTTAGTACATTGGCGTGGCGCACGGTTTAAACTGGATTTAAAATGCACATTACCCAAGCCACCTTTACCGCCGGAGGCCATTTGCGCACGCTGACCATGCTCACTCAGGTCAACTAGCATTTGCCCGCTAGACTTATCTGAAATCACAGTGCCAACCGGCACGCGCAAAACCATATCCTCACCTTTGGCTCCGTAGCACTCAGCACTACGCCCATTTTCACCGCGCTGTGCTCTGAAATTACGCGTGTAGCGATAATCAACCAAAGTGTTGATATTACGGTCAGCCTCTATGATGATGGAGCCACCGCGGCCACCATCTCCGCCGCTAGGGCCGCCCAAAGGCTCATATTTTTCACGACGAAAAGTAGCAACGCCGTTACCGCCGTCACCTGCGTAAATCTTAATCGTTGCTTCGTCTATAAATTTCATATGTAGAGTTTACCAAATAAAAAAGCCCCATCAAACGATGAGGCTTTAATAAAACCGTTTAACTTAAGCTGCAACGACGATGCTAACTGTATGGCGCTTCAATGCACCCTTGATTGCGAAAGCTACTTTACCATCTGCTTTTGCATACAAAGTGTGATCTTTACCCATACCAACATTTTCACCAGCGTGCATTTTTGTACCACGTTGACGCACGATAATGCTGCCAGCTGAAACGAACTGCTCACCAAATGCTTTAACACCTAATCGTTGTGCGTGTGAATCGCGACCGTTACGTGAACTACCGCCTGCTTTTTTGTGTGCCATTTTCTCTAATCCTTAATCTTAGTCTGTGAGTAAGTTGTTTTGAACTTACTTAGCAGCAATTGCTTCGATTTTAATTTCAGTAAAACTTTGGCGATGACCTTGTGTTTTACGGTAGTGTTTACGACGACGGAATTTAAAAATCATAACCTTATCACCACGACCATGTGAAAGCACAGTTGCTTTTACAGTTGCACCTTTAATGATAGGTGAACCAATCGTTGTTTTATCGCCATCTGAAACCATTAAAATTTGATCTAGCGTCACAGTACCGCCTACTTCAACTTCTAATTTTTCAACTTTTAATCTTTCGCCAGGAATTACGCGATATTGTTTACCACCAGTTTTGATTACTGCATACATGATTATGCCTTTAACTCATACTTCAAAAGAATCGCGCATTCTACGCAATTAATTATGCAATGTAAACCACAATTGCAAGACGACTGTAAAAAATAAACTCACTAACATTATCAACAGCTAAACCACAGCAACAATTGCAGCAGATCAAATACGCAAAAAGCTGGCTGTGCTAGAATAATCGCTACTTTTATAGGTTTATTACCGTGACATCAAGCACTAGCCAACTAAACATTATTCAATCTTGCGTTCGTGATGATATTCAAGCAGTTAATACAATTATAGAGCAATCATTATACTCCGACGTACCGCTTGTTAACCAGATTGCAAGTTACATTATCAATAGCGGCGGCAAGCGCTTACGACCAATATTGGTGCTACTTTCCGGCGGACTATTTGGCGAGGTCAAACCACATCACCACCAACTAGCCGCCATCGTTGAACTGATCCACACCTCCACCCTGCTCCACGATGACGTGGTAGATGAATCATCTAAGCGCCGTGGGAAAAGCACGGCTAACGCACTCTTTGGCAACGCGGCGAGCGTACTGGTCGGCGACTTCGTGTACTCCCGTACCTTTCAAATGATGGTGGCGGTGCAAAACATGCGTGTCATGGAAGTATTAAGCAACGCAACCAACGTCATCGCAGAAGGCGAGGTTTTGCAACTACTAAATGTCAATAACGCGAACATTACGGATGCAGACTACCTACAAGTCATTCACTACAAAACCGCAAAACTATTTGAAGCAGCAACTCGCTTAGGCGCAATTATCAGTCAGGCCAGTCCGCAAGACGAAGAGGCGTTAAGCCAATATGGCATGCATATCGGCACGGCATTTCAACTCATTGATGATGTGCTCGACCTTAGCGGCAATGCACAGGAAATTGGTAAAAATCTAGGTGATGACTTAAGTGAAGGCAAACCGACATTGCCATTATTGTATGCAATGAGAAATGGCAATGCCGACGAAACTAACGCCATTAAGTACGCCATTGAGCATGGCGGACTAGAAGATCTGCCCACCGTATTAAAAGCTGTAGAGCGCACGGGCGCACTAGAACATGTACGCACGATTGCTAGAAGCGAGGCTGAATTAGCTTCCACCGCCATCGCACATTTTACAGACTCACCTTATAAGCAAGCCATGCTTACTCTTGCTAAATTCTCGGTATCCAGAACTTATTAAATATGCCGATTAAACATGCAGGTAGAAACAATTTAAAGCAATAGGGCCAGACTTAATTTAAAGTGATTTTCTCACCGCTATCGGCATGGTAATAGGTCAGGTGCGCACAACTATTCGCACCTGACGTCAGCGAGCCATCGAATACAGATTGACCTTCAACATCGACTACCGCATAGCCGTTATGATACAAAGTCACCTCTGCTAATTTAGGCGTTTGCTTTGACCCCTGACGCAGAGCAAAACTGATGCAATTTTCCTCTTCTGCTTCTGAATACACTTCCCAATCTCGCCCACCAGCCAATTGCGACAACCAACTAGGCAAGTCGACTTCTACGCGGCAAATAACGGGCTCATCCCATTCTGGATGATGAACCTCTGAGCGAGCGAATTCAATTGCATTCGGTTGATTGATTGTTTCTGCCATTCTATTTACCTCTTACTATGTACTGTCATTATAATGTTGATTACATTATTTGCCTTTATGTTTGTGGCGGCCTCGCCAAATTTCAAGTCACCTCAACACTTAAAGACAATTAAAGATGGAGGCAAGCCCTTCTACGACCACCTTTATTACATCCAACGATATGGTGATGTATTTGGTTTACAATTTAGACCCTTACGCCACAAGAATAAAATTTAAGGACAACCATGATCAACGGATTCATTGAGCTCTCAAATATATTGCATCAAAATAACGATATATTCATTTCCGTCTCTGTTATTTTTGGACTCATGGTTGGCAGCTTCCTGAACGTAGTCATACATCGTTTACCAAAAATGATGGAGCGCGACTGGCACAACAACTGCCTTGACCTACAAGGCAAAGACATTCCTGAAACAACCAAATACACATTGGCTACCCCTCGTTCGGCCTGTCCAAAATGTGGACATATGATTACTGCTTTAGAGAATATTCCCGTCATTAGCTATTTAGCCCTAAAGGGAAAATGTCGTAGCTGCAAAAACCCAATTAGCATGCGCTACCCACTCATAGAAGCATTGACTGGCCTTCTGATTGGCTTGGTAAGCTGGAAATTTGGCTACACAACAACAACCCTTTTCGCATGGGCATTCACTTTTGCACTCATTACCTTAACCTTTATAGATTTTGATACGCAACTACTGCCTGACGACATCACACTACCATTGCTTTGGCTGGGACTATTATTCAACTTAAACGCAGGCTTTACAGACTTAAAATCTGCAGTCATTGGCGCCATCGCAGGCTACTTAATCCTATGGTCTATATATTGGCTATTTAAATTAATAACCGGCAAAGAAGGCATGGGTTATGGTGACTTTAAATTATTAGCGGCTATAGGCGCTTGGTTTGGCTGGCAATTACTACCCGCGGTTATTTTGCTGTCATCCGTACTCGGCGCGGTGATTGGCATCGGCCTAATTGTGCTCACCAAACGCGGCCGTGAAGTCCCAATGCCATTTGGGCCATTTCTAGCGATAGGCGGAGTCGCCGCACTATTTTTAGGACAAAC
>JAZJYS010000093.1:0-4424 GCA_040390265.1 Pseudomonadota bacterium | reverse complement strand
TGGCTGCGGCACCAAAGGGCCGCTCTATATTCCCGAGCGACAATATCCGCAAGATACTCCTGCGAAGAAATAAACTTGCACTCCCTATTACTCAATTTTATAAGCCAACACCGTGAACTCATTTACACTTAAAAACGCTACCTTACATGCTGAAAACGTAGCTCTGAATCAAATTGCCCAAGAGTTTGGCACACCTTGCTATGTCTACTCAAAATCAGCACTCACACTAGCCTTTGAGCGCTTTAGCGCTGGGTTTTCTGGCAGTAATCACTTGGTATGTTTTGCCGTAAAATCTAACCCTAGCCTTGCTATTTTGAGTCTATTCGCAAAGCTGGGCGCTGGCTTTGATATTGTTTCCGGTGGTGAATTGGCGAGAGTGATAGCCGCAGGTGGCGACCCAGCCAAAGTGGTTTTTTCTGGTGTAGGCAAGACTGAGGCCGAAATGCAGGCAGCATTGAATGCAGGTATTTTCTGTTTCAATGTAGAGTCTGCCAGCGAATTAGCACGCCTGAATAGAGTAGCTGGGGCTATGGGTAAAATAGCTCCAGTGTCACTACGTGTAAACCCGAATGTAGACGCAAAAACACACCCTTACATCTCTACTGGCTTAAAAAACAATAAGTTTGGCGTTGCGTATGAAGATGCGCTTAACATCTACTTGCAAGCTGCTGCCATGCCAAATATCGCCATTCATGGCGTAGATTGCCACATTGGTTCACAAATCACTGAACTGTCACCATTTTTGGATGCTTTTGATCGTGTGCTAGCACTGGTGGATGCACTTGAACAAAATGGCATTCATATTCAGCACATTGATGCTGGCGGCGGCATAGGCATTTGCTATAACGATGAAACTCCGCCAGAATTTACCGCTTACGCAGCAGCCATGCGTGCCAAACTAGGTGATCGCGACATTAAATTAGTGTTCGAACCGGGTCGCGCTTTGGTGGGTAATGCCGGTGTTTTACTGACAAAAGTAGAGTACTTAAAACACACTGAGGCGAAAAACTTTGCCATTGTCGATGCGGCCATGAATGACTTGATGCGCCCAGCACTCTACGATGCTTATCATGACATTAAAGCCGTGCAACCACGCGACACTGCGACTGAAACTTATGAAATCGTTGGGCCAGTATGTGAAAGTGGTGACTTTCTAGGTCACGACAGAACGCTCGCATTAGCAGAAGGCGATTTGCTGGCCATTATGTCGGCTGGCGCTTACGGCATGAGCATGTCCAGCAACTACAACACCCGCCCGCGTGCCGCTGAGGTTATGGTAGACGGTGACCAATGCCACTTAATTAGAAAGCGTGAATTGATTGCCGACTTATTTGCTCTAGAAAGCACGCTACCGAATAATTAGTCAGCCCAAAACAAAAGTTGCACTCACTCTCGACTCAGAGTAAATTTCAATGTTGGTAAGCACAAAACCTTATCAACAAAATTATTTTAATAATGCGGTTTACATTGCAAATTGAGGAGAAGAAATGAGAAAGCTTTTATTAGGTTTACTGTTTGCTCTTGCTTTTAATGCTGTACCTGTTGCCTACGCTGATGAGTCATTACCAGAAATTGCGCCTGTTGATGAGCCAGCAATCCCCGCTTTAGATGCACCTGCAACAGAATAAATCATGTAGTTATTAAAACTAAAAAGGCGATGCATAAATGCATCGCCTTTTTTATTGCTGCATTCTGATAGCAAAATGAACTCTAATCAAAAATCACCGTCTTGTTCGCATATAACAAAATACGGCTTTCAATATGCCAGCGCACCGCTTTTGATAATACGATACGCTCTAGATCACGGCCTTTCTGAATCAAATCTTCTACTTGATCGCGATGTGAGATCCGGTCGATATCCTGCTCAATAATCGGGCCTTCATCCAACACTTCCGTCACGTAGTGGCTGGTAGCACCAATCAGCTTTACGCCACGTTCAAAAGCTCTGTGATACGGTCTTGCACCAATGAATGCCGGTAGAAACGAGTGATGAATATTGATAATTTGTTTAGGATAACGCGCAACAAAGTCCGGCGATAAAATTTGCATGTAGCGCGCCAGTACGATCAAATCAATTTCATACTCTGCAAACAAGGCAAACTGCCTGGCTTCTGCGTCAGCCTTATTGTCCTTGGTCACTTCAATGTGATGAAAATCGACGCCGTAGAACTTTGCCAGCGCTTCAGTATCGCGGTGATTACTGATGATAAGCGGAATCTCACATACCAGCTCCCCATTTTTATGGCGATGCAACAAATCCGCCAGACAATGGTCATATTGCGAGACCATGATAGCAACGCGTAATGGCTTCTGTGAGAGCTTAAGTTGCCACTCCATATTAAAGCGCCGCGCGACTTCAGCAAAATGTTGCTCGAAATCCGCAGGGTCAAATGAAAAGCCCGCCAAATCCCATTCGACACGCATCAAAAACAGGTTGTTTTCAGCATCCTGGTGCTGATCGGCATGCAGAATATTGGCATTGTGCTGATACAAAAAATCAGCAATCGCGGCAACGATGCCTTTACTGTCTGGACAGGTGATTAAAAGGGTTGCAGTATTTTTCATGTTTTAAGCATGCTTGAAATTTAAGCACATCCTGATTTAGGTTAATATGTGCATTATCCCAGATTTTCCGCTAGGACGCGAAATACCGCCTAACTCTCGAGTCTGAGATTGCACCTTTGAGTATATTGAGTGAATAAAGAACATATGGCAGAAGAGAATCAACCCATCGATATTTTATTAGCAAACCCACGCGGCTTTTGTGCTGGCGTTGATCGTGCCATTATTATTGTGGAACAAGCGCTGGAAAAATTTGGTGCGCCAATTTATGTCCGCAATGAAGTAGTCCACAACAAATTTGTGGTCGATGAACTGCGCGCCAAAGGTGCAATATTTATTAAAGAGTTAGATGAGATCCCTACCGGTAGCACCGTTATTTTCAGTGCGCATGGTGTTTCTAAAGCAGTGCGTGCCGAGGCTGATGCGCGAGGCCTCATTGCATTTGATGCAACCTGTCCGCTCGTCACCAAGGTGCATATTGAAGTAGCCAAGATGCGCGCCGCTGACATGGAAATCATTATGATCGGTCACAAAGGCCACCCTGAAGTAGAGGGAACAATGGGGCAAGTAGAAGACGGCGATGAGCAAGAGCCACACATCGGCATGCACTTGGTTGAAACGCCACAAGACGTAGCAGCATTGACCGTAAAAAACCCACTCAAATTAGCATTTGTGACCCAGACTACACTTTCTACTGATGATGCAAGCTTAGTGATTAACGCATTAAAAGCTAGATTCCCAGAAATCAATGCGCCTAAGAGTGATGACATTTGCTACGCAACACAGAACCGCCAAGATGCAGTAAAAATTATGGCTAGAGACTGTGATTTAGTCATTGTTGTCGGCTCACCCAATAGCTCCAACTCCAACCGCCTACGTGAAGTCGCTGAACATCAAGGTGTCGAAGCCTACATGGTAGATAACGCCAGCTTTCTTAAACCTGAATGGTTGGTCGGCAAAAAGAAAATTGGTGTTTCCGCAGGTGCATCCGCGCCTGAAGTCTTGGTGCAAGAAGTCATTGCCGCGTTACAACAATTAGGTGCAACCCATGTGCAAGAATTACAAGGCGTGATTGAGCATGTCGTGTTTCAGCTACCAAAGAATCTGATTAATGCTATTAGTAACATCAAAGTTGAGCGATAAAAACGCATGTTCAAAACTCCAGTATCCGCATTAGTGCTTATCCATACGCCTGATTTACAGGTGCTCATCATGGAGCGCGCGGATAAAAAAGGATTTTGGCAATCAGTTACCGGCAGCTTGGAGCAAGGTGAAACGCCGCTGCAAACGGCTATCCGTGAAGTGCGCGAAGAAACTGGTCTGGACACTACGCAATACGATTTACAAGACTGGCACACATCCAATGTATACGAGATTTACCCGCATTGGCGGCATCGCTATGCGCCGGGTATCACTCACAACACCGAACACTTATTTGGCCTGAGCCTACCTGAAACTTTACCCGTCAAACTGGCTCCAAATGAACACGTGCAATACCAATGGGTAGATTGGCGCGAAGCCGCACAACGTGTTTTCTCATGGACAAATGTAGATGCGCTAAAAAGATTAGGTGAGCAACATCAATTAACGTTATAAAATAATCGCTTTAAATATTAACGCTTTCACGAAATATCCACTATGCAAACTGCCCCCATTAAATTTGAACGTTTTCAAGCCGCAGACGATGCCGACTGCCAACGCCGCATTATTGCGGCCAAAGAAAAACTTGGCTCACGCCTCGTGATTCTAGGTCATCACTATCAAAATGAGGGCGTGTATCGCCATGCTGATTACACTGGCGACTCACTCAAACTATCACGCTATACCGAAAATCTGGATGCCGAATTCATCGTATTTTTAGG
>JAZJYS010000092.1:0-4746 GCA_040390265.1 Pseudomonadota bacterium | reverse complement strand
AAGCCACACTTGGCGGTGCCTTTGCAGGCTATCGTACGTGAAAATGATAAAGATCATGTATTTGTTCAAGTGTCAGCCAATAAATATCGCTTAAGAGAAGTCGTTTTAGGCGTTGAATATGATGGTGTGGTGGCTGTGAATCGCGGTGTAGATGAAGGTGAGATTGTGGTAGGTGAGGGTGCATTTCACCTGAATAATGAGCGTAAACGCAAGGAACTGGAATAATTATGATTGAATCCTTGATACGTGCAGCACTCAAGCAGCGCTTGATAGTAATCGTTTTTGCTTTAAGTCTGTTAGTGGCCGGCATTTTTGCCGTAAAAAAACTTTCCGTAGATGCTTTTCCTGACGTGACTAATGTACAGGTATTAATTGCGACACAAGCTAATGGTCGCTCGCCAGAAGAGGTTGAACGGTTCATTACCGTGCCGCTGGAAATCTCTATGACTGGCCTGCCCGGGCTGGATGAGATGCGCTCTCTCAACAAAAATGGCCTCTCACTTATTACCTTGGTATTCACTGAGAGTACCGATGTCTATTTCGCACGCCAGTTAGTGATGGAGCGCTTAATGGAGGTGATGGATCGCATGCCTGTAGGGGTGACACCAATTCTAGGCCCAGTATCCACTGGTCTGGGTGAGGTCTATCAATACACTCTAGATAAAAAAACTGATGGTAAGGAAGCGCTTAGCAAGGAGGAGCTAACCGAGCGCCGCGCAGTACAAGACTGGGTGGTAAGACCATTACTACGCGGCATTTCTGGCGTAGCTGAAATCAACTCTCAAGGTGGTTACGTTAAGCAATATCAAGCGCTGGTTAACCCAGACCGCATGAACCATTACGGTCTAAAGCTACAAGACATCTACACTGCCTTGGCGCGTAACAATGCCAATAGTGGTGGTGGGATTTTGCCTCATTATGCAGAACAATATTTGATACGTGGCGTAGGCTTGATTCAAAATCTGGATGACATTCGTAGCATTGTGTTGAAAGAACAGAATGGCGTGCCTATTTATATGCGCGATGTTGCAGAGGTAAAAATAGGTCACGAGGTCCGTGTTGGTGCTTTGATCAAAAATGGTGATACCGAGTCTGTAGGTGGCATCGTCATGATGATGCGAGCAGGGAATGCCAAGGAAGTTGTCAGCCGGATTAAGGAACGTGTGGCAGAAGTAAATGCAAAAGGCATGCTACCTGGCGGATTACAGATTACACCATTCTATGACCGCAGTGAGTTGGTGGATGCTGCCTTGCACACCGTAGTTAAGGTGCTGATTGAAGGTATTATTCTGGTCATTGTCATATTGTTCTTATTCTTGGGCGATGTGCGTTCCAGTTTGATTGTAGTGGGCACACTGATACTGACGCCGCTTATCACCTTTATGGCGATGAATTACTACGGTATCTCGGCCAACCTCATGTCATTGGGCGGCTTGGCGATTGCAATTGGCCTGATGGTCGATGGGTCGGTGGTTGTCGTGGAAAACACCTTCCACCAATTGGGGCATCGTCATGGCGAAAGTAAGGTGCGAGTTGTGTTGGAGGCTGCAGCTGAAGTGGGCACACCAGTACTGTTCGGTGTAGGCATTATCATCTTGGTGTTCTTGCCACTGATGACCTTGCAAGGCATGGAAGGCAAGATGTTTGCACCATTAGCGCTGACTATTGCTATCGCTTTATTCGTATCATTAATCCTGTCACTCACACTCACACCAGTCATGTGTTCTTACATACTTAAAGGTGGTAGTGGGGAAGATACACGTATGATTGCCGCAATCAAACGCCCTTATCTTGCGATTCTTAATTGGGCATTAAAGAACGAGAATAAGACCATCACCACAGCCGTAGGCGTCTTTATTACGGCAATACTGATTGTACCCATGCTGGGCACCTCATTTATCCCAGAAATGAAGGAAGGCTCTATCGTTCCAGGGATTAATCGCGTACCTAATGTTTCACTTGAGGAATCTATCAAGATGGAAATGTCCGCCATGCGCATGATTATGGAACAGGTTCCAGGTGTTAAATCTGCGGTTTCTGGCGTGGGTCGCGGTGAAAGTGCGGCTGACCCGCAGGGGCAAAATGAATCATCGCCAATTATCAGCCTTAAACCACGCAGTGAGTGGCCTAAAGGCTGGACGCAGGATGACATTGCAGAAAAAATGCGTGATGTGCTGGTCAAGGGCTTGCCAGGAGTACAAGTTGTCATGGCACAACCGATTTCTGACCGCGTGGATGAATTGCTGACGGGTGTGCGCTCGGATGTTGCGGTGAAAATATTTGGCGACGATATGGAGCTACTCAAATCAAAAGCCGAGGAAATAGCCAAGCTTGCCGGTACAGTACAAGGTTCAGCTGACTTGCGAATAGAAAAAGTTTCAGGTCAGCAATATCTGAATATTGTGGTCGATAGACAAGCTATCGCACGTCAGGGCATCAACGCAGCAGACATCCATGATCTGATCGAAACAGCCATCGGCGGTAAAGTTGCGACTGAAATCTATGAAGGGCAACGTAGCTTCACTGCCGCAGTGCGATTCCCAGATAGCTTCCGCGACAATGTAGAAGCCATTAGTAACATTCTGGTGACTTCGCCTAACGGCTCGCGAGTAAGTTTAAAAGATTTGGCCAAAATCGAGATTCGGGATGGTCCAGCTCAAATCAGTCGCGAGCTAGCCAAGCGACGCATTGTTGTCGGCGTAAACGTCAAAGACCGCGATTTAGGCAGCTTTGTAGCAGAGCTGCAGCAAGTGCTGGATAAACAGCTCAAATTACCTAATGGCTATTATCTGGAATACGGCGGTCAATTCCAGAATATGGAACGTGCTTTGGGGCATCTAGCTGTGATTATTCCAATCACTATTGGCGCTATTTTCTTCCTGCTATTCTTGTTATTCAAGTCATTGCGTTATGCCACCATGATTATTATGGTATTGCCGTTCGCCTCGATTGGCGGCATTTTTGCATTATTTGTAACAGGTGAATACCTCTCAGTACCAGCATCGGTAGGCTTTATTGCACTATGGGGTATTGCTGTACTAAACGGCGTGGTATTGGTCTCGTACATACGAAGTTTGCGTGATGAAGGTTTAAGTCAGATGGAGGCTATCGTGCAGGGTTGTAAACAGCGTTTCAGACCCGTAATGATGACAGCAACGGTCGCAATGCTAGCCTTGGTACCATTCCTGTTTTCTACAGGCCCAGGCTCCGAAATTCAGCGTCCTCTAGCAATTGTAGTGATTGGTGGTCTTATCACATCAACTTTGCTAACCTTGCTAGTAGTGCCAACTTTATATCGTAAGTTTGAAGAAGCCAGAATTGAAGCTTAACTTGATGAATGCTCTAAAGGAAAAAAATCATGAAAGAAATTAAAGCAATTGTTCAACCAGGGCGCTTGCCTAAAATTCGCTCGGCGCTACGCAACATTAAAGGCTTCCCTGGCATGACCGTGAGCAAGGTTGAAGGTTGCGGGCATCATTTAGCTAAACCTTCGCTAGGGATTCGTGAAGAGTTAACTGATTTCAGTCCCAAGATACGCATAGAGATGGTGACTCCAGATGAGCTTGTCGAAGGCGTATTGCAGATACTGGTAGAAGTTGGACATACTGGGCAAGTCGGTGACGGTATCGTTTGGGTTACACCTACTGAGCGTATGATTAGATTATCTGAGAAAATAACTGTGCTGGATTGCTAATATTTACTAGATTGCTAGTATTTAAACGATACATAAGTGCTTAAAAAGAGTCGCCAGTTGGCGACTCTTTTTTTATAAAAATAATGCTCTCGCACCCGGCATCGTGACACGGATGATGTTAGATATATAAGGCTTATCGAAGCAACTTGATGGCAGCTTATATTTACAATAAATAACTTATCAAACAATAAGTTAATCTATTTCATTGCTTGCTTTAGTTTCAATGTGTTAAGCTGGTTGTAGCTAAATTAGCTTAACAGATGGATAGCAAATGAAGCATTGGCTGATTATTAGTACACTCATAATGACGTCAACAACTGCTCTAGCAGGGGATGACGATCAACCTGGTATTTGGACTCGCGCACAAGAGTCCTTATCGCAAACATGGCACTCAAAAAACTACGAACTATACATTCCCATCAATACATGGCATAACCGTAACTATTATTCCTCAGAAAAGATTGACTCTTACAATGAACGGCCTTGGGGAATAGGCATAGGCACTTACCGTTTTGATAATGACGGTGATTGGCACGCCTTATATTTAATGGAATTTCAAGACTCTCATAATGATTTCGAGCCCGTTGCTGGCTACGGCTTCCAAAAGATTTGGCGCCCTACAGAGGATGTCCGCTTAGGTGCAGGCTACACAGTTGGCGTAACAATACGTCAAGATTATCATTACGTACCGATACCAGTAATTGCTCCTATTGCTTCGGTCGCTTATAAGCAAGTATCGGTGCAATCAACTTATATTCCCGGCGGGGAAGGGCATGGCAACATTCTGTTTACTTGGCTACGCTGGCAACTTAATTAATTAAGCACATCGCCGATAAGTAAAATTCAATGCTCACCTGACATAGCAACGATTAAGTACCAAATTAAGAGTAGTGTGCGATTGCATAGGCAGAAAAATAAACTGCATGCTGAAATAAAAAAACCAGAAGATCATCTACGATTTTCTGGTTAAGTTCATTTGAATCTGTGTGAATTACGCTGCCAATTTTAACTCGAAATCTAATTTAGACTTAGTTAAACTGGCGTCCCCACGG
>JAZJYS010000091.1:7044-8752 GCA_040390265.1 Pseudomonadota bacterium | reverse complement strand
TACTCGCCGCGAATCAGGAAGTACAGAAGCTGGGACTTTTGTATCCCCAAGGTGAACTGTCTGATGCAACAGTGCGCGAAGCTGTGCTAAATGTATCACGCTACGATGCCTTTCAATTAGGTGAGGCTGTACTGGCGGGTGATGCGGCACGCACAGTGCGCATTCTGCAAGGCTTGCAAGATGAGGGCGAGCAAGCTGTCGCAGTCATGAATCCATTGATGTGGACATTGCGCCCGCTGGTACGCATCAAACAGGCCGAAATGCGCGGCGAGAATATAAACAATGCCATGACCAGCGCACGCATTTATGGTGATAAACAATCACTAGTAAAACGTGCCATTGCCAGACTTAGCCTGCGCCAACTGGAAGCCGCTTTACAGAAGCTGGCAGACATTGATAAAACTGCCAAAGGTGTGATGCTTGGTGACGCCTGGCTGGAAATTTCCAGACTTTGCTTCGGTCTGGCTCGTGTACGTAGCAGGTAATTTAAATTCAGATTTCAAGACTCTGATAGGACAAGACTCATGAACATTCAACACTACATGCAAAATATTGGTATCGCCGCCAGAGATGCTTCACGGCATATGGCCAGCGCGGACACCAACACTAAGAACCTCGCGCTCAAGCATATTGCCCATGCAATTTTACGAGAAAAGGCTGCGTTACTCGCTGCTAATCAATTAGATCTACAGGCCGCGCGTGCCGCTGGCATGGATGACGCTATGCTCGACAGGCTCACCATTACTGAAAAGTCTATTCATACTATGGCAGAAGGCTTAACGCAGATTGCCAACCTGAATGACCCAATCGGCGAGATGACGGATTTCAAATACAGACCTAGTGGCATTCAAATTGGCAAAATGCGCGTACCTTTAGGTGTGATTGGCATCATTTATGAAGCCAGGCCAAATGTCACGGTAGACGCTGCTGGCCTGTGCATTAAATCAGGCAATGCCGCGATTTTACGCGGTGGTAGCGAGGCATTTAATTGCAATCAGGCATTGGCAAAACTGGTGCATGAAGGCTTGCAAGCGGCCAGCCTGCCTGTCACTGCGGTGCAAGTGGTGGAAACCACAGACCGTGCCGCAGTCGGTGAGCTCATTACCATGAAACAATATGTGGACGTAATTGTGCCACGCGGTGGCAAAAGCTTGATTGAGCGTATTTCCAATGACGCACGCATTCCTGTCATTAAACATTTGGACGGCAATTGCCATGTGTTTATTGATAGCGATGCCGATTTTGATAAAGCATTACGCATTCTGGAAAACAGTAAAACACAGCGTTTAGGTACCTGCAACACGGCAGAATCAATGTTGATCGCGCGTTCTGTGGCTAATGACATGCTGCCAAAACTAGCTGAGATGCTCACTGCGCACAGCATTGAGATTCGCGGTTGCGCTGAAACATGTGCGCTTGTACCACAAGCGATTCATGCCACTTATGAAGACTATTACACAGAATATTTGGCGGCCATTATTTCATGCAAAGTCGTAGATGGCTTGGATGAGGCGATTGCGCACATCAACCAACATTCATCACAACATACCGAAGCAATTGTGACCGAGAACTATACCAAAGCCAGAAAGTTCTTACGTGAAGTGGATTCTAGCAGCGTCATGGTCAATGCATCAACGCGCTTTGCCGATGGCTTTGAATATGGCTTGGGTGCAGAAATCGGCATTTCTACGGACAAACTGCATGCACG
>JAZJYS010000091.1:0-6944 GCA_040390265.1 Pseudomonadota bacterium | reverse complement strand
ACCTTATTTATGGGTAGCGATGCCTTCACCAAATTCAACACATGGCACCGCTGGCAAGAAATCATTCAGCTCTGCCACATTGCGCTGGTGCAACGCCCGCTTACGGCAAGCAATAAAGAAGTTTTACCCAAAGTCTTAGAAACTTTTTTGCACAATCATTACACTGAAAATACTGACGAGCTACTTGAATCACCGTCTGGCTGGGTGACTATGCAGCAGATTACCGCATTAGATATTTCTTCTACCACGATACGAGACAGCATTAAAAACCATCACTCTGTACGTTATTTAATGCCAGACACTGTGATTGATTATATTCAAACACACAAACTATACCTCTAAGTCGGAACGTGAAGCTGCAGGCAATACAAACGTATGCTTCGCGTAAGTTTCCCGATTCTCTTTCAGATGCGCCAAAAACTCTAGCGCACTCAGTTCCGTTAGGCTTTTCTCTAATTTCTTCAACAGAATAGAGAGCGTAAAAATAGACGTTCTACGCTCCACCACTTGCAAGCCCTCATGCTCAGCCAGCTTTAAGGTTCCCAGCACCTTCTCGTAAATGCCTTCTGAAGCGGGGGTATAAGGCACAATAATCCAATAATCAATGCCGATTCTGGCTACTAAATCTGTTTTACGAAACGCTTTCTTGAAAGTTGAGGTGAATTTTACCAGCTGCCAGATTGCATCCACCGCGCCATAAGCCTCACCGAGATCATGCTGGTGACCAAAAGAAATATGCACCAGACCAAATTCGATTGGGCTGTAATAGCGATTTGTCACGGCAATCAACCATTCCAGTGTCGACAAAAACACCTTCTGGACTTCAGCATCCTGACGAATCATTAACTCAAAATCTTGGCTATCCATTAACGTCTCCAAGCAATGACTATGCTACGACTCGCGTTAACTTGACTGATTCGCGAGGCTACGTGACAAATTATGATTTAAGCCTACCGATTAAACCCTGCCTATATAACGCTACTAATTGAAGCCTATTACAACTGTATCTCTATACCAATTTCCAACGCAAACTTTGCCCTGCACGCAAAGGCACTAACACATCGCCATCAAACGGCAAGTTTTCAGGCACTTGCCAACTTTCTTGAGCCAGCGTAATTTGCTCGGAATTGCGCGGCAAACCATAAAAATCTGCGCCATAGAAACTGGCAAACCCCTCAAGCTTATCCAAGGCATTCGCTGCCTCAAAAGCCTCTGCATACAACTCCATCGCCGTATGTGCTGTGTACATGCCGGCACAGCCGCATGCCGCTTCTTTGGCTGATCTGGCATGTGGCGCACTATCTGTGCCCAAGAAAAATTTAGTATTCCCAGAAGTTGCGGCCTTTACCAAAGCTACACGATGCTCTTCACGCTTCAAAATAGGCAAACAATAATGGTGCGGCTGAATGCCGCCTTTGAACATATCGTTGCGATTCATCAACAAATGATGCGCAGTAATGGTCGCAGCTACATTACTCGGTGCGGCCGACACAAAATCAGCGGCATCTTTGGTCGTGATGTGCTCGAACACAACTTTTAAAGCGGGAAAATTCTTGAGCAAAGGTATCATATTACGCTCAATAAATACGCGCTCGCGATCAAACACGTCGATATCCGCATCGGTCACCTCAGCATGCGCCAGCAAAGGCACGCCCAGTTCCTCCATGGCTTCCAATGCCTTGGCACAATGCGCCAGATTGGTCACGCCTGAATCTGAATTGGTCGTTGCACCTGCTGGATAAAGCTTCACACCATGCACAAGACCACTCGCCTTGGCGCGTACTATCTCGTCCGCAGAGGTATTATCCGTAAGATACAAGGTCATCAGCGGCTCAAAATGCATGCCGTTTGGCAAAGCCTCTAAAATACGCTGGCGATAAGCTAACGCCAAATCAGTCGTTGTCACAGGTGGGCGCAAGTTTGGCATCACAATGGCACGTGCGAATTGGCGTGCAGTATCGGGCAACACGGCCTTTAAAGCAGCACCATCTCTTAGGTGTAAATGCCAGTCGTCTGGGCGAGTAAGGGAAATTGTTTTCATATCGTTCACTTATTGGTCAGTTTTTAATTTAAGCGCAAGTTCGTAAAGTACATTTTTCTTTTCGGTAGTGATTTCTGTTGCCAACTTCACGGCTTGTTTCAACGGTAAATCAGCCAGCAACAATTTTAATATGCGTAACGTATCTTCTGATATTTCGTCAGCATCTTTTATTGCCGCAGCCTCAACCAGTAGCACGAATTCACCACGTTGCTGATTGCTGTCGGCCTGCAACCAAGCCTCGGCATCAGCTAAATTACAACGATGAATCGTCTCAAAGGTTTTGGTCAGCTCACGTGCAATGGTAATGCGGCGTTCCGCACCCAGCACATTAGTCATATCGACAATACTTTCTACAATGCGGTGTGGTGCTTCATAAAAAACCAATGTGACGGTTTGCGCCTTTAAAGCCTCTAGCGCTTTACGCCGTGCAGCGCCGCTCGCAGGCAAAAAACCATGAAACAGAAAACCATTTTGAGCAATACCAGAGGCCGACAACGCTGTAATCACCGCACTCACCCCCGGAATCGGTACCACTTTAATGCCGGCTTTGCGCACATAATCAACCACCACGGCACCTGGGTCACTAATACCTGGCGTGCCGGCATCTGTCACTAAAGCAATATTCTCACCTGCGTTAAGTTGCAGCAATAGCTTCTCTGCTGACTGATGCTCATTATGCTCATGCACCGCAATCAATTTTTTTGAAATGCCAAAGTGCGAGAGCAAACCCGAGGTGTGACGCGTATCTTCGGCGGCAATAGCATCCACTGATTTAAGCACCTCCAAGGCTCGCAGGGTAATATCGCTCAAATTTCCAATCGGCGTAGCTACCACATATAATAGGCCATTCGTCATCATCAGTTGGTGTCGCTATCTAGTTAAAACGGTTAAATAAAAATACATCATGAATCACTTGCGGCACATATTAAACATGACAGCAACGTTAAAAATTTTAGTATCACCCATTTTACAGGGTCATCACCGTATGCTGCAGTACATTCTTCTGCGTTTGTGCTGTATTTTTCTAGGTGCGGTTTCAATTAACCATACCGTGTTAGCAAAAGATGCTGCAAATGCCGTGAGTAAAATCAGTGCAGAAGAAGCTTTCTTACAAGGCCAGCAACATCTGGAACAAGCCAATTTACCACTAGCAGAACTAAGTTTAACGCGCATACCTTCAGCATCAGCTTACGCAAAGCTACTAGCAGGCAATATCGCCACACAAAAAGCTGAGTTTGATCGAGCTTTTTTATTACTACTGCCTTTGCAATCCAATCAATCGCTGAACAAAACCGCTACCGCTAGTTTATATGCCAGCTTAAGCCTCGCCTATGAAAAACAAGGTGACAGCATCAATGCATTAGATCAACTCATGCGCAGAGAGTCCTATTTAAAAGATACGATTTCAATCAACGGCAACCATGAACGTATATGGCAGTTGCTCTCAAATCTTTCACTACAAGATTTAATCGCCCTACGTGGTGAAAGTGCCGACACTAGCACTCAAGGCTGGATTGACTTGTGTTTAGCAACAAAGAATCAGGATATTGCATCAAGTATCAAAACTTGGGTAGCCAGCTATCCAGACCATGTGGCGAGTGATTTCTCAAAAATACTGTCCACTCAACTGACGACTCAAAAAAACACCAATCAAGGTAAGGCTGCATACACATTACCATCGAGCGGCAGCATTGCTTTAATTCTACCGCCTGCGGTTGACCCGCTCTCTCCAAAGGTAAATGCCTTTCATGATGGCCTGCAAGCCGCATTAAACAAGCATGCCTTACTCAACACAATCAAGACCTATCCTAGCCAAGACAACAAAGAGAGCTTTGCAGAGCAGGTGAACTTAGCAAGAAGTGAAGGGGCGGAATACTTCATGACGCCTTTGTTTGACCTGCCGCTCAATGAATTACCTGAAGAGCCTACCTCAGATAAAAGCGCTATTACATGGTTAGATAAATTAACAGGAACCAATAACGACTTACCAAGAACATTTCAAAATGCAGACCTCACGCTAAACGACGAAGCGCAGGCTATCGCCGCATTTGCCGCCAGTAACGCTATGCAACACATCACGATTGTGACAACCGATGATATCGCTGCTAGCAAAAGGGCAAAAAGCTTTCAGAGCGCATGGGAAAATGCGCATGGAAATGATGCAAGAGTCATTACCTTGACTCAAAACATAAAGTCAGATGACCCCAACTTATTCGATCTAAAAGCAAAAGTTGCAGAACAAGAGAACGACATGTTGCTACTGACAACCTCTGCGGCGGATGCCCGTACTATCAGACACTATCTGGATATCAGCACGCCTATTTTGGCATTCTCCAGCATCAACGAAATCAGCAATGATGGTGCATCAAATAACAATTTAAATGCAATTCGATTCGTGGACATTCCATTTTTATTGAATATAAATGATGCAAAATTCTCTGATTACCGGAACCTAAGCGCAAGCATTACCTCTAGTGAATTGCTGCGTTACTTTGCTTTAGGCGTAGACTATCTAGAGCTATTAGTAGCTCGTACACAAGCAGCCAACGGCGAAATAATCGTAAATGGCTTAACTGGCAGACTTACCATTGATAAAACAGGAAAAATTCAGCGCCAACTCTCTATGGCCAGATTTACTTATGATGGCCTTGTGCAAGAGCAATAATGCTTAAGAATCAGCCTGAACATTTACAGCAAGGTAATGCTGCCGAAAAAATTGCTGCAACTTTTTTGCAACAAAAAGGCCTTACCCTAGTTGAAAAGAATTTTCGCTGCAAATATGGTGAGATAGATTTGATTATGCGTGAAGGTAAAACGCTAGTGTTTATTGAGGTACGACTACGTAGCAATAATAATTTTGGCGGTGCTGCAATGAGCATCAATCACACAAAACAACAAAAACTCAGTCGCACCGCAGAGCTTTATTTACAGACACACGGTAATTGCGCCTGCCGCTTTGATGCAATTTTAATGCAATCAACCAATATAAACGCGATAGAATGGATACAGAACGCATTCTAGTCATACATAACAATAAATCCATCACAGCATGTCCACCTAACAACCCATCAAGACCAATATACAAAGGATATCTACAATGAATTTAACACCTCATTTAAATATGAAACGCACATTTAATCTAATAGCCGCCGTTGCATTAGCCTCACAAATAACCGCATGCGTTCCCGTTGTCGTGGGCGGCGCTGCTGCTGGTGGCGCTATCGCAGCAGACAGAAGAACTTCAGGCGTATATATTGAAGATGAAAACATTGAGCTAAAAGCCGCAAAAAATATTGCGGACACGCTTGGTGAGACCGCGCATGTAAACATTACCAGCTATAAAGGCAATGTTTTACTAACTGGTGAAGTGCCAAGCAATGAAGCAAAATCCAAAGCTGAAAATATCACCAAAGCCACAGCAAGTGTACGCAACATCACAAATGAATTAACCATTGGGCCTAAAACACCCATTAGCTCACGTGCAAACGATGCCTACTTAACCTCAAAAGTTAAAGCACAATTCGTTTCAGAGAATCGTTTTCAAGCGAACTATGTAAAAGTAGTCACTGAAAATAGTGTGGTTTATTTACTCGGTTACGTTACCCAAAGTGAAGCCGATGCTGCGGTAGAAATTGCACGCAATACCAGTGGCGTGACTAAAGTAGTCAAAGTATTTGAATACATGCCATAGCATGCCAGCAAAGCAGGCGCTCCAGTTTGAAATGTTATAATGTAAAGAATATTTCAAGCTGCATGCAGCTCAATTAACGACAAATCAATAAACGGTATTAATCAAATGACTACAGAACAAACCATCACGCCAGTAAGCGGTGAAATCATCATTGAAGGCAACACGAGAGCTGGTAAGCCTTTTCGGCCAAGCGACTGGGTTGACCGTATGTGTAGCACCTACGCTACTTTTGGTGAGGATCGCAAACTTAAATACTCACCATACCTGAAACCTAGAGTAGTGAATGGTGTGCGCTGTTTGGCAGTAGACCTCAAGCTGAGAGAGGTGAATCCAGAAGGTTATGCACAACTCATGCATTTTGCGGAAGAAAATCAACTCAACGTATTGGATAGCAAAGGCAACAGCATCGCGGTTCCTCACTAAGGTTCTGAAGACTCAAATTAATTGGCTAGTTAATTATGATGACTCAAGTTACCTAGCAACCAGATAGGGTGTACCACTTACTTAAGTAACACCCTATTTTCATTTAGTGACGTCTGAGCCAATAATTTTTTCAAGATATTGCTTCGTCACTAAGCCATGCTTAACCTGAACAAGCTCACCTTGCGGATTATAGATAAACGATGTTGGTAAAACGTCAGCCGCTCCTATCTGCCCAGCAACAGCCTCGTTACCCAGCACAATGGGATAAGACATCAACATATCATCCACGTAATTAGTAACCTCTTTTACGCTTTTGTATTCAAACACAACACCAATTACCATTAAATCTTTTTTTCTACGGTGATCATACAAATTCACAAGATCCGGCACCTCTTCCAAGCAAGGCGGACACCATGTAGCCCAGTAGTTAACTATCACCCACTTACCCTTGTAATTAGACAATTGGTGCTGAACACCTGCGGTGTCTTTCAACAAAAAATTCCTATGCGCATTGGTTTCAGCAACTGACCACTGACCAAAGATAAACATCTGCAACGACAGCAATCCGATTAAAAAAATTTTCATATATTTGCATCAAAGAAATTAAATATTAAACAGGGGCTTAGCATGTATTTTAAACACTTGTTATTGTACTAGTGTTACCATAACTGCTACCGTACAATCAAATTACTATATTTAATGCACGTAAAAATTAAAAATGGCGCTTAATCTTAACTTACCGATCACTAAAGAATCGTCAACGATTATTGCGGAAACACACCCACGCAA
>JAZJYS010000090.1:0-17212 GCA_040390265.1 Pseudomonadota bacterium | reverse complement strand
TGAAAATCATTGGCAATTTGTGTGTCGCGCTCAATCATTGCGTCTAGGCTGCCTTGCCGTTGGCATGATTGAAGTACGTCCCACAAGGCAATGTGGGATGATTTTAGTGCTTGAATTCTCACCTCGTACGCAGAGGTTCGGTCAAATTGAAGTAGTTCCGCCATAATGCGCCAAAAAGCATTTTGAGTATGCGCATAATACTGCTCAGCTACCAGTGATGCACGTCCCGGCATAGTGCCAAGGATGAGTGTTGTTGCATTGCTATCTTCAATGGGTGCAAAGCTGTGAATATGTGCCATGTGTGTGCGACTGCGTCGTTACTTAAAAGTCATGCCTGCTGAGCCGCTACAGTAGGTCGTGGTGCATAGTGTTGTGACTAATTCAGATAACTCAATGGAATTATATGTTTGGGATGATGCCCTGTGAGCCAATATCCACCTGCTTCGCAGGGCATCTTTTTTAAGTTTTTTAATGATCAAAAATCATCATCCAAGGTAACGCAAAGTTAGTCTTTACTGATTAGGTTGTAGATTAGTGCGCCTATCACCGCGCCAACAATAGGTGCAAGCCAAAATAACCACAGCTGGTCAAGGTACGCGCTGCCTGCAAATAAGGCCTGACTGGTGCTGCGCGCCGGATTCACTGAAGTATTGGTTACCGGAATGCTGATTAAGTGTATCAAGGTCAGTGTAAAGCCAATCGCCAATGGCGCAAGGCCTGCCGGTGCGCGTTTATCCGTGGCACCCATAATCACGAACAGAAAAACGGCGGTCAGTGTTGCTTCACATACAAATGCAGCGTGCAGCGCATAGCCATGCGGTGACAATGCACCATAGCCATTTGCTGCAAAGCCGCCTAGGGCATAACCTTGTTGACCGCTAGCAATGCAGTAGAGGGTAGCGGCGGCCAAGGTTGCGCCCACAAGCTGTGCCACAATATAGTGCGGCAGTTCTTTAGCATCAAAGCGTCCGCCAACCGCTAAACCTATAGAAACCGCAGGATTAAGATGACAGCCGGAAATGTGGCCGATGGCATACGCCATGGTGACTACCGTCAGACCAAAAGCGAGAGAAACACCTAAATAGCCAATACCTAATGCCGGGATTCCCGCAGCAAGTACCGCGCTGCCGCAACCTCCCAACACTAACCAGAAAGTACCAATGAGTTCTGCAGCTGCACGTTTAGTGAGTGATGTCATAAAGCCTCCAATAGATATTGTGATTGATATTGAATGTCGCCAATTTTGTTGCAGGACAATTAAGCCGTATGTTTATTTTACTGTAAATAATATTGGCACATTCAATATGCATAGGATTCAGAAAAACTGTGATAGTTGCCTGAAGGCTATCTTTGGTTACGGGGCAGTTTCCCCTGAGACTAGAAGGGTTTCTGCCAGCTTAATTGCAACAGCTAGTAACATAATTTCTTTAGTCAGTTTAGCCAAGCTAGTCTAAAATTACACTTTTAATTTGCATCGCGGATTTTACTTATGCCAGTTTATCGTTCACACACTACTACTCACGGCCGCAATATGGCAGGTGCTCGCGCATTGTGGCGCGCAACGGGCATGAAAGACGGCGACTTTGATAAGCCGATTATTGCCATTGCCAACTCATTTACGCAGTTTGTACCCGGTCATGTGCATCTGAAAGACATGGGGCAATTAGTGGCGCGCGAAATTGAGCGCGCTGGCGGTGTTGCTAAAGAATTTAATACCATTGCCGTGGATGACGGCATTGCGATGGGTCACGGCGGTATGCTGTACAGCTTGCCTAGCCGCGATTTGATTGCCGATAGCGTGGAGTACATGGTGAATGCACATTGTGCAGATGCTTTGGTCTGTATTTCAAACTGCGACAAAATTACGCCGGGTATGTTGATGGCAGCTTTGCGCTTGAACATTCCAGTGGTATTTGTGTCTGGCGGGCCGATGGAAGCGGGTAAAGTGAATTGGCAGGGCGAAACGCTGAAACTGGACTTGGTGGATGCGATGGTGGCTGCGGCGGATAGCCACGTGAGTGATGAGAAATCTGAGGCAATTGAGCGTTCAGCGTGCCCAACCTGCGGTTCATGTTCCGGCATGTTTACAGCAAACTCCATGAACTGTTTAACCGAGGCCTTGGGTCTCAGCTTGCCAGGTAATGGCTCTACGCTTGCCACGCATTCAGCACGTAAAGAATTATTTTTGAAGGCTGGTCGTTTGATTGTGGAAATTGCGAAACGCCATTATGAGCAAGATGATTACTCAGTATTGCCACGCAGCATTGCCAACATGCAGGCCTTTGAAAATGCCATGAGTCTAGATGTAGCGATGGGCGGCTCAACCAATACTGTATTGCATTTGCTAGCAGCTGCACATGAAGCTGGCTTGGATTTCACCATGAGCGATATTGATAGAATCTCCAGAAAAGTGCCATGCGTAAGCAAGGTTGCGCCAGCAACACAAAAATATCACATGGAAGACGTACACCGTGCCGGTGGCGTGATGGGTATTTTGGGAGAGTTGGATCGTGCCGGTGTGATCCACCGTGAAACACCAACCGTGCATAGCGCCACTTTGGGCGATGCTTTGGATAAATGGGACATCAAAGTGACCCAAGACGAAGATGTGAAAAAATTCTTCCGCGCAGCGCCAGGTGGTATTTCAACGACGATCGCCTTTAGTCAGAGCATGCTTTACCCAACGCTTGATGATGACCGTACAGAAGGTTGTATTCGCGATAAAGCCCACGCTTATTCACAAGACGGCGGTTTGGCTGTGCTGTATGGCAACATTGCGCTGGATGGCTGTATCGTTAAAACCGCAGGTGTGGATGACAGTATTCTGAAGTTCACCGGCCGTGCGCGGATTTTTGAAAGTCAGGATGCGTCAGTAGAAGCGATTCTGGCGGATAAAGTGGTAGCTGGTGATGTGGTGGTGATTCGCTACGAAGGACCACGCGGCGGCCCTGGCATGCAAGAAATGCTGTATCCGACCTCATACTTGAAGTCTAAAGGTCTGGGCAAAGAATGTGCACTGCTCACCGATGGTCGTTTTTCAGGCGGTACGTCTGGTTTGAGTATCGGACATGCTTCACCAGAAGCGGCTGAAGGTGGCGCCATTGGTTTGGTAGAAGAAGGCGATACCATTGAAATCGACATTCCAAACCGTACCATCCATTTAGCGATTAGCGATGAAGAAATGTCGCATCGTCGTGCAAAAATGGAAGATAAAGGTAAAGCCGCTTGGAAGCCGGTTAACCGTGAGCGTGCTGTTTCGCCAGCTTTGCGTGCTTACGCAGCAATGAGTACCAGTGCGGCTCGTGGCGCAGTGCGTGATGTTTCTCAGATTGAGAAATAGCCGAAAAATTAACACATAAAAATTTAAGTCGAAAATTAAAATCGAATAATTTAGAACGCGTATAAAAGTAAATAAACATGACAAAAGCTAATGTACACCCGCACCCGACTATCGCTAATGCGGTGCCGACGAATGATGTCCGCTTTAGTAAAGATGCGAACGGTTTGGATTACGTTGAAATTGATAATCGGCATGCCACAGCCAAGATTGCTTTGCAGGGTGCACATGTCATGCATTGGCAGCCAAAATCGGCTTCGGAACCGGTGTTGTGGTTATCAAGTAATGCGCGCTATGTAGAAGGGCGTTCTATTCGCGGTGGTGTGCCAATTTGCTGGCCTTGGTTTGGTGCGCATCCTACGGATAGTAGTTATTGTCCGCATGGTTTTGCGCGTGTGATTCCTTGGCAGGTTACTAAGAGTTGCAAGTTGCCGAATGGTACGACACGATTGTTTTTGGAAATGACGCTGACCGAAGTGGCTAAAAAACAACTTTCCTATCCGTTTCAGTTGAATCTGGAAATTACGATAGGCAATTATTTGCGTTTGGAAATGACCACGAAAAATTTGGCGAACCATCCGTTTATGATTGGTGAGGCATTCCATACCTATTTCAATGTGAGCGACGTTAAGAATACACATATTACCGGGCTGGATAATCTGGTTTATTCAGATAAAGTTGAGGGTTATTTACGTAACGTACAGCACGGGCCATTGAAGTTTGATGGTGAGTTTGACCGTGTTTATCTTAATAGCGGTGAAGATTGTATTATTCGCGATAGCGGGTATCACCGCGCGATTCGTGTCGCAAAATCAGGTAGCAATACCACTGTCATTTGGTCACCAGGTGCCGAGAAAGTAGCGCAAATGACTGATATGGGTGAGCCGGATGAATGGCGCAAAATGCTGTGTGTCGAGTCTGCAAATGCTATGGAAAACAGCGTAACGATTTTCCCTGGCGAGTCACATACCATGGTGACGGAGTATTCTTTAGAGTTGCTGTAGTGAGAGCTTGACGTTGAGTCGTCAGGTAGGCCTTTTTTATCTATATTTTTACTTAAATGAGCGTGTAGATGCACCTAGGTATAGACTGCTAAGAGATTTTTAAAAAGGTGTCAACGCGTAGTTATGTAAGGGCGTTTCTTGCTTACAGAGTATTGGTGATTTACCAAGTTCGTTAAGTCCAATATAATTCTGTAAATACTTATTAAACGATTTGCCGTAACTAACTTGTTAAAATTGTAATTGTAGGTATTATAAGTCGTTGCAAAATGACGTTATATAATTTTTAAGTGTAAATTCAAGGAGATAGCATGAAAGCTTTATTATTAACAATCGCTGCTGCTGGTTCAATGTTGGTTGCGGCTCAAGCAAATGCAGCGGATGCTGCGGCGGCTCAAGCACTAGCACAAAAAAGTGGCTGTTTAGCTTGTCACAGTATTGACAAAAAAATCTTAGGCCCAGCTTATAAAGATGTTGCAGCTAAATATAAAGGCGACAAAACTGCTGAAGCTAAATTGGTCGAAAAAGTTAAAAAAGGTGGTAGCGGTACATGGGGTCCTATGCCTATGCCAGCAAACAGTCCACAAGTTAAAGATGCTGATATCAAAACTATCGTTGAGTGGGTATTGTCACTTGCATAGTATTTGATTGCATAAAAAAGCCAGCTATAAGCTGGCTTTTTTATTGTGCAGTGATTAGTGAGTATTTAGCCAATAACACCAAATAAATAAAGAAACACAGCGAAAATCGCAATTGGCGCGATGATGTTATTTGTAAATTGCCACATACCAAAAGTACGGTTGTTCAGATTGAGCTCTTCCTGCACGTGAGCTTTGCGCATGAAATAACCCGCGAAAATAGCCATAAACAAGCCACCTAAGGGCAAGAGTATGGTGGAGGTCAGTTTATCCAAAGTTTCAAAAATGTTGAGGCCGAAAATAATCTTAACCTCTTTCCATTCATTGAATGAGAGCAATACTGCAATACCAAGTAGCCACACGGTCACACCGATAAGCCATGCGGCTGTTTTGCGTTTCATTTCCTTGTTCTCAACTAGCCAAGCTGTGGCAGGCTCTACCAGTGAAATCGAAGATGTCCAAGCCGCGAATGCAACCAATATAAAGAATAATGTGCCGATAAAGTTTCCCGCAGGCATGTGTCCAAACGCAATGGGTAAAGTTTGGAAAATTAGCCCAGGCCCAGACGCGGCAGGTAGGTGGTTGGCAAATACTAAGGAGTAGATAGCTAAGCCAACCAGCAAGCCGAGTGCTGTATCTGCGAGTGCAATATAGATGGTCGTGCGCGCTATCGAAACATTACGTTGCAAATAGGAGCCGTAAACCATTACCGAGCCCATGCCTAAACTGAGTGAGAAAAAAGCGTGGCCTAAGGCTGACAGAACCGCAACCGGAGTGATTTTTCCAAAGTCTGGGTTGAACATGAATTGCGCAGCTAAATGCATATCGCCGACGGACATGCTGTAACCCAGTAGCACCAGCAGAATCATGAACAATGCCGGAATTAGAATGTTATTGGCTTTTTCCAGACCGGAGTTCACGCCGCGCGCTACTACGCCCATCGTGAGCACCATAAAGAAGGTGTGCCAAAAGAGGAGTGTGAGCGGGGAGGCCAACAGTGCGTCGAAGTTGGCTGTGGATTGAGTGCCATTAATCTCTGTAAATGTGCCTATCGCTGCGTAGTAAATGTAGCTGAGCACCCAGCCGCCAATCACACTATAAAAGCCTAAAATGAGCAGGCCGGTAACCATGCCGACACCGCCTAGATACTTCCATGATCTTGATACTCTGGCTTCTGCGGCTAGCGCTTGCATGCCGTTAAACGGATTCTTTTGTGCGCGTCGCCCCAGCAGAATTTCGGTCATCATTAATGGAATGCCGACAAAGAAAATGCACAGCAGAAATACCAGCACAAAGGCGCTGCCACCGTTGACGCCTATCATGTAGGGCAGTTTCCAGATGTTGCCTAAGCCAATCGCAGAGCCTGCTGTGGCTAGCATGAATGTCCAGCGGTTACCCCAGTGGCTGCGTTCTGCATGTTGGCTCATGGTGGTCCTTTGGTGATAAGTGCTGAGTAAACGATCTGTCTTAGCTTTGGTTATTTGGCTTTGGCTACTTGTGTTTTAATTTGCTGTGATGCATAGAGTAAACAAAATAAATCACGATGCCGATTAAAATCCAGATGCCAAATCTCATCCAGGTAACAGCCGGTAAAAATGTCATTAATGCGCTGCATGACAGTATGCCCAGTGCTGGAATTAAAGGCCCGCCTGGATTTTTGAAAGGGCGTTTTAGATTGGGTTGGCGTTTACGCAGCACAATGACACCTACGCACACCATGACAAAACTGGCTAAGGTACCGATATTGACCGTTTCTGCCAGCTCTCCCAATGGAATGAAGCCCGCTACGATAGACACCACCGCACCACACATTAAAATGATTTTTGTTGGCGTTTGGCGGTCAGGATTAATTTCCGAGAAAATCGGTGAAATCAGGCCATCACGACTCATGGAGAACAGGATGCGTGTCAAGCCGTACAGCAATACGAGTAAGACGGTAATGAGGCCAGCCAGCACGCCTGTCGCGACAAGTGTTGACGCCCAAGTGTAACCAATTTTAGTGAGGGCAAAAGCAACCGGTGATGAAACGTTTAGTTCTGTGTAAGGCACAATGCCCGTAAGCAAGGCTGAGACGATGATATAAGTGATTGTGCAAAATATTAGAGAGGCGATTAAGCCGATGGGCAAATCGCGCTGGGGATTCTTAGCTTCTTCAGCTGCGGTTGAAACGGCATCAAAACCAAAGTAGGCAAAAAACACTAAGGATGCGCCAGCCAATACTCCTACATTTTTACCGTTTTCTAAGGTACTAAACCAGCCGTATGGCATGAATGGATGCCAGTTGTCGGTATTGAGATGCGCTGAAGCGAGGACTATAAAGATAGCGATAGTGGACAGTTTAATAATCACGATAATGTTATTAAAGCGCGCGCTTTCTTTGACGCCGACCATTAATAAAATAGTGAGTACCCAAATAATGGCAAATGCAGGTAAATTGATGAGGCCGCCTACCATGGGCGCCTTGGTCAGTGCTTCTGGCAAATGGATATTAAAGTTGCTTAAGGTGTTCACTAAGTAACCGCCCCAACCATTCGCTACAGCGGCAGCACCAACACCATACTCCAGCAATAAGATCCAGCCCATGACCCATGCAATAAACTCACCGAATGCCACATAACTATAGCCATAGGCGCTACCAGAGCCTCCCACAGAGGCCGCCAGCTCTGCGTAAGCGAGCGCAGCGAAACCAGAAGCAACGCCTGCAATAATGAATGACAAGACTACCGCTGGCCCAGATTGTGTTGCGGCGGCAATGCCTGTTAGCACAAAAATACCAGTGCCTATCGCGCAGCCTATGCCTAAAAGCGCTAAATCAAATGCAGTTAGACATTTTTTTAGGCCACTGTTGGAATGATCTGCAACTGGTTTTGTTCGAAGAAGTTGTTTGTGCATACACTGAAGCCCTTAATTTTTATTCTGAAAGATGGGAAGTCTGCAAACATTGACTAGATTGACTATTCAATCCACTACTAATCATACCGCTTAACTCTTAAACATCGCAGCCAGAACTGCAATCATGTAGCTGTGGTCTAGCACCCCTGCACTTTCTCGAATGCTGTGCATTGCCCACATCGGTGAGCCTACATCTACACTCGGCACGCCTAAATTGGCCGCGATAATCGGGCCGATGGTGCTGCCGCAGCCTAAATCGGTACGATGTGCGTATTGCTGATACGGTACGTTGGCGCGTTCACATAAAGTGATAAAGCGTGCGGCGGTATCGGCACTAGTCGAATAACGCTGATTGGCATTGGTTTTAATGACTGGGCCTTTGTTCACCAGCACATGGTGACAAGGTTCATAGGCATTTGGATGATTCGGGTGATAAGCATGTGCCATATCTGCACTGATAAAAAAGCTTTGCGCTAGCGCACGTAAACGCGCCTCTTCATTCAGGTTAGCACTTGCGGCAATGCGATTAATGACATCGGCAAGAAAGCTGCCGCTAGCGCCCGTGGTGCTTTCACTGCCCACTTCTTCGTGGTCGAATAAGGCACAGAGGCAGGTTGACTCAGGGTTTTCAGTCGCAAGTAAAGCGCTGATTGCGGCATGGCAGGAGGCTAAATTGTCCAGCTGGCTGTCGGCAATGAACTCTTGGTTAGCGCCCCAGAAGGTGCCTTTTTGCGTGTCGAACACATTGAGTTCCCACGTCAGAATATCTTCCGCTTTGACTTGCAGGCTATTGGCAATGTGGCTGATAAACTGGCGGTCAGCTTCGATGCCATCTTCACCCATGCCAAAAATCAACGGTAACTCGGTTTGTTTGTTGAGCACTAGGCCTTTGTCATTGACTTCACGATTCATGTGAATCGCCAGATTTGGCAAACGCATCAGTGCATCGTCAACCTTAATCAGGCGCGTTTCAAAACCTGTTTCTGTGCGTACCGTCACACGTCCGGCAATGCTTAAATCGCGGTCAGTAAACGTGGCTAGAATCGGTCCGCCGTAGACTTCAACACCAATTCTAACTAAGCCATTATTGCCAAAAGCCGCTTGTGGTTTTAGTCGTAGGCTAGGCGAATCAGTGTGTGCGCCAACCATGCGCAAGCCGCTATCGGTGAGTGCTTCCTTGCCAAGCGTGAAGGCAATAATAGAAGCGCCGCCACGAATGACGTAGTAACTGCCGCCGGCTTCAAGTTGCCATGCCTGCGTTTCATGAAGTTGCGCATAGTCTTGCTTGAGTAAGCGCTGTTCAACACTGCTCACGGCATGCCATGGGCTAGGGCTGGCATCAATAAAGGCTAGTAAATCTTTTGCTGCATTGATTGCTGCGCTTGGAATGTTCATGATTATTGATTAATTGATAACCAGTCTTTTTCAATCAGAAACTCGGAATACAGTTTAGATTCCGGGCTGTTAGTTTCTGGCTTCCAGTCATAGCGCCATTTCACGATTGGAGGCATGGAGAGCAGAATGGACTCGGTGCGACCATTAGACTGCAAGCCAAACAATGTGCCGCGGTCATAGACTAAATTGAATTCGACGTAGCGACCACGACGGTAGGCTTGGAAGTCGCGCTCACGTTCACCATAAGCAATGTCTTTGCGGCGCTGCACAATCGGCAGATAAGCTTGCAGGAAGCTATCGCCCACAGCACGTTGTAGTGCAAAACTTTTCTCAAAACCTAATTCGTTGAAGTCATCAAAAAAGATGCCACCGATACCGCGTGGTTCTTGGCGATGTTTCAGGTAAAAATATTCGTCGCATTCTTTTTTGAATTTTGGGTAATAAGTCGTATCAAACGCATCCAGTGCGGTTTTATTAGTGCGGTGGAAGTGCTCAGCGTCTTGTTCAAAACCGTAGTAGGGCGTTAAGTCCATGCCGCCGCCAAACCACCAAATGTCAGATTCTTGTGTGTTTTGAGGCGCTTTGGCTACAAAGAAGCGCACGTTCATGTGTACGGTTGGCACATAAGGATTACGTGGGTGAAATACCAATGACACGCCCATTGCTTCCCAAGCGCGACCTGCGGCTTCTGGGTGTGCGGCGCTGGCAGAAGGCGGCAACTTACTGCCTTTAACGTGTGAAAAGCCCACGCCTGCGCGCTCAAACACATTGCCTTCTTCTAGCAGGCAAGAGGTGCCACCACCGCCTTCTGGGCGTTGCCAGCTATCTTGTAGAAAGTTTTTGCCATCGACCAATTCCACGGCCTCGACAATTTTGGCTTGCAGGTTTTGTAAGTAGCTTAATACGTCTTCGGTATTCATGGTTTAACCTTTATGCGGACTAGCCTTTGATGGCTCGGTAGCCAATGTCGGTGCGGTGCTGCGCGCCATCAAAATGAATATCATCAATGATTTTGTAGGCTTGCTGCTGCGCAAACTTCACGGTTTCACCTAAAGCGGTTACGCATAGTACGCGACCACCGCTAGTGAATACTTTACCGTCTTTTAGCACTGTGCCAGCATGGAATACATGCGCGTCCTCCAGATGTTTAGGCAGGCCAGTAATTTCATCGCCGAGCCTTGGCGTGTCAGGGTAGTTGGCAGAGGCCATGACTACGCCTAGCGCGGTGCGTCTATCCCATTCCGCTTCGGCAAGGTTCAATGTACCGTCAACTGCATGTTCTGCCAGTGCAACAAAGTCAGATTTTAGGCGCAACATGATGGGCTGTGTTTCTGGGTCGCCCATGCGGCAATTGAACTCTAAGGTTTTAACGCTGCCATCTGGCGAGATCATTAAGCCTGCATAGAGAAAGCCGGTGTAAGGAATGCCATCTTTTGCCATGCCTTCTACCGTAGGTGTGATAATTTCGCGCATAGCTCTGGCGTGAATTTCAGGCGTGACGACTGGTGCCGGTGAATATGCACCCATGCCGCCAGTATTTGGACCTTGGTCGCCATCAAGCAAGCGTTTGTGGTCTTGGCTAGTGGCTAGCGGCAAGATATTTTTGCCGTCGACCATGACAATGAAGCTGGCTTCTTCGCCCGTTAAAAATTCTTCAATCACCACACGTGCGCCAGCGCTGCCGAGTTTGTTGTCTGAGAGCATGGCGTCAATCGCGGCATGCGCTTCATCGTTAGACATCGCAACCACCACGCCTTTGCCTGCGGCTAGACCATCGGCCTTAATCACAATCGGCGCGCCTTGTTGGTTAACGTAATCATGCGCCAGTTGCGCATCGGTGAATGTGGCATATGCCGCAGTCGGGATGTTGTGGCGAATCATGAATGCTTTGGCAAAGTCTTTGGAAGACTCCAGTTGTGCCGCTGCTTTAGTTGGGCCAAAAATTCTTAGGCCCGCTGCGCGGAATGCATCCACTACGCCTTGGGATAATGGCGCTTCCGGGCCAACAATCGTCAGTTGGATTTGCTCTGTTTGTGCGAAAGCCAGTAAATCATCCACGCTGGAAACGGGCACGTTAACCATGTCTGGGTCTAACGCTGTGCCAGCATTGCCTGGTGCAACATATACGCGGCTCACTGCTTTGTTTTGTGCGATTTTCCAAGCGAGTGCGTGTTCGCGGCCGCCGCTACCAATGACTAATATTTTCATAATTTAGGGTCTTTTTAAATCTTCGTTACATTTAACACTCGTCATTCCCACCTGCGCGGGAATGACTGTAAAGGTTGTTGCTGCGTACATTGGTTGCTTGCAGTTGAGAAATCTATTTTAGTGTCTAAAGTGGCGAACACCTGTCACGACCATGACCAAACCATGCTCGTCAGCCGCGGCAATCACTTCTTCATCGCGCATGCTGCCACCTGGATGAATCACGCAGCTTGCGCCAGCTTCTGCCAGCACATCAATACCGTCACGGAACGGGAAGAAGGCATCAGAGGCAACCACTGAGTTCGTCAGGCTTAGGCTCGCGTTTTGTGCTTTGATTGCGGCAATGCGTGTGCTGTCGACACGGCTCATTTGACCCGCGCCTACGCCGAGTGTCATGCCATCGTTACAGAACACAATCGCGTTGGATTTCACATATTTCGCTACAGTCCAAGCAAATAGCATGTCTTCAAGTTGTTGCGGTGTTGGTTGTTTTTTCGAAACCACTTTCAGGTCAGCCACTTTCATGTCGTGGTTGTCAGCTGTTTGAATCAATAAGCCTGAACTTACGCGCTTGGTGTCGTATGCGTTGCGGCCTGCGCTGCCATCTTCTGGCAAGGCAATTTTGAGTACGCGCACATTGGCTTTTGCTGTGAAAACGGCTAAAGCATCAGCGGTATATTCTGGGGCGATTAACACCTCAACAAATTGCTTGCTCACGGCTTCAGCCGCTTCTTTATCTACAATTTTGTTGAAGGCGATAATGCCGCCAAATGCGCTGCTTGGGTCAGTTTTGAAGGCTTTACTGTAGGCTTCAAGCGCAGTTGCACCTAATGCCACGCCACATGGATTGGCGTGTTTGACGATCACACAAGCTGTGCCGTTAAATGATTTAACCGCTTCCCACGCTGCGTCTGAGTCGGCAATGTTGTTGTAGGAAAGTTCTTTGCCCTGTAACTGTTGCGCAGTCACCAATGAGCCCGCAGCTGGATTCAAATCGCGATAGAAAGCGGCTTGCTGGTGTGGATTTTCGCCGTAGCGTAAATCTTGCACTTTAATAAAGTTAGTATTGCTTTGCGCAGGGAACTGGTGAGCAACTGGTTGCTTGCTCGCCATGCTGGCCGTGTAATCAATCGCAGACAAATAGTTGCTAATCGCTGCATCGTATTGCGATACGCGATTAAATGCCGCAACGGATAAAGCAAAAGTCGTGGCCTCGGCAACTGCGCCACCAGTGCTTTGCAACTCACTGATGACATTAGCATATTGGCTGGCATCGGTTAGTACGGCAACGTCTTTCCAGTTTTTAGCCGCTGAGCGCACCATAGCTGGGCCACCAATGTCGATATTTTCAATCGCATCTTCAAGCGTGCAGTTTGGCTTTGCAACCGTGGCTTCAAACGGATATAAATTCACCACCACCATATCAATATTAGGGATGCTGGCGGTTTGCATCGCGGCAACATGTTCAGGCAAATCGCGACGACCTAAAATACCGCCATGCACTTTCGGATGCAGGGTTTTAACGCGGCCATCCAGCATTTCTGGAAAGCCCGTGTAATCGCTCACTTCAATGACAGGAATTTGATTGTCACGAAACAGTTTTGCAGTGCCGCCTGTTGAAAGAATTTCGATGCCTAGTGCGTTAAGGCTTTTAGCTAAATCGATAATGCCAGTTTTGTCTGAAACGCTGATAAGCGCACGTTTAATAGTTGCCATGTGAAAACTCTAAAGAAATTAAATGGATAGTTAAGATTGATTATTCGATGCTGTATTGCTGCAATTTCTTGCGCAAAGTATTGCGGTTAATGTCTAAAATTTCAGCCGCTTTGCTTTGGTTGCCAGCGGTGTGTTGCATGACATATTCCAACAGCGGTTTTTCGATGCAGCTCAATACCATGTCGTAAATGGCGTGCGGTGGCTCACCATCCAGATCCTTGAAGTATTGGTCTAGCGATGATTTCACACTGTTGGCAAGTTCACATTTGTTCATTTTTTTAGTTAGCCTCAAGTACTAGGTTTTTATTGGATAATGCCACCGTCTTCTGCGGTGTCGTATTGCAAGCGATGATCGCGGCTTTGTAAATGCTCAAAGAACTCATCAATCGCTGATAACTGCAAATCTATGGTCTGCAATGTATTCATGTTGTGGCGGAAATTGGCCGAATCTTTCAAGCCTCTGGTATACCAGGAGATATGTTTACGCGCCATGCGCATGCCAGTCAGTTCGCCGTAAAAATCATATAGATCATGCAAGTGGGCAAGCATCACGGAACGAATCTCAGTCACTTCTGGTGCTGGTAAATGTTCACCGGTGTTGATGAAATGCTCAATCTCGCGGAATATCCACGGGCGGCCTTGTGCTGCGCGACCTATCATCACGGCATCAGCACCGGTGTAATCCAGCACAAATTTGGCTTTCTCCGGCGTGGTAATGTCGCCGTTGGCAATCAAGGGGATGCGAATGGCTTGTTTAACGGCGGCGATGGTGTCGTACTCTGCATCACCAGTGTAAAGGCAAGCGCGGGTGCGGCCATGCATCGCCAACGCCTGCACGCCAATGTCTTCTGCCATTTTGGCGATTTGTACCGCGTTACGATTGTTTTTATCCCAGCCAGTGCGAATTTTCAATGTCACCGGTACATCCACCGCGCCCACAACCGCACGTAGAATCTGCGCCACCAGTGGCTCGTCTTTCAATAGCGCGGAGCCTGCCATCACGTTGCAGATTTTCTTGGCAGGGCAGCCCATGTTGATGTCGATAATCTGTGCGCCGTTATCCACATTGTGACGCGCCGCTTCAGCCATCATTTTTGGGTCTGCACCAGCGATTTGCACCGAAATCGGGTCAACTTCACCCTCATGATTCGCGCGGCGCAAGGTTTTCTCGCTGCCGTAGAGTAGCGAGTTAGACGTGACCATCTCGGACACGGCCAAGCCTGCGCCCATTTTTTTACAAAGTTGGCGGAATGGTCTGTCCGTTACGCCCGCCATGGGAGCAACAACCAGATTGTTTTTTAATATGTGTGGACCGATTTGCACTGTTTAGCTTTTGGGTTGCATTGTGAACGCGAAAGCTGCCTATTTTATATGCAAATGAGGTGGCAGAAAACTTAAATCTCTACAAATGTAAAAATTTGTATAATGCTTATCGCATCTATGTTATAGCAACACTTTATCAATCAAATCTAACACCTTAGACTGAAAGAATTTTTTTGAAAACACACCACGCGCCTTCGACTACGCACATCGCCTTTGCCAGTTTTATTGGCACGGCAATCGAGTTTTACGATTTTTACATCTATGCCATGGCTTCTGCCTTGGTGATTGGACAGGTATTCTTTCCTGCCAGCGATCCTGCGGCGCAAGCACTCAATGCATTTTTAACCTTCGGTATCGCTTTTGTTGCGCGGCCTTTAGGCGCGATGGTGTTCGGTCATTTTGGCGACCGCATCGGGCGTAAGGCAACATTAGCCGCGTCACTGTTGGTGATGGGTGTTTCTACTTTGCTGATAGGTTGTCTGCCCGGCTACGACACGCTCGGCACTTGGGCTGCGGTGTTACTGTGCATATTGCGTTTCGGGCAAGGTTTGGGCTTAGGTGGGGAGTGGGGCGGGGCGGCGCTATTAGCTACCGAACATGCGCCAGCAGGCAAGCGTGGCTGGTTCGGCATGTTTCCACAGCTCGGGCCTTCGGTCGGGTTTTTATTGGCAACCTTGAGTTTTCTGGCATTAACCGTGTTTTTATCGGATGATGCTTTTAAGGCATGGGGCTGGCGCTTACCTTTCTTTGCCAGTGCCTTACTGGTGCTGGTCGGACTATATGTGCGCTTTAAACTGGCGGAAACGCCAGCCTTTGCCAAAGCCTTGGCGCAACATCACACGCATAAAATGCCGATTAAAGATTTGTTAAGAAATCATTTGCGACCAGTAATACTCGGTGCGCTGGCAATGACGGTGTGCTACAACCTGTTTTATACCGCCACCGTATTCTGTTTAAGTTACGGGACGAAAACCTTGCATATCCCACGCGCTGATTTTTTGGTGATGTTATGCATAGCGGTGTTTTTTATGGCTGCTGTTACGCCAGTGTCAGCTTGGCTGAGCGATAGATTTGGCCGTAGACCAGTGTTACTAGCCGCATGTTTTTTAGCGATAGCCGCAGGATTCAGCTTGCATCCGCTCATGGCGAGCGGTACGCCATTGCAAATTACGGCTTTTTTATCGATCGCACTACTACTCATGGGCGCCAGCTTTGCGCCGATGGGCGCGTTTTTACCGGAGCAGTTTCCAGTGGCGGTGCGCTATACCGGCGCGGGCTTGGCCTATCAGTTGGGCGGCATTCTTGGCGCATCTAGTGCGCCGTTTGTTTCGCAACTATTGGTTGAGCAGGGCGGTTTGGTGTGGGTGGGCTACTATGTTTCGACCATGGCCGCGTTAAGCTTGATAGCGGTGTTTTTCATGCGTGAAACGAGCAGAAGTGACTATAGTCAGGCTTAACCTGACATGATAATTTAGTTGGGGCGCGTCAGACGCTCTAATTGCGTGAGCCATGTCATGGCATATTCACGTGCCTGTGCTGTGGATTTGTGACCCATACTCTCACCACCGCACATCTCCAAGCTAGGTTGCAAACTGCCGCAAAAGGCCGGTCGCTCAGGCTTGCCGAAAATCTTGCACATATTGTCATCATTAAGTTGTACGCAGCGTACGCCGGCAGGCTTACCGTTAGGCATGCCCGGAATCGGACTGTTGATGGAGGGGGCGATGCAGCACGCACCGCAATTGGCTCTACATTGCATTGCTGGTGTTATCCTTTAAGCGTCGCATCTAAGCATCGCTCCACGGAAAGCCAAGCGTTGTAATCGCCAGTTTTATTTCTGCCAAGGCGGTTTGTACTTGTGCGCCAGTACCTTTTACGCCAAGTTCGGTGGTGCGTCTTGTGTCCAGCTTGGGTAGGCTGAAAAGCTTAAGCTCGGCATACTTCGCAACGATATGTGTCATCAAGTCAATGAGCTGACTCTCGCCCGCATCCATCACCAAAATAGAAGCTTCAATGTAATCCTGTGTATGAAACAAATGCGCATAATGCGTATCCAGCACCCACTCCAGCATTGGGTGCGACATTTCAGGGAAACCCGGCATGAAGTAATGCGTGTTAATAGCAAAGCCCGCTACGCGGTTAACCGGGTTAGGAATCAAGGTAGCACCTTGCGGAAGGTCCGCCATCAATACGCGTTTTGGATAAGCGCCTTCTCCATACTGCGCCTCGATTTCCGCCACAGCTCTCGCGTGACGCTCAATCGGTAAATTTGCCGCCACCGCAGCACATTGCCGCGTGTAATCATCAGGCGTGGCACCAATGCCACCAAAAGAAAACACAACATCGCCACGCGCCATACTGGCTTGTAATGAGCTTATGATCTGCGCTGGCACGTCGCCTAGATAGTTCGCCCAAGCCAATTGCAAGCCACGCGTTTTAAAGGCTTCAACCACAAAGCGCAAATGCGCGTCTTGCCGCTTGCCAGAGAGAATTTCATCGCCGATGATGTAGATGCCGAATTGAGGGGGAATGCTAGACATTTAATGCGCCCCTTCCCAATTACTCCCCACCCCCACCTCCGCCAACAATGGCACATCTAACTTAGCTACATGCTGCATCAATTGTGGCAATGTTGATTTAACTAACTCAAGTTCGCTTTCTGGCACTTCCAGCACCAGTTCATCGTGTACTTGCATGATGAGTTT
>JAZJYS010000089.1:0-4014 GCA_040390265.1 Pseudomonadota bacterium | reverse complement strand
TCAAACTATCACGCTATACCGAAAATCTGGATGCCGAATTCATCGTATTTTTAGGCGTACATTTCATGGCTGAGGTGGCTGACATTTTAAGTCGTCCAGAACAGATTGCCATTTTGCCTGACCTTTCTGCGGGCTGTTCAATGGCAGATATGGCAAACCTTGCCAAAGTTGAGCGTAGCTACCGCGAACTGAATAAAGTACTTAATTTTGATGAGCAAATCACACCCGTTACTTACATTAACTCAGCCGCCGACCTGAAAGCATTTTGTGGTGAGCATGGTGGCATTGTCTGCACCAGCACCAACGCACCCAAAATTCTGGAATGGGCTTTTGCACAACGCGAAAAAGTGTTGTTCTTCCCTGACCAAAATCTAGGCCGCTGGTCCGGCCATAAAATGGGCATTCCACTAGAACAAATGCCAATCTGGGACCCTGACCAACCAATGGGCGGTTTGACTGTTGAACAAATCAAAAATGCGAAAATCTTGCTCTGGAAAGGTCATTGCGCTGTCCATCAGATGTTCCGTCTGCAAAACATTGAAAAATTCCGCGCTGAACATCCCGATGGCTTTGTGATTTCACACCCAGAAGCGCCATTTGAGGTTTGCCTGAATTCTGACTATGTAGGTTCAACGGAATACATCTTGAAAACTGTCAGTGACGCGCCAGCTGGCACTAAATGGCTAGTAGGTACTGAGCTTAATCTGGTGAATCGTCTGGCTGAAAACATGAAGCCTGAAGGCAAGCTGGTGCAGTTTATGAGTCATGTAGTGTGCGAATGCTCGACTATGGCACGTATAGACCCACAGCACTTAGCTTGGACGCTAGAAAACTTGGTTGAAGGCAACGTTGTTAACCAGATTAAAGTGCCTGAACACGAGGCCAAGCTTGCTAAGCTCACGTTAGAGCGCATGTTGGCAGCGTCTTAACATGGCAGCAGATTTACAAAACTGCCCGCTCTGCCAGCCGTGCCAGAGTCCAATTCTGTGGCAGGATGATTTTTGTCGTGTCGTGCTGCTCAACGATGCCGATTATCCTGCCTATTGCCGCGTTGAGTTACTGGCGCACGTCAAAGAAATGACCGACTTGCCGCCAGCGCAACGCGCACGCATGATGAAAACTGTATTTTCTGTAGAAACCGCGCTGCGCGAGATTCTCAATCCAGCTAAAATCAATTTAGCCAGCCTAGGTAATAAAACACCGCATATACACTGGCATGTGATTCCACGCTTTGAAAATGATAAGCACTTTCCAAACTCTCATTGGGGTGAAGCGATGCGAGTTGGCACGCCCGCACCACTGAATGAGCAAACCATAAAAGCACTTGCCGAAAAAGTTAGCGCCTACATACGTTGTGCAGTAGGCACAACCGACTAAACGACTAGTCTTTCGACGACTTTGCCGTTGATAATGTGTGAGTCGATAATCTCATCAATATCTTCGTTATCGACAAAGGTGTACCAAATGGCTTGTGGATAAACCACTAGCAATGGCCCTTCACCACAACGGTCAAAACAGCCTGCGCGGTTAATACGCACCTTATCTTCACCATTCAGCCCCAGCTTCTTGATGCGCGCTTTCATATGGTCAAAAGCCGCTTCTGCGCCATTATCTGCGCAGCACGCCGCGCCATCCTCACGCTTATTGAGGCAAAAAAATACGTGGTGTTGGTAGTAGTTAGTCATATGCATCCAGTTGCTGTTCACAAACATTCTGCTTCAAAATTGCCATAATCAAGAAAGTGAGTCGAAGACAGTACGATGAGTACGGCGAGACGAAACTAACGCCGAGTATGGCGATTTTCAAGCAGAATTACTCAGTGGCGAGGTTATCTTCTTTAGTAAACGTCCACGTCCTTGTAATACTTAAAATATCAATCTCCCTGCGGACATCGTCGGGGAACCTTGCATAGGGCGCAGCCAGCTCTACAATGTGCTTTGCCGCTTCATCCAGCACTTTATGTCCTGAGCTACGGTTGATTTCAATATTCTCAATACTGCCATCGGCCTTAATTGATACGGTCATTTGTAACTGGCCATAAAGTTTCAAGTCTCTGGCAGCCTCAGGATAGTTGAGATTACCGACTCTCTCCACCTTCTGACGCCATGAATCCACGTACATCGCATAGCGATACTCTTTGGCGCGCGCACCTACGAATTTACGTTTTGGGCGTTTCTGATAGTCATCTTGTTGTTTAGAAATTAACGCTTCAAGTCGATCCATTTCTAAAGTGGCTGCCGTGATGTCATGCAAATTAAGTTTTTTGTTCGGCGAGGTTTGGCTACCCGCATCCGATTCCTTTGCTACCGCTTTTTGCACGGGTTTCGACTCTACTTTTGTGGGTGAGTTTAACTGTGTCATCAACTCTTGCGCCTGCTTCTCCAACAAGGCTACCCGTTTTTGCTCTCGTGTTTCTTCTGCGGTTTGTTTCGTTGCCATTGCACCATCTTTTACCTGTGCAACTGGATTCACCGTAAATTCGGTTTTTTGTTGTTTTAACGCGGGCAGCGCTGTTTTCATTTTGCGATCTTGGTCAGTATTACCGCCACGATCTAGATTGGCTTGTGCAAAAGCATCGGCATTATCTGGTCTGGAATTGGTTTTTGCATTGACTAGAAATACCTCGAGTACAGGTAGTTGATCTCTGAACTTTTTAAGCTCCGGTTGGAACTGAATACTGAGTATTGCTGCATGAAAAAACAATGACAACCAAATAGCCATGCTCATCACGCTCATTGTTTTCAACTTAACAGTGAGCGCAGAGAATGCTTTGACTTCCATCGCGTTGGGTGCCGTAACCAAGGATTAGCCCGCGTTTAAAGTGTCTAGTAATTTCTGATGTATGCCACCAAAGCCACCATTACTCATAATGAGCACGTGGTCGCCAGATTGAGCCTCTCGCGCAATCGCTGCAATCATGGTATCCAAATCATCGAACACTTTGGATTTATCGCTGATTGGCGCTAACGCTTCGGCTGCATCCCAACCTAGATTGGCACCATAGCAAAATACCAAATCAGCATCTTTCAGGCTGGCTGGCAGTGCGCTTTTCATCACACCAAGCTTCATGGTGTTTGAGCGTGGCTCCAGCACCGCCAATATACGCGCCTTGCCGACCTTACTGCGTAAGCCTGCCACAGTGGTTTCAATGGCAGTCGGGTGATGCGCAAAGTCGTCATACACCGTCACGCCATTCACTTCACCACGCACTTCCATACGCCGTTTTACATTTTTGAATTCACTTAACGCTTCAATGGCAATACACGGTGCCACACCGACATGGCGCGCAGCTGCAATCACAGCCAACGCATTCATTCTGTTGTGTTCACCTAACATTTTCCAGCTGACACGCGCTTGACGCTCACCTTTAAAGATCACATCAAAACTGCCATTCGCATCAAGGTTGGTCGCTTGCCAATCGGCATCTGTGCCAAACTTTTCTACAGGTGTCCAACAGCCTTTTTCAATCACGCGCTGTAAACTGGTTTCTTTGCCATTCGCCACCACCAATCCCTGCTGCGGAACCGTGCGCACCAAGTGATGAAATTGCTTTTCAATCGCAGCCAAGTCATCAAAAATATCCGCATGATCAAACTCAAGATTATTCAACACGGCGGTACGTGGGCGATAGTGAACGAACTTAGAACGCTTATCAAAAAACGCTGTGTCGTATTCGTCCGCTTCAATCACGAAGAAAGGTGAAGTGCTGTTCGCATCCTGCTTGCTTTTCGCTAAAGCAGGCGTTTGCGGCAAACGCGCGGAAACGCCAAAATTCTCAGGCACGCCACCAATCAAAAAGCCTGGTGCTAAACCCGCGTACTCCAACACCCAAGCCAACATAGAGCTGGTAGTGGTTTTGCCATGCGTACCCGCTACAGCCAGCACCCACTTGCCTTGCAGCACATTTTCCGCCAGCCACTGGGGCCCTGAGATATAAGGCAGACCCTCATTGAGGATAGCCTCCATCAATGGATTGCCACGCGAAACCACGTTACCAATCACATAAATATCGGG
>JAZJYS010000088.1:0-2604 GCA_040390265.1 Pseudomonadota bacterium | reverse complement strand
GTCACAGGGTCATCGTAGAGTACACAGAGTACTTTAGCCATGATGTCCTCCTTTACCTAAATGAGTTTCAGGTAGCTTTTTCATCGCAAGGTACCAATCTGTCATTGGTTGCGCATTGCGACCTACCCGCTGTTCGGCATCATCCATAGTCACTGGCGCAGTGAATAATGAGATCCTTACCACTCGAATCCAGTTGGCAGGACATGCCACCTTGTTAGTACCTGCCGTTTGTAACAGAGACTAAACATATGACGACAAATCAAACCGTTATATACAGTGAATAGACCTTGCTACAGGGAGAAAGTTTTTGCTATTTTTGACTAAGCAAAGCTGACTGGCTCACGGCTTTATACCTTGAGCAGCGTAGTGAAATTGCAGCTAAACGACTAGACTGCTATTGAAGTGAGAACACGTGCAGATAACACTTATTTCTTGGCTGTACTTGGCACGATTGGTCGAATGGCACCAGACACCACGACTACTTTTTTATCCTGTTTGGGTTTCTTCACTTCCTTGTTTTTGTGTTGCTGACCTTTGGCCATGATGTTTCTCCTAATATGTGCAGATTTAACCTGATTGCTTAAATCTGTTGAAGCGACGATAAGTCTCTTCAATCATCGGCTCAGACGAATATCTTCATCGATGTAGCTTCATCATAGGCTTACGCAGAAATATAGGTAGATTATTTTTTGAGTATGCAACTATGTTGCCCCGCTAAATCTTCACCTCAAGATGCCACATGACCACATCACTAAAAAACCGATATTTTTAACCGCCCGTAATATCCTCAACCATCAGACCCACTAATTTATTCACGACAGGCGCAATTAACAAAATGGCGACAAACACAATCGGCCATGCTGTCATAAATGCGCCGAGCCACAGCACCATAAAAGATACCTGCGACTCGGAATGCAAATAAATGATGGTGCCCGACACGATCAAAGCGGTGCAGCATGACATCAGCAAAGCAAATAGAACCGTCCGATAACGATAGGCTATTTTTCTAGGCAAAATATTTCCTTCTTTCTAACGACAGGTGTCGTTTAACTACCAAGGCAAAGACTCTCCCATATGAAAGAAACCGCCACTGGCGCCATGCTCATCCAGCATCGCCAGTTGCACACTGGTTTTACCGCCATCCGCAATGTCCATTGGCGCATTAGCGCCACCCAGCTCAGTTTTCACCCAGCCCGGATGCGCCGAATTCACTTTGATATTGGTGTCGCGCAGCGCATGTGCCAAATGAATGGTATAGGCATTAAGTGCGGTTTTAGAGGCGTTGTAAGCGAACGCTTTGGCAGGGTCAATAGGCGAGTTAGGCATACTGTGTAAAGTAAGTGATGCCAATATACTGGACAAGTTTACGATGCGACCGGCTGGGGATTTCTTTAGCAGTGGCAACAGTTTTTGCGTCAAGGCAATGGTAGAAAAAAGATTGATTTGAAACGTATGTTGCAAGACATCCATACTGACAGAGCTACTATTATTACTTCCCATCAATTGCTCTTGATTAATCCCGGTGTTATTTACCAAGATATCCAGTTTGCCAAAATGCTTATCAATATATTCAAACGCATCGTCAGCGGATTGTGCCTGACTTGCATCATAGCGAATCGCCTCCGCGTTAAATCCTAATGCTTGTAGCTGTTTAGCTGCGGTCTGGCCTTTTTCAATATCGCGAGAACCAAGCAGCACAGTCACGCCAACCTCAGCTAATCCTTTGGCTGTTTCGAAGCCAATGCCACGATTAGCCCCTGTAACAAATGCCACTTTATTTGTCTTAACTTGCATATTCATGATCCTTAAATTGAGTTGTTATTCACCAGCATTTATATTTAATACCGATTGGTAAATAAATAATATGCGATACAAAATTGACTGTCAACTAAATTTATACCTAGTGGTACAATATTGTTTTACATCATGCTATTAATGTCTTATGTGCGAAGAAACAAACACTGAAGTAGCCGCCCAGCAAACTAGCAAGCCCCGTGGCCGCCCGCTCGCATTCAATCAAGATGACGCGCTAGAAAGTGCGCTGCAAGTTTTTTGGCTGCGAGGCTACGAAGGCGCATCGATGGCGGAATTGGTAGATGCACTGGGAATTAACAAGCCGAGTATTTACGCTGCATTTGGAAACAAAGAAGCCTTGTTCCGCAAAGCACTCGCGAAATATCTTGCTGGGCCAGTGGCATTTATTGAGTCGGTGATGCATGAGCGCACGGCACGTAAAGTCGCTGAAAAGTTTTTAACTGGCGCTGCTGAATTCTTAACTGATCACAAGCACCCGATGGGCTGCATGATTGTCCAAGCCGCGCTCACTTGTGGCAAAGGCTCAGAGCTCATACAGCAAGAGCTTATTGCGTACAGAAAGAATTTAGAAAGCAGTTTTGAACATCGCTTTGAGCTAGCAAAATCTCAGGGGGATTTACCCCCAGACGTACAAAGCGCCGACTTAGCCAAGTATTTGGCCACACTTCATCAAGGCATGTCCGTGCAGGCAACTAGTGGAGCAAGCCGAGATGAGCTATTAGCCATCGTAAAATTGGCTTTAAAAAATTGGCCTACTAACGAGTAGCAATGACTAACAACAGATTTAAT
>JAZJYS010000087.1:2604-51684 GCA_040390265.1 Pseudomonadota bacterium | reverse complement strand
TAAAGGAGGACATCATGGCTAAAGTACTCTGTGTACTCTACGATGACCCTGTGACGGGTTATCCAGAATCTTATGCACGTTACAGTATTCCGGTCATCAAAACATATCCCGGCGGGCAGACGCTGCCTACACCGAAGAACATAGATTTTAAACCTGGGCAATTGCTAGGCAGTGTTTCCGGTGAGCTGGGCTTACGTAAATATATTGAATCACTAGGGCATACCTTTGTGGTGACCTCAGACAAAGATGGTCCACACTCCAAACTGGAACAGGAACTGCCGGATACCGACATTATTATTTCTCAACCATTCTGGCCGGCCTACCTGACAGAGGCGCGTTTCAACAAAGCGAAAAAACTGAAACTGGCGATTACCGCCGGCATCGGTTCTGACCATATTGATTTACAGGCCGCTAGTAAGCATGGTGTGACAGTGGCCGAAGTCAGCTACAGCAACAGCATCAGCGTTTCCGAACATGTGGTGATGATGATTTTGAGCTTGGTGCGCAATTACATTCCATCGTATCAGTGGGTGATGAAAGGCGGCTGGAATATTGCCGATTGCGTGGCACGTTCTTATGACCTTGAGGGCATGGATGTCGGCACGGTCGCGGCGGGTCGTATCGGGCTGGCGGTGCTCAGGCGACTGAAAGCGTTTGATGTGAAACTGCACTATACTGACCGATATCGCTTAGCACCCGAAATTGAAAAAGAACTCAATTTGACCTTTCACCCGGATGTGGAATCCATGGTCAAAGTGTGCGATGTGGTGACAATTAACTGTCCGTTGCACCCTGAAACCGAGCACATGTTTGACGAAAAACTGATCGCCAAGATGAAGCATGGCGCCTATATCATTAACACGGCACGCGGCAAGATTTGCGATCGCGATGCCATTGCCAGTGCGCTAAAAACAGGTCAGCTGGCAGGTTACGCCGGAGATGTCTGGTTTCCTCAACCCGCACCGCAAGACCACCCGTGGCGTACCATGCCACATCACGGCATGACACCGCACGTTTCTGGCACCAGCCTGAGTGCGCAGGCGCGTTATGCCGCAGGTACTCGTGAGATTCTGGAATGTTGGTTTGAAGGGCGACCGATACGTGATGAATACCTGATTGTGGATGGCGGTCATCTCGCTGGTGCCGGTGCGCATTCATACAGTGCGGGCAATGCCACACGTGGCTGGGAAGAGGCGAATAAATATACTGCCACCATGCGATAGGCGCGAAACGGACTAGTAATACTGATGCCCTGCCGGGATGGTCGGGGCATCACTGATTATAGACTTTGACAGGATGCTAGACGGATGCGCGCTTATTCGCCCCACATTCTCACTAGGTTCTGGATGCATTCACCGGTTAAAGTTGCCAGTTCTCTGTATTTCTCATCAGAACTTAGTGTGTTTGGTACGAGGTTGAGTTTGGCGATAATTTCACGCTTCGCAGCATCTTTAATTCTGCTCTGAATCCACCCCACCAATGCATTGCGAACGCCGTGGGTCACTGGCGTGACACGGTGTAGTGCGCCTGTTGGGTAAATTACCATGCGTCCGGCCGGTAGTTTGAAGGTAAATTGCTGAGAGGCTGTAGCAATCACCAATTCACCGCCTTCATAAGTGCTTGGATCGTCGAGAAATAACGTAAATGAAATGTCTGTGCGTACATCATCAATGTATGCACCATCTGAATGCAGCCCGTAATCCATTTCTTTTTCGTAGCGATTAAGGATTAGCCGGCTGATCTTGTGCGGTAACGCAAATGATCTCACCATCGCATTCGACTCAATGACTTGACCGATCTTATGTAGCAATTCTCCATGTGCAGCCGCAGATAGTTGCAGATTTTTTTTGGCCGTTTTTGCCAGCCCGTTGGCTGTGCTTTTACCATTATCGAATGGCCCTTGAGAAATTGCATTTGTGATTTCTAACAACAGGTCCGGAGGTAGGACATTTTCAATGATGAGGTAATTCACGGATGCATCCTGCTTTCGTCTGTATTAAGTTGTTCAGGCTATTATATACTAGGCTAAATACAAGGCTTCTGTAGAAGCTGGACAAGTGAGGAGCGTGGTTTGATGCTAGTCCGGGTTCAATATATCCAAATTGAGTAAGGATTAATTCTTTGATCATAATAAGAAATGCTACAGCTTCTGATATTCCTGCTATCTTGAATGTAGAGCAAAGTTGGCCTGAACAGGGGCGCGCTGGGGCTGATAAGTTTTTGTCAAGAATGAATAAGTTTCCCCAAGGGTTCTTTCTGGCTTGCATCGGTGATGCAGGAGGTGAAGTGGTCGCGACAATCACCGCCATGCCACTTGTGTATCAGCCTCAGGATGTTGGCAATTTCAAAAACTGGGATATTGTTACCTACGATGGGTATCTTCATGCTGTTGATCTGACGCAAAGTAATGCCTTATACATTGTGTCTGGTGTTATCAGTAGCCAATATCGCGGCCAGAACATCTTTACGCCCATGGTGTTGCGTGAGGTTGAGTTAGCGCAAAGTTTAGGTCTGCGTTATGTATTGGCTGGTGCAGTGTTGCCGGGATACCGTAAATTTCATGAGCAACACAGTAGTTGTAATGCTCAGGAGTATTCGGCGACCCGAAAGGGGCAGCACTTGCTTGATCCATTGCTCGCCATGTACGAGACTATCGGTTTTAGCGTGCCGGATGCGCGGCATGTTATTCCCGAGTATTTTCCAGATGATGCCAGCAAAAATTATGGGGCGCTTGTTGTGCGAGATTTGATGCAAAAGCCGTTCTTTAATTTGCAATCAGACTGATAAAGTCTTCGAATTTTCCAGTCGGTCCGCGTGGAATATCAACCGGAAAACTGAATCGTACTTTGAAAGGGTGACCTAGCTGGCGTTGCATTAGCTCCGCTACCTTAGACTGTTCAGTTTCGGTGAGCGGTCGTTCCATGACTAGTTTTAGTTCGATTTCATCTGTGCTGAGTTGTATGCATTGAAACTGGAACTGTTTCACGCCGGTGAGGCGTGTGATGTCACCGTGCTCACCAAGATAAGGGAATATACTTTCACCGCTGGGTAAAATAAGCCTGTTGCGCTTACGGCCATGAATCTTACGGATAACGGGCAAACCGCGGCCACATTTGCAAGGCGGTCCAAATTCGGCCATATCACCAATTTCATAGCGAATCAGTGGTGTAGCAAAGTTGTGCAGTGTCGTAATCAGTACTTGGCCAATTTTTCCGGGTGGGCATGCCTCTCCATGTTCATCGATAATTTCCAGAATCACATTCTCGGATTGCACATGATAATCACCCGTTTCTGGGCATTGCAGTGCAAGGTAACCAGCCTCTTCGCAAGTATAAATATCCACAACCTTTGTTTGCCATGCCTCTGCGATGATTTTGCGTGCCTCATCACTTAATGATTCTCCGATAGTCCGTATTTCTTTTAATGCGGGAAGTGTCAGCTTATGCGCTTGCGCATATTGAACCAGTGCGATTAGATTGGATGGAAATGATACGAGGTAGTCTGGGTTTTCTTTATGTAGCCAATCTATTTGTTCAGGCAGGGTAGCGACTACATTTAATGCTGCGGAAGGGCCAGAGGTAAAAATTGGCGATACGATATTTCCCCAATTTGGGTCGTGTGCGCCATTAGGTGCTTCAGCCGTGCCGCGAGAGAACCAGCGAATTGCGCATAGCTTGCCGCTAAAGTCGCGTGAGTGCCACAAATGGTCACGTAAGGCAAACGCGAGCCATAAAGTACGCGTCAGTGCTGTACGAGCAAAGCGCACAGGCCGGCCGGTCGAGCCGGAAGTCTTGGAAAACTCGGCGGTGCCGTGATCCGAAGGCAGCGTATTGCTTTCAATTTCAGAGCCGGCTTCTTGTATGATTTTTCGGGTTGAAATTGGAAAGGTTTTTAAAAATTCCAGCGTCAAATTTTCAGGTAAATTGAGGCCATTAGTGACTAGTAGTTTTTGATAGTATGGAACTGTGGAGGCAGCATGAATCAGGAGGTGCTGGAATTGTTTTAGCTGATACGCCTGTAGCGTTTCTGCGGGCCACCATTGTAATGATTCGAACTGATATTGCAGCGCAAGTTGCATTGCTGCATGTGGGTCTGTAATCGCGGGAAGCATGGTGCCGCTTAAGCGTGAAATGGGGAGTTGATTTAGCATGGTAGCCCTACGTTAAGGTGCAGCCTTTCAAGACTGCGAAATGCTGAAAAAGTACGCCATTGGTAGTCTGTGATTGTTAGATGTTGTAGTCGAGGCAATAGCTCACCTAAGACAATACGCGCCTCGGTGCGTGCTAGTAAGGCGCCTAGGCAATGATGAATGCCAGTACCAAAAGCAATATGGCGATTTTTGCTACGGGTAATGTCGAATTGGTCTGGATGCTCAAATGTTGCCGGATCGCGGTTGGCAGCGCCAATGAGAGCTGTAACCAATGTGCCGGCAGGTACAAGGTATTCGCCGAATGAAACGTCCTCATGTGTCCAGCGGCTTATTTTTTGTACTGGGCATTCGTAGCGCAGAATTTCTTCAATTGCACTTTCCAGTAGCGCTGGTTCTTGCTGTAGTTGTGCGAGTTGTACTGGGTGCTGAATCAGGGTCAATATGCCATTGGCGATTAGATTTTTCGTCGTTTCATGCCCTGCCCAGAGTAGAAATGCATAGCCATATACATACTCTTCGGCAGTTAATTTACTATCAGCCGTATTCTCAACCGTGTTAATCAAGCAGTGCTCTGGTAGTTGGTTGCGTGTCGCTACCAAATGTTCAAAATAAGCCTTTAGCTCTAGAGCAACGCCTTCGCCTCGATGGATAGAGGCCTCTTCAGCGGTATCCAATGCTTCTGTTAATTGCAATGCCCAGCTTTGAAACTGCATCCCATCTTGTTCGGGTACACCGAGAATATCCGCAATCACCATTACCGGTAGAGGAAAGGCCAATTGCTGAATTGCCTCAACGTTACCTGTAGCTGGCCATTGTTCAAGTAGCTGTCGCACCCTTGCTCGAATCATTGGCTCCATGCGGTTGATAGGTTTAGCGAGAAACGCTGATGCAAACGCTTTGCGTACCAAGTCGTGCCGTGGTGGATCCATGAAGACCATCCAATGACGAATCATTTTCTCCAGCGCCGATGTTGGTGTTGCTAGCTTGCTAAATGGGCCACCGCCGTTGGGAGCTTCGCGTTTGCAGCTTGGCGAATTGAGTAGATGCAAGCAATCTGCGTAATGCGTTACATAAACACTCCCATCCTCATTACAAATTACTGGCGTGTCGTGCTGATAGCTTTTGTAGTATTCATACAACATTGCCTGATATTCGTGGGAGGAAAACAGAGGGGAAAGGCGGTGGAGTGGGCGTTTCATGCTAGCATTATAAAATTAATAATAATCTTTATTTCATAAAGAAATCAATTTAAAGAGAACAAGAATGAAAAAAAATCGTCACCACTGGAAACCTAAAGCCATTCATACTGCGGTAGCCATTATTTGCGCTAATGGGATTTTTATGCAAACCGCTGCTGCAACGCCAGTTTGTGGTCCAACTGTGAGTGCGGATGTTAGTTCACAGTGTGTGATGGCTTCTGGTTTCAGTACAGTAGATGTTACCGTCAATAGTGGTGTGACTATTGCTGTCACTAACGCAACAGGTGCTGCGGTATTGTATCAGGGGGATTTGGGTTATGTTGAAGGATCTGCCTTTGGATCTTTTACTAATAATGGTACGGTTAGCTCCAGCGGCTATGGAAATGACTTTACTACAGCCAATACCGGTGTCCGTATTTTAGGTGAATTAATGGGCACTCTGACTAATAATCATTTTATAACGGCCAGTGCCAGTAACAACGAAGGGGATGCCTACGCTATAGGTGTAGGTGAATTTGGCTCTCCCGCTATGCAAGGTCTGCTGAATAATAATGGCACGATCAGCGCAACTGCTAACGCGAGTTTGAGTGGAACAGCGGTTGGTCTCTACGTTCAAAATTCTGTAGCCTCTGCGGCGATTATCAATAACAACACAAATGGCATTATCGAAGCGACCGTTAATGCACAGACAGGTATTGCTGCAGGTATTGCTGCTCATGACATCACTGGTACGATTAATAATTTGGGCATAATTCGAGCTACTTTAAACAATACTTTACCAACAAGTGGAATAGCGTTTGCTACGGGTATATTTGCTGAGAATCTTAACGGTACGATCAATAACAGTGGCACTATTTCAGGTGTGGCAGCTGATGGTGGCGAGGGTAACTCGTTAGTGATTTATGGCGGTACTGGTGGTACGGTGAATAACTTAGCTACAGGTGTGCTATCTGGACGCTTATTTACGTTGTCACCAGATATTACTGTGAATAATGCCGGTACCATTGATTTGCCATTACATAATGGATCTGGAATTCCAATTCCATACTCTGGTTTAATAGGGGGTAACTATACGCAGACTGATACCGGTGTTTTAAAAATCGCGGCTCAAAGTGCTGATGCGGGCGGTTATAGTCAGCTATACGTTGACGGTACGGCAACCATAGCCGGTAAGGCCTTTGTCGATGTTAAAACCGTGAACAACTTGATTGTGGGTCAGACTTTGACGAATGTGGTTATGGCCGGTAATACTTTGACTGGTAACTTTAGCCGCGTTGATGACAATAGTTCAATGTTCAATTTCTCTAGTGTTGCTTATGATGGTGGCGAAGGGTCGCATATCGACTTTCTTGTTGAACAAGGTACCACAGCCACTCAGTCTGCTACCCATAATGGAAACAACCCTGCGTTGGGTGCAGCACGTGTATTTGATAGTATTGCAGATGGTACTTTGATTGCGCCGGGTATGCAGGGTGTTATTGATGCACTTGGTAATTTATCTACAGAACGTCAAGTGAGTGATGCAGTTAGTCAAACTTTACCACTGCTTACGGGTGGTGTGAGTCAAGCGACAGGCAGTACATTACATGGTATGAACCGCATTATTCAATCGCGCCAAGAAGGTCAACATGGTCGCTCGTCTGGGGATGAATTTTTCGGTGACAAGCATGCATGGTTTAAACCTTTTGGTAGCTGGGCGAATCAGGGTGACCGTAAAGGTGTAAGTGGCTATGACGCGAACACCTACGGCATGGTGTTCGGTGCTGATGCTGAGATCTCAGACAGCAACCGTTTAGGTGTGGCATTTGCTTATGCCCGTAGTAACGTTGATGGAAACTCCAGTATCGCTCGTCAGACTGCTGATGTTGATAGTTACCAGTTAGTTGTTTATGGTAGCCATAATATTAGTGATGCTACTGACGTCAATTTCCAAGCGGATATTGGTCGTCACAATAACGAAGGTGTTCGTAACATCGCCTTAACCAGCAGTGTTGCTAAAGCTGATTACAATAGCTGGAGCGGCCACGTTGGAGCCGGTTTGGCACATACTTATAGTCTGTCAGATAAAACCAGCCTAACACCGTCTGTACGCGCGGACTATACTTTGGTGCGTGACGAAAGCTATAGAGAAACGGGTGCTGGTGTACTAAATCTAAATGTTAATCGCAATACAACTGAAGAGCTTGTACTGGGAGTTGACGGCAAACTGGCTCATGTTTTGAATGCAAAAGCTACGTTTACCGCTAATCTGGGTATCGGTTATGACGTGATTAATGAGCAGGCAAGTATTACTGCGGCCTTTGCTGGAGCGCCTACCGCTAGCTTTGTGACTAAAGGGTTGGACTCTAGCCCATGGTTGGTGCGTGGTGGTTTAGGGGTTGTTGGAAAGGCGTCAGAAACAGTGGAAGTTTCTGCTCGTTATGATGTTGAAGCACGTAAAGACTTTGATAACCAAACTGCATCAGTAAAGGTACGTTGGGCTTTCTAATTTAGTTTTAAGCTTTAAAAAGGCCATAGTGTAAATACTATGGCCTTTTTTATTGGGTACATAATTCATGATGTTTCAATTATTATTGCTAGCATTTTTCGGTATGCTGACGGCTTGCATTCAGGTGCCTAGCCAGCAGGAACGGAATGATTATGCGCAGCAACTTGTACAGAAAAAAGGCTGGAAACAAGAAAATATCTTAACGGATGATTTTATCTTACGGGCTTATCTTCCGCAGACCATACAAACATCGGCGGTGCTTACTGTCTATATCGAAGGTGATGGGCTGGCTTGGGTTAACTCTTCGACCCCTTCATTTGACCCGACGCCACATGACCCACTGGCACTAAAGTTAGCTTTACTTGATACAACTCCTGCAGTCTATCTTGCTAGACCTTGTCAGTATGTTGTTGGAGAGGATAGACGGGGATGTGGTGAGAAGTATTGGACTAGTCATCGCTTTTCCTCTGAAGTGATTCATTCTAGTAGTCAGGCCATCGATCAGTTAAAGCAGCGTTTTGGAGCAAAAGAGTTGATTCTTGTTGGCTACTCCGGTGGTGGTGCTGTGGCTGCGCTCGTTGCGGCACAGCGCCAGGATGTTGTTCGTTTGATTACGATTGCTGGCAATTTGGATCATTATTTCTGGAGCAAGGCTCATCATATGACCCCATTGTTTGGGTCGTTGAATCCGGCCGATGCTGCGGATAGATTGCAGAATATTCCGCAATTACACTATGTTGGTGGCTCGGATCAGGCTGTTGGCGAGTCTGTCGCTAGAGCCTATGCGAGTCAGTTCCCGTTAGGCAAAAGACCAACCATTGTGGTCGTGCCGGATTTCGATCATCATTGTTGTTGGGTAGAGCGCTGGCCATCTTTAAAGAAATAGAGACAAATCCTGTAAATCTAAAATTTACCTGTTTTTAAGTGTGGATTGCTAGCTTAAATTATCAGGGACTTAACTTGATTCCATTGGTAATCTACATTTTGTCGATTGTGTAATGTTGGGGTATTGATACTTTGAATAAGTTGTAGCAAATAAACTTTTCCATTAGAAAGTTGTCTTCATAGATAGTATGTTTGTCCGTAAGAAGTTGTACGCATTGATTGTTTTATCCGTACTAAGTTCACGAGCATTTGTTGGCTGGAGATCAACTAGGTAAAGGAGGTTTAAATGAACCGACGACTATATTTCATGCTACCGGATGTGAATAGCGCGCATGCCATGCTGGATGATTTATTGCTGGCAAGAGTCAACGCTAATCGTATCCACTTTTTAGCTAATGCTAATACGCCACTGGGCGATTTACCTGAAGCGACTATTTCTGAACGTACCGATTTGATTGAAGGTTGGGAAATTGGTATGGTGTTGGGAGCGCTAGCGGGATTTGTGGCGGGTTTGATTGCCATCTCAATTCCTACTTGGTGGTATACCCAGCCAATACCTGTTGTGGCTACGCTAGTGGTCTGCACTTTTGTCGGATTTTTTGCTGGTGGGTTGTGGACGGCATTGGTTGCGACGAACATTCCTAATAATCAGCTCAAGCCTTTTGAAAAGCTGATTGCTAAGGGGCAGGTGCTGATGATTGTGCTGGCGCCTTTTCATCGCGTTCAGGAAATACGCAAACTAGTGGCAGAAAAGCACCCGGAGGCCACCTACAACGGTAGTTGGCCTGCTGAGCATGTGATGTTTCCCTAATGCGAGTTTGCTAATTGCATCAACGACTCAAGCTACTCATTAAACCCAATGAGTAGCTCTTAATCATGATTGCTGCTTAGTCTCTACCGTGTCCATGGCCATGTCCGCGTCCACGGTCGTTGCCACGTCCATAATCACGGTCATTGTCACGACCTCTGTCATCGCCACGCCATCCGCCATCGCGGCCACCACCGTCATGGTCACGCCATTCATTGCCGCCGTGACGTTCACGATATTGCGGCACATAAACATTGTTGTACCAGCGATCCTGCACAAAGTAGACTGGTCTGCCACAGGCATCGTATCTACCGCAGTAATAACTCCATCTTTTTGCGTGGCCTGGCGGTACGCGTAGGTAAAGAGGTTCATACATTACGTTAGGTGAGCGATGTACGATGATAGGTTCGTTATAAATTACATAAGGCTGCGGATACGGATAGTCACCAATATCAAGCCGACCATAAAAACCCGGCTGACCGATAGAGACCGACACGCCTACATCGGCAGCAACTGCTGGTGTAATTGTTGAAGCAAGAAGTACAATGCCAGCAAACAGCGAACGTTTCAAATTATTGATCTTATTCATAATAACTCTCCTTTAATGAACACTTTACACTAACGCGCCAAGGCGATGTTTGGATGACAAATCACCTTTTTGGTTTGTATAGTATAGGCTTTGTAGTGCCGATATTTTATTAAGCTCTGGTGTTATCAAACGCAGGTTTTATATATCAAGTGTTATTAGGTTGTGGGCAACACGCAACCGACATGGAGTTTATGAACCTCCGCGTCGACGTCTAGCTGCTAACTAACTCAGGTTTTTTTGTGTATATTTCCTAAGTTAGCTCGCCGTTTCAAGTGTTCTAAAACCCACCTTTTTTGTAGTCATGTGCTGCTAATGGGTGATGTGCCACTTTCTCTTGGGCAATGACCTCAGTCGGAAGAGGTAAGCCTAATATCGCTCGCTTAAGTGCCAGTTTGGTTGCAGCATAATTCCAGTCTTGAATTTTGGTGTTGTCTTCGGCATCCCAATGGATAAACACGCCTACACAAATAAATAGGTCGTTTGCTTCATCAATGGGAATAATGCCTTCTTTGACGCTATCGGCCACTGCCGCCGCCACGCCGCACTGTGCTGGGCCAAACATCTGTACGGCCTGTTTGGCATTTTTAATATCAACCTTGTTGAACATCACGGTAGGTGGTTTAGTCATGAGATTCGGTGCAACGACTGAGAGTAGCGCGTTATCACCACGTTTTTGATTGGTTAGCGCTATGCAGAAGGCTGTTTCAGCACCGCTGCCGCGAGGTCCAATGATTAAGTCGACGTGGGCAACCTCATTACCTTCGCCTACTAAAGCTTCACCGACCAATACTTTATTGATTATGTGTATATTCATGGCTTCCTACCTTTCCGAGAGTTAACTCATTCTTAAATAATCCTTTTAAAAAACGTGCCTATGTCCACTAATCAAGGCACACACGTTTACCCAATGCGATACCACATGTGTGTGATGTGTGTTATCACATAAAGTTCTAATTAATTCATTGAGTTACATGCTTAATTTATGCAATATCCCATTCTGCTTCAGCATCCACTTCTACCCAGCCATTGTTGACTCTAATCGGAAAGGTGTTGAGGTTCTCATAAGCCGGCGGTGCCAGCACGGCACCTGTCACTATTGAAAAGCGTGCCCCGTGCAATGGGCACACAATCTCATCACCTTCCAGCGCGCCATCCACTAGCTCGGCATCTTCATGTGTACAGCGGTTTTCAATGGCGTAATAGCGCCCGTCGAGGTTGAAGACCAGAATGGAAGTTTCATCCGTAGTCACCACGCGGCAGGTGCCGGGTGCAAAATCATCTACTGCTGCTACATCAATCCAGTCGCTCATGGCTCATCTCCTTCATAGCATTCCCAGTTGCAATTTTGCCGCATCGGACATGTGTTCACGGCTCCATGGTGGCTCCCACACCAGTTCTACAGTCACGTCACTGACACCAGGTACACACAGCAACATTTCCCGCACGTTGTCAGGAAAGCTCTGCGCAACCGGACAGTTAGCAGCGGTGAGCGTCATGCGTACGTTTACCTTGCCTGCTGGTTGTACCTCCAGCCCGTAGATCAGGCCGAGGTCGTAAATGTTGACCGGCATTTCCGGGTCGTAAATCGTGCGCAGCATCTCCACAACCCGTGCCTGTAGCACTTCTTGACTAGGCGGTTGCTGCTCTTGTTGTTGCTCGCTTAGTTTTTTCCAGTCGAACATGGTTGGCCTTTTAAATGCGCATTATTCGGTAGTCACTGGTTCGCTGATCTGTTCTCTACTCTCAAGAGCAGCCTTCATAGTGTGCCAAGCTAGCGTGGCGCACTTGATGCGCTCTGGAAACTCACGCACCCCAGCTAAAACCGTCAGCTTGCCTAGATCATCTTTTTTTAAGTCTTCAGTCGTGGCAACACCGGTCACCATGCTCTGAAACTTGTCCAGTAGCTGTAAGGCTTCCGCTTCACGTTTGCCTTTCAGGCTTTCTGTCATCAATGAGGCTGAGGCGGTAGAAATGGCGCAGCCAGTACCTTCAAAATGTGCGTCATGAATCACGCCATCCTGTACTTTCAAATACAGCTTTACCTTGTCGCCACACAGCGGGTTATAGCCTTCGGCTTTGCGGTTGGCATCACTGAGTTGACCAAAATTGCGCGGCTGACGATAGTGGTCAAAGATCATTTCCTGATATAGCTCACGGAGGTCATTCATTTTCCGAATACCTCCTGCACTTGATGAATGGCTAGCACCAGTTGGTCTACGTCCGCTTTGGTGTTGTAGAGGGCGAATGAAGCGCGTGCCGTGGCGGATAAGCCAAAACGTTCCATCAGCGGCATGGTGCAATGGTGGCCGGTGCGAATCGCTACGCCTTGGCGATCAAGTATGGTGCCGATGTCATGCGGGTGTACGCCATCCAGCGTGAACGACAGAATGCCGGTTTTTGAGCGTGCGTTGCCGATGATATGCAGGCCGGGAATACCCATGACTGACAGCGTCGCGTAGCTCAATAATGCGTGCTCATAGGCGAGCAGTGCCTCAAAGCCGATGTTGTCGATGTAATCTATGGCGGCGCCCAGCCCAATCACCCCGGCGATATTCGGTGTGCCAGCTTCAAATTTGTACGGTAGCGTGTTGTAAGTCGTACCCTCAAAGCTCACCGAGCGAATCATGTCGCCACCGCCTTGATACGGCGGCATGGCATTCAGCAGGGCGGATTTCCCGTATAACACACCGACTCCGGTCGGGCCGTATAACTTATGTCCTGAGAAGGCATAAAAGTCGCAGTCCAGCGCCTGCACGTCCACAGGCAAATGTGCGATGGCTTGCGCGCCATCCAGCAATACCGGTACATGCTGCGCATGCGCCAATTCGATGATGGATTTGACGGGGGTAATCGTACCGAGCGCATTGGATACGTGGGTCACGGCGACCAGTTTCGTATGCTGGTTCAACAAGCGTGCATAGGCTTCCAGCTCCAGTTCGCCGGCATCGTTAATCGGGGTGATGCGTAAGATAGCGCCAGTTTGTTCGCATAATATCTGCCAAGGTACGATGTTGGAGTGGTGTTCCATGGTGCTGATAATTATTTCGTCACCCGCCTTGAAGCGGCTGCGGCCATAGCTTTGTGCCACCAGATTGATGGCTTCAGTCGTGCCGCGTACGAAAATGATTTCATTGGGGCTAGTGGCATTAATCAACTGCTGTACCTTCACCCGTGCCGATTCAAAGGCATCGGTAGCGCGCTGACTCAGGGCGTGAATGCCGCGATGTATGTTCGCGTTGTCGTTGCGGTAATAGTCGCCTTCTGCCTCAATCACACATAGCGGTTTTTGCGTGGTGGCGGCATTGTCCAGATAGGCTAGCGGCTTGCCATGCACTTGTGTGCGCAGAATCGGAAAGTCTTCGCGCCAGATGGAGGCTTGCCATTCGTAACCTGTCACAGCGCCAGCCTGTAATGTTGGCAAGTTCATAGCAAGTCCTTCACCTGTTCGCCCAGTGGTAATCGGTCTAGCACCAGATGTTCAATGCGATGCCGTAGATACGGCACACGTACGCGTTCGATGATGTCATTGGCGAAGCCGTAGGTCAGCACGGAGCGCGCCAGCTCGGCATCAATCCCGCGCGAACGCAGGTAAAACAGGCTATCTTCATCCAGCTGGCCGACCGTTGCGCCGTGTGTGCATTGCACATCGTCGGCGAAAATTTCCAGTTGCGGTTTGGTGTCAGCTTCGGCTTGGCGTGATAGCAGCAGGTTGTGATTCAGCTGATGCGCGTTGGTTTTGACGGCGCCAGGATGTACCACCACTTTACCGTTAAATACACCATGCGCTGCGCCATCCAGCACACCACGATAATGCTCCTGACTGCTAGATTCTGCTGCAAGATGGTCGATACGCGTATGGTGATCCACATGCTGTCGCTCGTTGAGCAGATACAAGCCATTCAGTGTGCAATGGCTTGCTATGCCGTTTAGCTGTGTGGTGATGTCGTTGCGGCATAGATGACCACCCAACGTAAATGAATGCGAAATAAAATGGCTGCCTGCTGCCTGCTCGGCATGAATGCCCGCGATGTGCGCGGCGGCTGGTCCTTCCTGTAACAGTTTGCAGTGCTCAATCTCTGCATCAGCGCCAATTTTGATTTGTGTGATGGCATTAGTGAAGTTATGCACGTCCAGCGAGCCGATGTAATGTTCAATGATTTTGGCGTGGGCATTCTCACTGGCAATAATAATATTGCGCGGGTAAATGGCCGCACCTCGCCCACTAGCAATAAACAGCAGATAAATCGGGGCATCCAACACCACATCCGGTGGCAGATAAAGCACCGCCCCATCTGTTGCAAAGGCATTATTCAGCGCATAAAAAATGGTGTGTTCATGTTCTTTATCAAAAAAGGTATCAGCAAAGTCACCAGCATCATCCAGCACGTCCGCCAGACTTTTGAGCTGTATACCGTCTGGCAGCTTATCCGTCATGGATAGCGTATGGTCATAATGACCATTCACGAATGCCATCAGATGCATGCCTTCACCGGCGAGCGCCCAAGCCAGCAGTTTGGCTTCAAACGATGGGTCTGGCGGAAAATTGTCCGGTGCCAGTGAAGTGCGCTTGCCTATTGCCGACACGTCGGTATATTTCCACTCTTCTTCACGCCGCGTAGGGAAGCCGTGTTCGGCAAAGCGCGCATAGGCAGACTGGCGCGCGGCTAACACCCACGGTACGTGATGCCCCGCCAATGCATGGGGTACGTATTCCAGTGCCATATTGCGCCATGATTCCAGTTGCGTGCTCATTTTAAGCCACCTGTCTTGCCGCGCTTTCGGCCTCTACCCAGCCGTAGCCATGTTTCTCCAACTCCCGCGCCAATGCTGCGTTGCCAGATTTGATAATGCGGCCTTGTGACAGTACATGCACCACATCCGGCACGATATAGTCCAAGAGGCGCTGGTAATGGGTGACCAGCACGATGGCGCGCTCTGGGCTACGCATGGCATTTACGGTGTCTGCCACCAGTTTGAGAGCGTCAATGTCGAGGCCGGAGTCAGTTTCATCAAGAATCAGCAATTTCGGTTCTAAGACCAGCATTTGCAGAACCTCGTTGCGCTTTTTCTCGCCTCCAGAAAAGCCTTCATTGACCGCGCGTGACAGGAACGATTCCTCCATGCCCAGTTGCCGCATTTTGCTGCGCACCAGTCCCAGAAAATCCATCGCGTCCAGATCTGGCAAATTATGTTGCCTGCGAATCGCATTCAGCGCCGTTTTGAGGAATAGCGCGATGCTCACGCCGGGAATCTCTACCGGATATTGAAATGCCAGAAACACGCCTTCACGCGCGCGCTGTTCGGCTGTCATGGCAAGCAAGTCTTGCCCCAAATAACGCGCGCTACCAGCAGTGACCTGATAACCTTCACGCCCGGCAAGCACCTGTGCCAGCGTGCTCTTGCCGGAACCATTCGGTCCCATAATGGCATGCACTTCGCCAGCCTTTATGTTGAGGTCTAGGCCACGCAGAATTTCTTTGCCATCAATGACTACGTGTAAATTATTGACTGTGAGCATGGTGTCCCCCTTAGCCAGTGCTGCCTTCGAGGCTTACGCCGAGTAGCTTCTGTGCCTCCACGGCAAATTCCATCGGCAGTTCCTGAAACACCGCTTTGCAAAAGCCGCTGACGATCATGGATACCGCGTCTTCCGTCGAAATGCCGCGTTGCGTGCAATAGAACAATTGCTCTTCACCGATGCGCGAGGTCGAAGCTTCGTGCTCGACTTTGGCGCTGGGATTTTTCACTTCGATATAGGGGAAGGTATGCGCACCGCATTTGTCGCCCAGCAGTAGCGAATCGCAACGCGTGTAGTTACGGGCGTTTTCTGCGCTAGGCAGCACTTTTATCAAGCCGCGATAGGAGTTTTGACCATGTCCGGCGCTGATGCCTTTCGACAGCACTGTGCTCTTGGTATTGCGCCCGATGTGAATCATCTTGGTGCCGGTGTCTGCCTGCTGAAAATAATTGGTGAGCGCAACCGAGTAAAACTCGCCGATGGAATTGTCGCCACGCAAAATCACGCTGGGATATTTCCATGTGATGGCGGAGCCGGTTTCAACTTGCGTCCATGAAATGTGTGAATTATTGCCGCGACAATCGCCACGCTTGGTGACGAAATTATAGATGCCGCCGCGCCCCTGTTTATCACCCGGATACCAGTTTTGTACGGTGGCGTACTTAATGCGTGCGCCTTCCAAGGCAATCAATTCCACTACTGCCGCATGTAGCTGGTTCTCGTCGCGCATCGGTGCGGTGCAACCTTCCAGATAGCTCACGTAGGCGTTTTCGTCGGCAATAATCAGGGTACGCTCAAACTGACCGGTATTTTTGGCATTGATACGAAAATAGGTCGATAACTCCATCGGGCAGCGCACGCCGGGCGGGATGTAGCAGAAGGTACCATCGCTGAATACCGCCGCGTTGAGGCTGGCATAAAAGTTGTCGGTGTATGGCACTACAGTACCTAGATATTGCTGTACCAGATCAGGATGCTTTTGTACCGCTTCAGAAAACGGACAGAAAATGATGCCGAGTTCGGACAGTTTTTCCTTGAAAGTCGTTGCCACGGATACGCTATCAAACACGGCATCCACGGCCACGCCGGCCAGCATCGCTTGCTCTTTCAAGGGGATGCCCAGTTTTTCGTAAGTGCGTAACAGTTCTGGATCAATGTCCGCCAAACTGCGTGGCCCGTCTTTTTCAGATTTTGGTGCCGAGTAGTAGAAGATGTCTTGATAGTCTATAGGCGGGTGGTGCAGGTTTGCCCACTGCGGCTCGGTCATCGTCAGCCAGTGCTGGTAGGCTTGCAGGCGCCAGTCCAGCATAAATGTCGGCTCGTTCTTTTTGGCTGAAATCAGGCGGACAGTTTCTTCACTCAAGCCACGCGGTACGCTATCGGTTTGCAGTGGCGTATAAAAACCATGCCGATATTCACGGCCAATCAGTTCGTCCAGTTGTTTGGTTGCAGCGCTCATGCCACCTCCACAATTACCTTGGGAACCGTTGTTTCTGGGTTAGTATCTCCCCAGCTCATCGCCACATATCACTATGCGCGACCAGTGTTCCACATAAAAGTTGACTGAATTTATAGGCTATTAGTTCCACGTTAATGCTTTGTGATTCACCAAGACTGGATAGCAAACCTTTTTCATTTTTAATGGTCATACAAGCACTGAAAACCTATACGTCATTATTTTTTCAGGTAGTTCTTCATTAAGGAGATAGCATCATGAATAAAATGAATCTGATTACCAAGAAATGTACCCCTTGCCAAGGCGGCATCCCGCCAATGTCCTGCGATATGGCAGAAAAATATCTGGCCGAAGCTCCAGGTTGGGAATTGCGTGAAAACGCTACTAAGCTGAAACGTACTTTTAAATTTACTAACTTTGTGGATGCCATGAAACTGGCGCAACGTGTTGGCGAGTTGTGTGAAATAGAAGGCCATCACCCCGATATCACAATTGGATGGGGTTACTGCAAAGTCGAGTTCCAGACCCATAAAATCAATGGTCTGCATGAAAATGACTTTATCATGGCGGTCAAGGTCAATAAATTGGCTGAGCCTATTAGCAAGAGCAGAAGCCGGCCTAGTGCAGAATTACGAGCCACGCACTGACATAAGCAGCGTGGCTAGAGCACACTTCCCAGCGAGCGTGGAAAGTGATTGCTGGGTCTTTATTCCAGTTCAATCACGCCATCAAAATTGATATTGAGCTTGGTCGCACCGATGGATAAGGTCATTTTCACCGGTAATTTTTCATTGCCCTTGAGGTGTCCGCTGGCAATTGCTTGAGCGACCGCCTGTTCAATCTCATGCTGGGAACTGACGCCCACCATTTTCAAGAACTTACGAATGCTCATATTGAAAGTATCGTCGTGCATAGCAATCTCCCTTATTCGTCATTGATATGTCCAGAGTACTGCAATTAAACTGTGTGACTGTTTTCAGTGTTAAAGTTCATCTGCCGTTAAATTATTGTTTCTTCACGCGCTTAATTAAGCCTCTGAGTGATCAATGATATTTTGATATTAATCATATTTTTTTGATATTTGTCAGGTTTTTGCAATGTTGTTACAGTATGCTTTCCGACTGGGCATAAGCCCCCCAATAATTAAGAGGAGAATTTAAAATGAAAAAGATTGTGCTTGCGGTTATTTTAGGATTGTTCTCTGCCAACATGGCATTTGCTGCCGATATGGGTTGTGATACCAAAGCGGCAGAGAAGAAACTGGCTGGTGCGGCAAAAACCAGCTTCATGAAAAAATGTAACAAAGATGCAGCTATCGCTGCTTGTGGCGCGACCGCCGCCGATAAAAAACTTAAAGGTGCTGCCAAGAATTCATTCATTAAAAAATGTGAAAAAGACGCAGCAGCCTAATTATTTGGTCGCTAAAGTAATGCTCAAGGGCTGCAATATTTGCAGCCCTTTTGTATAGAAACGCCAAAACCGAGTTTAATTGTCGAGCTTATCAAACTGGCTCGCCTGTTCTGGCGAGAGCAGGGCATACACTTGATACTCACGTTCAGCTTGGAGTAAAGCTAAGGTTGCTGAGCTGTCAGCGATTCTCGTGGTAATTTTTTTGGCAATCGCTTCGTCATATTGTCTTGATACAGCCATTTCACGCAGTACTGCATGCGCATCTTTGAGTAACCTTTCCTGTAATAATATGGACGGCATTTGGTTTTGCACCACTTGAGAAATCGCGTAACGCTGACTTTCTGAGAGGTTGATGTTTTTAATGAATGCAGGCGTGACGCTGTTTTCGCCTATTTTCTGGGCATGCATCACAGGTTGGCTGGGCTGGGTGTTGCACATATTGCCGCGGTCACAAGGAAAGGTTTGTGCCATTGCTAATCCTGGCAATGAGAATGCTAGGGCAAAGAGTGTTTGTAGTTTCATGATGTGCGTCTCCTGAAGTAATGGTTCCGTTGGATGATCTTAAATAACAGATTCATTATATAAATCAGGCACGTAAACTAACGTTAAGAAGATGTAAATGTAGGTAAAAGTGGCTTGGTTTTATCCCGCGATGCAGCCCTGTCAGGCAGGTTCTATATGGTTAGCAGGGTAGTGTCATTTCAACGCAAAAACCATACGGGCTAAGGTTTTTTGCTGATACGCCTCCGCCATGTGCTTCAACGACTTGTTTTGTGATGGCTAGGCCTACGCCATGTCCCGATGTTTGGCTGCCGGAAATGCCTCTGACGAAAGGTTTGAATATGTCTTCCAGCTCAGATGCACTCACACCAGCACCTTGGTCGCTCACGCGAATATATAAATGCTGATCATGCGCTGGATGCGTGCAGCTAATGCTGACTTCTCCGTCATCTGGCCCATATTTAATGGCGTTACGCACCACGTTTTCGATGGCACGATAAAGTAAATCTGGTTGACCTTGTAGCGTACAGTTTTCGTCTAGCGTTAAATGTAATTTAATCTGCTTGGCGGCGGCCTCAAATTGCGCGTCTTCTACAATGCTATTGAGCAGTTGGCTTAAGTCCAGTGTTTCTTTTTTGATTTGCACTACGCCGGATTCGAGTCTGGATAACTCGAGCAACTCGCCAACTAGTCTATCCATGCGGTTGGCTTCTAGTTCGATACGGTCAAGAAAGGCGTCAATTTTTACCGGGTTTTGTCGCACTAGGCCGAGCGCCATTTGTATTCTGGTGAGCGGTGAACGCAATTCATGTGATACATGGTGCAGTAGTTTGGTTTGGCCTTGCAGCAAGCTACCCAAGCGAGACGCCATCGCGTCGAAATCATGGCCTAAGTCGGAGAGCTCATCACGTCTTCCTCCCATCTTATGCGCCACACGTACCTCTAGTTTACCTTTGGATGCTTGCTCAAATGCGGCACGCAAGCTATTAATTGGCTTTGAAAAATACCAGGCAAGCAAGGCTGCGAATATAAAGCTTGCCAGTGAGCCGCCTAATATAGGCATCAATGGAAACCGCGGCAGTCTGATATGTGACGTGCTTTCTGGTGGCGGAGGACGCATATCCCCTTTGCCCATACCTTCTGGAGGTGGCGGCCGGTCACGCCCGAAACCATGATTGCGTCCAGAATCCGGCACAAATAATAAGAGGGATTGACCGTCACTCAGCTTGATGTATTTAGCATAAGTCTGGCGCGTATTGGTCTGTGCCAGTTTTTGTGCCGCATCAAAACTGGCTTGGGTATAGGTGCGTTGCAGTAGTTCTTGACCATGGCCATCGACTACCCGCAGTTGCGGCATCGGGCGTTGTTGCCATTCTTTCAGTAAATGCTTTAAGCCATCTATACCGCCAAATTGCAGGGTCGATGCTGCGGCCTCTACCAATGATTGTGCTGGTGGTGACATTTCCAGCCCCGTACTTTGCAAGGCCTCTTTGCGATGCTGTGACCAAATGGCAAGGCTCACGCCTATGACCGCAGTCAGCTGCGCTACAAAGAGAAAGATAAAGAACTTCCAGAACAGTCTAGTCATGATGGTTTAGTGAATGCTATTCCTTAACCAGCTGGTAGCCCATGCGATATACGGTTTGTATGCAATCGCGACCATCATAAAGTGTGCCTATTTTTTGCCTGATGCTGCTCATGTGCACATCAATGCTGCGGTCAAATCTTACCAGCGGGCGTCCCATACCCTCTTTAGCGAGGTCTTTTTTACTGACCACTTGCCCAGCATTACGCGCCAGCACTTCTAGCAGATTAAACTCGGTACTAGTCAGGTTCAATGGTTTACCGCTCCATTCCACGCGGCGTTGCTCTGGCCACATCGAGAGGTTGCCAATGATCAACTGATTGATCTGCGGTGTGTTGTCATGCGTTAACTTTGATCTGCGCAAGATAGCACGAATGCGTGCGGTTAATTCACGCGGTGTACAGGGCTTGGGTACGTAATCATCCGCGCCTAGTTCTAGCCCAAAGAAGCGGTCTGATTCATCGCCTCTGGCGGTGAGCATCAGTACGGGAATATGACTGGCTTGACGGATTAGACGCAGCGTTTCAATGCCATTCATTTTAGGCATCATTACATCCAGCACCGCCAGATCAAATAGCCCTGATAGTGCATAACGCGCGCCAGTTTCCCCATCATTGGCAATCGTGACGTCAAAATTCTCTGCTGCCAGAAACTCTTTGAGCATCGCGGTGAGTTCGACATCATCATCAATCAGCAATATTTTATGCATCATCACAGAGGTAAATTAATAAAAGATTCAACATCATAGCGATGCCACGCCGCTATCGACAATAGCATGGTGGCAGTTTTACCTAACTTTACGTTCACTTTACCTCGCTTTACAGGGCAGCGCTGCAAAATGCAGTTGTCATTTGAGTGGTTGTGCTCAAACGTGATTGTTCTACTTTATAAAACTGAGGAAAACTGAATATGAAAATCTCTAACCATTTATTAGCTTTAGCGCTGGTCTCTATGCCATTTGTTTCGCATGCCGAACCTATGGATAAACCACATTGCGACCACTCACCTGTAATGCAGTTTGATGCTGAAAAGCCTCATGATGGTATGCCGTCTATGCACGGGTTGCCGCCACATCTGGCTGGATTAGACTTGACTGATGCGCAGCAGGATAAGATATTTGCACTGATGTACCCACTTATGCCGCAGATGCGTGAACATGGTAAACAACGCCATCAATTAGTAGAGGAGTTGCATAAACTTTCAAGTGCGGAAGTCTTTGATGAAGTGAAAGCCAAGCAGATTGCTGAAAAACTGGCGACGCTTGAAAAGGATGCAACGTTTAAACGTGCGCAAATTGATAGCCAAATCTTTGTGCTTCTGACAGCGGAACAACGTAAACAATTATCGGAGAGAAAGCCGCATCAACATGAAGGCTTTAGCAATAGCAAATTTCAATCTCACTCACATTTAAAGCCAGAAAATAAACATGTGTTTTAAATGTTATTAAAAGGAATTTAGTCAGTAGCAAACCTCTTGTACTGGGGTTTGCTACTGACTTCAATGCTTAGGCGGTAGTTTTCACGACGTTTCCAGAAGAGCCTTGTCCAGACATGCTACTGGCTAAGGATTTCAAGAATGCTTCCAAGTCACTGCTGCTGGCAGAAGTATTACCCAGAGCGCTCATCAAGTTATTAAAGCTGGATGTGAGTGATGAGCTGCTTGAATCTGTAGAGCTGCTATCAGAAGACGAGCTGCTGCTAGCGCTGCTTAATTGCGCAATCAGGCTTTGCAATTTACTTTCCATGTCACCGCCGCCGCCCATTCCCATCGGGGGCGGTGGTGGCGGAGGCATATCGCTAGTGTTTGATGAATCGTTGTTTGTATTATTGGCACTACTTTGTGACTGCAATGCAGCCAGCAAGTTTTGCATAAAAGTACCTAAGGCCGCTGCCGCATCCGTGCTGGATGTGGTGTCTGTGCTGGTGCTTGAATCAGTGCTGCTTGTGGATGATGTGCTGGATGCATTGGCGTCCCCCAATAAGGATGATAGCCCGCCAGAGATTCCAGCCGCTTTCAGTGCGTTATCAATGGCACCTAATAATCCCCCACCATCTTTACCCTGACGTGATTCATCGGCTGGTTTAAAGCGCGCGGCATTGCTGGCGCTGGCTTGCGAGGTTTGATAAATACTGCTGGTGGATGAAACGCTGCTAATACTCGTCATAATAAACACTCCTAAATGCGTTGAATAAACAATCTGTAGTGTTAATTTACATTAACCAATTGAATTTATTGTTAATTTATGTAAATCAATGTAAAGATTGCTTGGTGGAGTGGTTTATATAAGACATCGGGTGAGTTGTTAGGGTTAAAAACGACTTAATTGTTTTATATTACATTTTAATCTATTGCAGCATCGGTTTTTGGACAGGTATATTAAAGAGCAGAATCTTGAGTTATCTTGAGCTATGTCATTGTGATGGAACGTTAAAGGATGTACGCTGGACTAATTGTTTCAGTGGGTTTTCTGGCAAGGTGATAGTGTGTTGCTCTCTTGCCGCTTATTTATCTGGGTCATTTCGCGTCGCTATTTTTACTATATACAAAGGGATTTAATCATGAATAAATTACTTGCTATCCTATTCACCACAGCTATTGGCTTTGGCTTAACTTTACCTGCTTATGCTATGCATGATGGCATGGGCGCTCACTGTCAGATGCATGGCAAGAAAACTCTTGAAGAAGCCGATACCAACAAAGATGGTGCAATCGATAAAGCCGAAGCGCAAGCCATGCATGACAAAAACTTCAATGAAATGGACGCGAATCATGACGGCGTGCTGAGTAAAGATGAAATGAAAGCTTGCGGTCACCATATGGGTGATGCAAAGTCTAAAGCTATGCATGAAAAGCAAACTAAAGCCTTTAACGCGGCTGATGCTGACCATGACGGTACGTTGACTAAAGAAGAAGCGCAAAAACTACCGCGCGTTTCTAAAAACTTTGATGCGATTGATGCTGACCATGACGGTACTTTAGATCGTGATGAAGTGCATCACTTCATGCATGAGCAGCATAACGCTAAATAGTTTTTAGTTTGTTATACCAACAATGACGTTGTTAGGACGTGTTTGAACACACGTTTACAACGTCATTGTTTTGTAAGTCCCTGTCAATATTGACCTTCAACATCATCTCAATTCCAGTATCTTCGCTGTAAGTAACGCATAGATAATTTTCAGTTTAATTGTCATGCAATTGTCATGTGGATGCGCCATCATGCCTCAATATCCTAAATGGAGCATGAGTGATGAATGCCATTACTGAAAATGTCCTCTTGAATGACCTTGATTTGCACTCTAGCGAAGCGCTGAGTTTGCACTTGCATGATATTGTGGAATCTTGCCTGCTGACGGCCGTGTTCCAGCCTATCGTTGATTTGAGTCAGGGCAAAGTGGCAGGATTTGAAGGGCTGATTCGTGGGCCTGCGGTGAGCGTATTGCATTCGCCAATCGAGCTATTTCAGGTGGCTAGAGATTGTGGCATGGTGGCGGATGTTGAGTACCTTGCGCGACGCGTTGTGCTTGAATCGTTTGCCAAGCAAGCGTTACCTGGAAAAATATTCTTGAATGTCAGCCCAGATATTTTGATGCAGCCTACCGCAAGAACCGGTGAGACGCTGAAATATCTCGAAGCGCTTGGTCTGAAGCCAAATCAGGTCATTATTGAGCTTACCGAAAATGCACAAACCCTGGATTACAAGCAATTGCGCGATGCAACGCAGTACTATCGTGGCATGGGTTTTGAGATTGCGATTGACGACTTGGGGGAAGGATTCTCCGGCTTGCGTTTGTGGTCAGAGATTCGTCCAAACTACGTCAAAATCGACAAGCACTTTATTCAAAATATCCATATGGATCCGGTCAAGCTGCAATTTGCCCGCTCGATACAGGAAATTGCCAGCAAATCTGGTGCGAGGGTGATTGCCGAAGGCATCGAGACGCAGGCCGAACTTATGGCAGTGCGTGATTTAGGCATCGCCTATGGGCAGGGCTACCACATTGCTCGTCCCCACACCGCGCCAGCACGTGAGGCGACACCGGAAATCATTAAATCACTGACACGTACGGAAATTGTGCGTGAGAATTTGTTACAGCAGCGCGCGACCGTCGACAAGCTGCTCAAGTACATTCCTCCCGTTGAGCCCGTGTGTCATAACGAAGATGTATTCAAGATGTTTGATGAGAATGCCGAGCTTTACTCTATACCCGTCACGGTGGATGGTCATCCGGTTGGTCTCATCAGCCGCAATATGATGATTAACGATTATGCACGGCCGTTTCGCCGTGAGTTATATGGTCGCCGCCCGTGTGAGATGATGATGGATAAGTCTGCGCTGGTGGTAGAGCGTAGCGTGAGTTTGCAGGATCTAAGCAATCTTATTTTGCAAAGCGATCCACACCATTTGTCAGTGGGTTTTATTATTACCGATAACGGTCAGTATGCAGGCATGGGTAGTGGGCATGATTTACTCAGATTGATTTCACAAATGCAGATTAACGCTGCTCGTTATGCGAACCCACTGACGTTGTTGCCGGGTAATGTGCCTATCAGTGAGCAGATTGATAGTCTGCTACAGGCGGGTTCGTCATTTGTAGCTTGTTATTGTGATCTGGATAACTTTAAGCCATTTAATGATGTGTACGGCTTTAAAAAAGGCGATGAGGTCATTCAGCTGACGGGGCGTTTGTTGACGGAAGCCTGTGGCGCACATGATTTTCTTGGGCACATAGGTGGCGATGATTTCATCCTGATCTTCCAAAGTGAGCAATGGGAAAGTCGCTGCAAGGCTTTGCTGTCACAAATAGCCGACACTTTTCCGCAGCTTTATTCAGAGGTTGATCGTATCAACGGTGGTATTGAGACTGAAGATCGGCAAGGTACACGTTGCTTTCATCCGTTCGTCAGTCTTTCAATCGGCGCGATTATTGTTGACCCTAGCCGTTTTAAGTCACACCACGAAGTGTCTACCGCATGTGCCAATGCCAAGAAACAGGCTAAAAAGACGGCTGGTAATAGTTTGTTTATTGAGCGCCGTAGTGAAGGTAGCGTGCAAGTCAGCTCATCATGGGCGACGATGGCAGAGCTTAAGATGTATGGCCTTGCGTCGACTCTACAACCCAGTCCAGTATAGGTTCCCACTGCTCCAGATCTTGTGTGACCAGTGATGGACGCATATCAAACAAACTGATGCCCAGCTCCGCAGCTGTGGCATAGACTTGCGCATTGCGTAGGTAAGTGAGTACTGGCAAGCCTGATTCGGCCATAAAGTCAGCCAGCATTGCCGCTGAATGGGTGCGGCTATTGATGCGCATGCCGACTAAGGCCACAAAGGTCTTGTTTTTACGAATGGCTTTTTCTTCAGCCAGAATGTCCAGAAAATTACGCGCGGCACCAATATCAAATGCGGAAGGCTGTATAGGCACAATAACGCAGTCAGCTTGCTTAACGGCATCCGATAGTTTGTCTTCTCGTAGTCCGGCCGGTGAGTCGGTAATCAGCCAGTCCGCACCGAACGGCGTGTCTTTAGTGCGTGGATTGTGGCTGTGGATGGTTGGGAACTCTTCCGGGCGGCGCTGCAACCATTGCGCAGAGGATTGCTGACGATCCAGGTCGGACAGCATGACATGACCACCCAGTGTTGCAAAATAGCCAGCGAGATTGGTGGATAGCGTGGTTTTTCCGCTACCGCCCTTAGAGTTGGCAATAAGGATGTTTTTCATGAACTAGCCCCGATTTAGTCAATCTACAGATTATTAAAATCATGCTCGAATTTCACATGTGCTGCTGCATTGTACAATGGTCTGTGACCTTGGCGTAAGCCTGACGACTGATCAATCTATGTAAAGAATGCTCGGCTGTGTGTCTGGTCAGAAGGGCATTTAGCCTAAACTTAGGCTAAATGTTTTGTGCTTGATTATTGAGCTTAATTTTTTGATTTAATGGCATGCATTTTTTCACGCCATTCATTGAGCTGTTCATCTTCGATTTCGAGCTGAATTGCCACCGCTTCCAATTGTGTCAGCTTTTCTTTATCCAGTCTGCGTGGCAGTTTTCCGCCCATCCGGCTCAATAATCGTTCTGTTTCTTCGCTTGTTAAGTTCGCTGCTTTTTCCAAGTATTCGTCTTTGGCTGTTTTGATTTTCACAATATTTTTCCTGTTCCAGAAAACTGTTTTTTTAGATACGCGCGTGCATTGTAAGTGGCTAGCAAATTTTTAAATGTGAATTTTTTGTGAAAATATTTTCTGCGTATGATTTTTGCTGGATGCGCATATTGCGCATTGCTGAGTTGTCATAAAATTTTCACAAAACTGGCGTAATTTGATTGCATTGTTAAATTTCTAATACAGGTTCTGTAGCTAGATATAAGAGGTTCGAAATGAAAATCAATATGCCAATCACGCAACGTGAGCAGACTCTAAAAGACTCAATTTCTATCGTTTCCAAAACTGATGCAAAAGGCATGATTACTTACGTGAATCGTGAGTTCATCGAGGTAAGCGGCTTTACAGAAGAAGAACTCATGGGCAGTAACCATAATGTGGTGCGCCATCCTGACATGCCACCCGCTGCGTATGCAGACTTGTGGGATACGGTTCAATCTGGAAAACCGTGGATAGGCATTGTTAAAAATCGTTGCAAGAATGGTGATCACTATTGGGTGGATGTCTGTATCACACCGATGCGCGAGGGCGGTGAGATTGTGGGCTATATTTCAGTGCGTAAGAAGGCAACACGTGAGCAGATTGAAGCTACGACAGCGCTTTATGAAAGCATGTCTATCAAGCAAAGCTTTGCGGCCTCCATGTCGCGCAAGTTTCATGATTATCGGCATAGCATTAGCATACAAGCCAAGATACTTTCCATTTTTGTGATGGTAGCTTTAACTAGCCTGATGCTAGGTTATAGCGGTGTGCATGGGATAGTGCAAAGTAATAACAGTATCGAGAGTATATATAAGCACCAAATATTGCCATTAGAAAAACTCAAAATTATTAATGATCTTTATCTCAACAATATCGCCGCGACGGGGCAAAAGTTGCAACGCGGTATTATTGCCTCAACGCAAGCAAAAGAAAATGTGGATCAGGCAATCGCAACATTAGATAAAGAATGGAAAGCTTATGTTGCCGCACCCCATACCGAAGAGGAGAAGCAATTAACGGAAGAGATTCAGCCATTGTTTGATTCTGCGCTAGAGGCTGCCGTTTTGTTGCAAAAAATTATTGCGACCGATGATCTTGATCGATTGATGACGTTTAATACATCCGATGTCTATAAAGCGGTTGATCCCTTCACACAAAAGCTTACTGAGCTGATTAATTTGCACTATGCAGGCGTGGCGAATGAATATGGCGCGACAGAGGCCAAGTATTTGCAGCAAAGAAATATTGCTATTGGATTAATCGTGCTGGCGCTCGCGATATGTGGCTTGCTGGGTTGGAATCTTAATCGCTCAATCATGCCGCGCTTACGTGAGATCCGACGAGATTTATTGAGTAAAGCGCAAGAGGCCAGTAATAATCAAGCGGATTTAAAAAGCAACTATCGTGACGAATTAACGGATGTGGTTGAGGCTTATCGCTCGCTCAATGCGCGCTTGGATTTCGATCATAGTGAAACCATGAATCGCGTGAATCGCCTGAAAGCCGCTTTGGATAACGCGAGCGTAGCCGTGACGCTTTCCAGTGAAGATAATCTTCTGATTTATATGAACCATGCCGCTGAAGTTTTATTTAAGGGCATGGAGTCTGCGATTGCACAGCATCATGATGGTTTTACTGTAGAAAAAATGATCGGCACGAAGGTTGGTCAGTACCTTGAGGATCTAGCCGATCGAGAGCACTTTTCAGTTGAGCTGAGTGGCACTAAACAGATGGATACTACGATGTACGGTCATCATCTGCGACTGGCATTGAATCCAGTACATGATACTAGTGATGGGCATTATTTGGGTCGCATGACACAGTGGCATGACCGCACGGCAGAGGTGATAGCGGAGCAGAATGTAGCGGAGCTGATTCAGCAAACCGTGGCTGGTAATCTTAGTCAGCGGATTAATGTGGCAACGTTGGCACCAGGTGCAATGCGCGACATTAGTCAAGGGATGAACCAACTACTGGATGCGGTTGTGACACCACTTAATATGGCTGCGACTTATGTCGATAACCTGTCAAAAGGCATTATTCCAGCCGAGATTAGCGTTAACTACAATGGTGACTTCAATATCATTAAGAACAACTTGAATGCGTGTGGATTTGCGATCAAGGCGCTAGTGGCGGATGGTAATTTGTTGGCACAAGCGGCAGAGGCTGGCGTGCTTACCACGCGCGCCGATGCGACTAAGCATTCCGGTGAGTATCGTAAAGTGATTGATGGCTTGAATGCCACGCTGGATGCGGTAGTGACGCCGTTGAATATGGCTGCTAGAAATCTGGAGAGTATCGCTCATGGTCAATTGCCAGCCAAAATTACGGCAAGCTATAACGGCGATTTCAACAATATTAAAGACAATCTGAATACCTGTATTGAGTCGATTAACGCCTTGGTCAGCGATGCGCAAATGCTGGCGAATGCCGCGCATGGCGGTCATGTTTCTGCACGTGCCGATGCCAGCAGCCATGAAGGCGATTTCCGTAAGATTGTAGATGGCATGAACGAAACGCTGGAAATGATTGTTGCGCCGATTACCACGGTAAAAGTGGCGGTAGAAACCATCAATACGGCTGCCAGAGAGATTGCTCAGGGTAATGCTGACTTGTCACGTCGTACAGAAGACCAAGCCTCTAGCCTTGAGAAAACAGCCGCCAGCATGGAAGAGCTTTCAGCAACGGTGAAACAGAATGCGGATAATGCCAAGCAAGCCAATCAGCTGGCTGCAAGCGCCTCAGATGTTGCGGTTAAAGGCGGCAAGGTTGTTTCTGAAGTGGTAGCCACCATGAGCTCGATTAATCACAGCGCTAAAAAGATTGAAGACATTATCAGTGTGATTGATGGGATTGCTTTCCAAACCAATATTCTTGCTTTGAATGCTGCGGTAGAAGCCGCCAGAGCTGGCGAACAAGGCCGTGGTTTTGCCGTAGTAGCAGGTGAAGTGCGTAATCTGGCACATCGTTCAGCCTCAGCTGCCAAGGAAATTAAAGAGCTGATTATCGACTCGGTCAGTAAAACGGCAGAAGGCAGCAAGCAAGTCGAAAATGCGGGTAACACCATGCAGGAAATTGTTGCCTCAGTGCAGCGTGTGACCGACATTATTAGCGAGATTGCCGCTGCGTCACAAGAGCAAAGCCAAGGCATTGCACAAGTGAATGATGCCATTATGAAGATGGACGATGTGACCCAGCAAAACACTGCGCTGGTAGAAGAGGCAGCTGCCGCGGCTGAGTCTCTGATGGGGCAAGCGGATGAATTGATGAATGCGGTGAGTGTGTTTCAGATTGAGGGGTCAGCAGGCGCAGTTATCGTGAACAAGCGTGCGTTGACCAGCCCAATGCGAAATGCAGTCGCGAAATCATCAGTGTCGTTACATGTGGTGGATAGGCTGGCATTGGTGAAATAAAGGGCAACAGCCATGTGTGTGGTTGGCTTTAATGTAACTGATGCAGCTCCAGCTTGCGTAGTTTAGGCGCTAATTTAGCCGTGATGCCAACCACGGAAAGTGTCATGAGGCCGCCGAATATTACTGAGGGTATCAAGCCCATCAGGCGTGCGGTGAGGCCTGACTCAAAGGCGCCTAATTCATTGGATGAGCCGATAAAGATACCATTGATGGCAGATACTCTGCCACGCATGCTGTCTGGGGTGCTGAGCTGAAAAATAGCTTGTCGTGTGACTACGGAAGCACCGTCACAAATACCTGAGAGTAAGAGTAAAACCGCTGCGACCCAAAAATGGCTGCAGAGCGCAAAGCCGATAATGCAAACGCCAAAGCCAGCTACAGCACTCAGTAACCAGCGACCCGCATGTAGATTGATTGGGTGGCGCGTCAGCCAAAGCCCGGTAATAATCGCGCCAACCGCAGGCGCGGCGCGCAGTACGCCTAAGCCTTCCGGTCCATAATGATAAATATCCTGAATGAAGGCTGGCAGCATTGAAACCGCGCCGCCAAATAGTACGGCAAACATGTCTAGCGATAGCGCCCCCAGCACAATCTGGTTGCTGAATACAAAGCGTAAGCCCTGAGCGATGCTGGCGAATACTGGTGCGCCAGCCGTATTTTTTGGTTCTTTTATTTTGATGGACAGGATGGCAATGACCGCCACCAAACACAGTAATGTGGCTAGGCCATAGGCAGTCGTTTTACTGGTAAAACCAACTAATAGGCCGCCCAATGCTGGCCCGATCACCAGGCCTGCCTGAAAAGTGGCCGTGCCAATGCCTGCGGCACGTGCATATTTCTCTCTCGGTAAAATAATGGCGAACAGCGTGTTGTAGCTCGGTGCGATGAATGCGCGTGCAATGCCGGTATAGGCGATTGAGCCATAAATCCATAGCGCGGCATGACTACCTGAACTGTCTCCAATCCAGCCGGATGAAATTGCAGTCAGCGTGGCGGCGTTCAGGCATAACATGACGGCGGCAAGTGCAGCAAACATGCGTCTTGTATAGTGGTGATCCACGGCATGGCCTGCAAATAAGGCACAGCAGAAGTAGGGAATCACCTCAGCCAAGCCAATTAAGCCCAGTGAAAGTGTATCGTGTGTAATCTCGTAGATGTGCCAGCCAACGACAACAGCAGTCATTTGGTAGGCAAGTACAATCAGAATACGGAAGGTCAGCAGCTTGAGAAAAGCATGATTTTTATCGCGAAATATTTGCATGAGGGATTATTCTAAAAATTTATATCAATCAATGTGCGTGTAAAATGTAATGGTTAGTGCTGTGAATAAGGCAGTAAGCGTGGCTGGGCTTAATGCACATGTTACGCCGATGAGTCGTCATTGACCTAGTGTGACTCTGCCGATATAGATTAGGCGCACTAACCTCTTAGAAGCAATCTAATTAGCTAATTTCAGAAATGCTACTTTGGTACGCGCCACAAATACCAGCTGGCGACTGTACGATACGGGCTCCATGCTTTGCCTAACTCGGCAAGTGCTTTAGGTTTGGGTGCAACATCCAGTTTTTTCAGGCGTTTATAACCTTCTGCTATGCCAAAGTCATCAACAGGCAGAACATCCTCCCGCTCTAAAGTAAAAATCAGCAGCATTTCAACTGTCCAGCGGCCAATGCCTTTCAAGCTTACTAAGCCGGTAATCAGTGTTTCATTGTCCATAGTGTCGGCATCGTCGCGTGTTGGAACTAAGCCACTGAGTGCGCCATTGGCGATGTCGTGTAGCGTTTCAATTTTTCGGGCTGAAAAGCCGCAGGCTCTTAAGGCATCAAATTCGGTTGCTAATAGTTGTTGTGGCAGCGGGAATGTGTTGTTGTATAAATTTAACAGTCTGCGGATAATGGCATCGCCAGCCTTGGCGTGTAGTTGTTGGTAAGCAACTGCACGAATAAGCGCTTCATAAGGCTCTCGTTCTGGCTTGACGGTCAATGTACACGGGCCGATTGTTTCTACTAAATGCGCCCAGTCGTCATCCAGCCCAGCAAGGTATTGGCTGGCTTTCTGTAAAGAGCTAGTGCTTGCTAACATGTGCTTGGATATAACATGAAATGATTCTTGTTTTGTATCAAGGTATTCATTTTATAGTGAAGTTATCATGCATACTAATAGCAATTAGTATGCGATGGAGCATTTATGCAAATTCATATCCAGAAACCCGCACCAGTCAATGCGAAACAGTTTGCGCTGTTTAATCTTGGTTTTCGTCCGTTCTTTTTAGGGTCAGGCATTTTTGCCGTTGTTTCGATGTTGGCGTGGATGTTTGTGTATGCCTTTCATGGCACGTTGAGTGTGACGAATATTTCAGTCAGCCAGTGGCATGCGCACGAAATGCTTTATGGCTACGGCATGGCCGTTGTCGCAGGTTTTCTATTAACCGCGGTTAAAAACTGGACAGGCATTCCGACCATTCATGGCAAGCCTTTAATGGCTTTGTTTATGCTGTGGTGTCTCGCCAGAGTGTTGTTTCTATTCGGAACAGTGTTCTTGCCTTGGGCGGCAGCGGCTGATCTGCTATTCGGACTGTTTTTGATTGTGTCCATCGCCAAACCAATTATTCAAGCCAAGCAGTGGATACAGTCTGCTGTTATAGGCAAAGTATTTTTGTTATGGATTGGCAATCTGGTGTTCTATCTGGGTTGTTTCGGCGTACTTACTAGCGGTATGTTGTATGCCATTAACGGCGCGGTGCTGTTATTTATTGGCCTGATTTTAACGGTTGGTAGGCGTGTGATTCCGTTTTTTATTGAGCGTGGTGTCGAGGCTAAAGTACAGTTAAAGCAATATAAATGGCTAGACTTGAGCATTATGGTGTTGTTTATTGCTTTGTTCCTGAATGTAGTTTTTATACAAATTTCCACTTTAACAGTTCTGTTTGCCAGCACTTTATTTGCCTTGAATGGGTTCCGCTTGTTCAATTGGTATGCGGCTGGTATTTGGCGTGTGACTTTGCTGTGGAGCCTGTATCTATCGGCTTGGCTGATTAATGCGGGCTTTTTGTTTTATGGCTTGCAAGCGGCAGGATTTCAAGCCGGGTACAGTGGCTCCCCCATTTTAGCGCTGCACCTTTTCACGATTGGGGGCATCGGCTTGATGACATTAAGCATGATGGCGCGCGTGTCATTGGGACATACTGGACGTGATATCAGAAAACCTTCACGTTGGATGGGGTTTGCTTTTGCTGGGATTATTGCGAGCGTGGTACTGCGGGCGTTGGTACCCATGTTCATTACGCAGTTTTATACGGGCTGGGTGCTGACCGCCGCGATTTTATGGGTATTGAGCTTTGCTGTGTTTGTGGTGATTTACGCACCAATACTGTGGCGAGTCAGAGCTGACGGTACGTTTGGTTGATGCTTTTAGATGGTTGGTGGCTTTGTATTGAGCAAAGCCACCAACGTCACACGATAGTCTAGTGTGGCTTTATAGTTTTAGCGCAGCTTTAATGCGGCGAAAGATTTGGCAAAGCTTAGAGCCATCTAACTGATAATGTTTGTGTAATGGTTTTTTCACTTCCCAGCTTGCGGTCATGCCCGCTGGAAACGTCACTAAGTCACCCTTTCCAAAAGTAACTGGTGCGCCACCTGTAGGCGTAATCACGCATTCACCTTCTAAAATATAAGCAATTTCCTGCTCAAGAAATGTCCATGGGAATACGGAAACTTCTTTTTCCCAAGTCGCCCATTTACTTACGCCTAGGGTGTCTAAGCGGCTTTGTGCCGGATTTTTCTCAACGGTGATTTTGCTAACAAGAACTTGACTCATATTTGGAGGGCTTTAAAAAGTTTGGATGCGCTATTTTAGCGCATCACAGATGAATTGATATGACAGATAGCGTTAAGTAGTAAAATAGGCGTTTTCATGTCACTCGTTTAACGACTATGCGCATTAGTTTAGATGAAGCCGCCGCCCGACTTAAAAATGGCGAAGTGGTTGCGATTCCTACCGAGACCGTTTACGGCTTGGCTGCAGATGCGACAAATGACGCGGCATTGCAGCAGATTTTTACGATTAAACAACGTCCCGCAGATCACCCTTTAATTGTGCATATTAGCGATATTAGCCAAGTGCAGCAGTGGGTGACAGCCTTCCCTGAGCTTGCAGTCCGGTTGGCTAAAGCCTTTTGGCCGGGCGCATTAACCTTAGTGTTGCCAGCAAAAGCGCATGTGTCGCGTGTGGTGCGTGGCGGGGAATCTACGGTTGCCCTGCGTGTGCCGAATCATCCCCTGACACAAGCGCTGCTTAAACTGAGTGGTTTAAGTGTGGCTGCGCCTTCTGCTAATTTATTTACGCAATTAAGCCCAACGACTGCAGATCATGTTGAGACTGGTTTGGGTGATGCTATTCCGGTGCTGGATGGCGGCGCATGCAGCGTGGGGATTGAATCGACTATCGTCAGCGTGTCGGTGGATGCTCAAGATGAAGCACATTGGCAGTTACTCCGGCCGGGTATGATTAGCGAGGCTGATATTGCATGTGTGGCTGGCAAACCTCAATACCTAAATGCGGTCGCCGCAGAGTCAGCTTCAGCACCCATTCTAGTGCCCAAAGTGCCGGGGCAGCATGCTTTGCATTACTCACCTAGAACAGCATTGTTTTTATTTAAAGACAAAACTAGCCTTCTGAGTGAATGTGAAAAGCTGATGCAGAAAACATTAAAATGCGCAGCTTTATTGATTGGCGAAGGCGAGACGATTCATTACAACTTGTCAGAATTGCCGCGCATCACCTTGCCAGATAACCCAGAGTCAGTAGCGGAGCAGTTGTATGGTGCCTTGCATGCGTTGGATGATTTGAAGCTAGATCGCTTATTAGTCGAGATGCCGCCAGATGCGCCAGAATGGGCGGCGGTACGGGATCGCTTAAGCCGCGCCGGTCATCATTAGTTTAATAGTTGCTGCATATCGTACCTACGTGGCAAAATGTGGCTCCTTTAACCCTTTTAAGTTAGACAGGCTTGAAATATGACGATCAAATTGAATCAATGGTATCCCCAAGCTGTAATTTTAGGGTTAACGCTGCTATTGCCTGCGTGTGGTTCAATGAGCCTCACTAATCCATTTGCTTCTAAAGCTAAAGCCAGCTTGGGTGTTCCTGAGAATGCCACCGCCTATGTATGTGAAGGCAATAAGCGCTTTTATGTGCGCATGCTGAATAATGGCAATGATGCATGGCTCATCTACCCAGATCATGAAGTCAATTTGAGTAAGTCCAGTGATAACAACAATCGTTATACCAGTGGCGTGATTACCTTGTTGTTGAGTGGTGATGCAACTACATTGAATGATGGTGAAAAGATTGCTTATACTGGTTGCAAGGCTCAAGCCAAAAACTAAGCACCGTGTCTAAATCCGTTTAGGCGGCCCTCTGCAATATAGGGCTAACGTGCCTACGTGAAAACTTATGGTACGATAGCCCAATAAGAAAGGGGGGTAACTCACATGATAAAAAGATTTTCTACAGTCTGGCGCTTTTTACTCCCCCTACTTATTCTGCTGCTTGTGGTTCCTTTTGCTCTGGTTAAGCAGCAAACCTTACAACAACTAAATCGTGTTGAAGCTAGTGCTTTTGAACAGGCACAAACTTTGGTGCGCCTCATCAATATTACTGATGAATTGGTGAGCGAGCAGGCTGTTTCTGCGATGCAGTTATTAAAAGAGCGTAGTTTTGAATTGGGATTGCCAGCGCTCTCCGGTACGACCAAAATAGGCGGCAAGCTTGTCCCTGATTTGATGTTTGGTACCGCGGAGCAAACCAATCGTTATGAACTGGTGGATGAGGTGACACGCATCGTTGGCGGTACAGCAACTTTGTTTGTCAAATCTGGCGATGATTTTGTGCGTATCGCTACCAATGTCAGACGCGGCGACCGTACGCGTGCGGTAGGTACTACTTTGAATCCCAATGGTAAAGCAATCGTTGCCTTGCGTAAGGGGCAAGCCTTTCATGGCATGGTTGATATTCTGGATGAGCCCTACATCACCCGCTATGAACCTATGTTTGATGCGCAAGGGCTAGTGATAGGCGCTTTTTATGTAGGCTATAAAGTCGATATGAAAGTATTGCGCGATGCAATAGAAAATACGCGGCTTTTGAAAACAGGTTTTGCTGCACTATTGGATGATCATAACCAGATACGCTTTCTTTCTGCACATGTACCGCAAAGTCAGGCTGAGGTTATCTTGGCAAATAAGCCAGACACTTGGTCTTTTGCTTATGAGGATGTACCCACATGGGGATTTAAGGTTGCCGTTGCTTATCCGCTAAGCGAGGCGCGTTCGGCTGGCTTGGCTAGCTCGTGGTTTGTGATTGTTGGCGGTACGCTATTAGGTGTGCTGCTTATTACGCTTATTTTCTGGCAATTGCGCCGTTTGGTGTTTAATCCGATTGGTGCTGATCCGGCATTGGCGATTGATGTTGTTAAGCGTATAGCATCTGGTAACTTTGAGCGCGATGGCTTAAAGGCGAAACCGGGTACGTTGATGGCTAACGTGCTCAGTATGCGCCGCAAGCTGCGTGAAACGGTGACTACGCTACGCGAAAACTCGAATCGTATGCGTTTGTCAGCCAGTGTGTTCGACCATGCACATGATGGTATTTTTATTACCAATGCCGATATGGAGATTGTCGAAGTGAACCCGGCTTTTACTTCTACCACGGGTTATACGCGCGAGGATGCGCTAGGGAAAACGCCGCAAGCATTAGGTTTTGCCTCGCATGATGTTGATTTCTTTGATGCGCTCAAACAGCGGGCTAGTGGTGAGTGGCGCGGTGAATCCTGGAATCGTCACAAGAGTGGCGGTGTTTATGCGGCTTGGCTGGATATGTTTGCCGTGCATCCGGAAATTCAGGATGGTGAGCAAGTTGCCGGGCATTATGTAGGCTTGTTTTCTGACATTACGCAGGCTAAAGAGCAGCAGCAGAATCTGGAGCACATGGCTTATCACGATTCACTGACGCAGTTACCCAATCGCGCTTTGCTTTCAGACCGCTTACGGCAGGCATTGGCACGCTCAACGCGTGCCGACGAGCTAACCGCAATCTGTTATTTTGATCTTGATGCTTTCAAACCCGTGAATGACACGCTGGGCCATGAAGCTGGTGATAGGCTCTTGGTGCAATTAGCTGCGCGTATCCGTACCTGCTTACGGGAGACTGATACCATTGCGCGTTTAGGCGGTGATGAGTTTGCCATGCTACTGTGCGGGCTGCAAAGTGTAGATGAGTGCGAGCAGACATTAAGTCGATTACTGGCTGTAATCAAAGCCCCTTATCAAATTGCAGGTCAAGCTGTGAATATTTCGGCCAGCATAGGTTATACCGTGTTTCCACTGGATAACAGTGAGGCCGATACGTTATTGCGCCACGCCGACCATGCGATGTATCAGGCTAAGGTTGATGGCGGTAGTCGCTACCACTTATTCGATGCCATTCAAGATCGCGAATCGCGCGGTTTGCGTCAGGAGCGTGAAAGAATCGAAAAAGCACTGTCAAGTGGCGAATTCTGTCTGTTCTATCAACCTAAGGTAGACATACGCTCCGGTACTGTTGTCGGTATGGAAGCGCTCATTCGCTGGCAGCATCCTGAACTGGGTCTACGTAGCCCAATTGAATTCTTACCGCTGATTGAAGATACGGATTTTGCTATTCCGCTCGGCGAATGGGTGATTGTTGAAGCACTGCGTCAGATTGAGGTTTGGCAAGCTAGTGGCTTGAGCCTGCAGGTCAGCGTTAATATTGCTGCACGACACATGATGCAGGCTAACTTTGCTGAACGCTTAGCCAGTTTGTTGCAGAGACATCACAGGGTGTCACCACAATTACTGGAGTTGGAAATTACTGAAACTGCAGCGATTGAGGACGTTGCCGGTGTGGCGGAAACGGTACATAACTGCAATCTGTTAGGCGTCAGTTTTGCGCTGGATGATTTTGGTGTGGGTTACTCATCGCTCACCTATCTGCGCCGCTTGCCAGTGGCTGTGATTAAAGTCGATCAGTCATTCGTGCGTGATATGTTGCATGATGCTGATGATTTGGCGGTAGTTTCAGGCTTGATTAGTTTAAGCCGTGACTTTAAGCGCAAGGTGGTTGCCGAGGGTGTAGAAACGGCGGAGCATGGTGCAAAACTGTTGAAAATGGGTTGTTATTTAGTGCAGGGTTACGGTATTGCCAAACCCATGCCTGCGGAGGCAGTATTGGCGTGGGTTGCAGGCTATAAGCAAGATGCCAGCTGGACTGAGGGGACAATGTAATGCTGTCAGGTAGCCTGGATGGTAAGAGGTCTGTGTAACTTATTGATTATTCTCTAGCGCTGTATTACTGCTGTTTTGTGTCGTCGTTATCTTTTCCATTTATTTTTCCCATTCACTTTTCCAGGGCGCAACTTTAAGCAGAAGTAACATGCCGGGAATCGCCGCCAAGAAACAAAAAATAAAGAAATTTCTCCAGCCTAAATCTTCCACCAGATAGCCAGTGGCGGAGTTTGCAATTGTGCGAGGCACTGCGGCAAGGCTGGTAAATAGCGCAAACTGCGTTGCGGTGTAAAGCGGGTGTGTAGTGTGCGCGATATAGGCCACAAACGCAGCAGTCCCCAAGCCAACGCCGAACGCTTCTGCGCCAATAGTAATACCTAACACCAGTAAGCTATGTCCCGCGACTGCCAGCCATGCGAAGCCTAGTATCGCTAGCATCTGTATCGCGCCAAATAGCCATAAAGCACGGTTGATGCCTAGTTTGACCATCCACACTCCACCCAATAAGCCACCGATGACGCTGGGCCATAAGCCGGCATTCTTGGCAATTAGGCCAATTTCGGTTTTGCTAAAGCCCATGTCTAAATAAAACGGTGTGGCGAGCGCAGTTGCCATGCTATCGCCTAGTTTGTAAAAGAAAATAAAGGCTAAGACGAGCATGGCAGAGCGCCAGCCGTGGCGTGAGATAAACTCTTGAAAAGGCTCGGTTACGGCTGCTCTTAGGGTTTTGGGCGCGCCATTCTTTAACGCGGGCTCTTTCACGAAAATGGTCATCGCCAGACCGGGGAGCATGAATAAAGCTGTAATTAAAAATACGCTATGCCAAGGCAAATAGTCAGCCAGAATCAATGATAGTGAACCTGGGACTAAGCCAGCAATTTTGTAGGCGTTGACGTGGATAACATTGCCTAAGCCTAGCTCAATGTCGAGTAATAATTCTCGACGGTAAGCGTCTAGGACGATATCTTGCGAGGCGCTGAAAAAAGCCACAACCGCGGCTAAATAGGCAATTGCCCAAATGTCCAATGTAGGATTAAAAGCTCCAAATAATGGGATTGAGCATAGCAGTAAAATTTGTGAGATAAGTAGCCAGCCACGCCTGCGGCCTAATGGCGGCGTAAAGCGGTCAAACAGTGGCGCCCAAAGAAACTTCCATGTGAATGGCAGGCTGATGAGCGCAAATAAACCAATCGCTTTGAGATTGACGCCTTCAGAGCGCAGCCAAGCTGGCAATAAGCTAATAAGAAAGTACAGCGGCAGGCCAGAGCTGAAGCCGGTAAACACGCAAATCAGCATGCGTTTGTTAAGCATGGCTTGCCAAACGCTAGCGTTATTTTTCATGAGTGCGTATTTAGCTTAAGGACGTGTTGCCGCTTTTAACCTGTACATGGCCAAGCTGCCCATTAAATTAGGCATGAAAGTGACGGGTTTGTTGTCAGTGAGTACCAGACGCTCTTTGACCTGAATGTTGCAATTCACACAAAACTGGTCAAAGTCATTGATGGTGCAAAGGTGTACATTCGGCGTGTCGTACCATTGGTAAGGTAGCGCTTTAGAAACCGGCATATTGCCCGTGCTGATTTGCATGCGGTTCCGCCAGTAGCCAAAGTTAGGAAAGGTCACGATGACTTCACGGCCCACGCGCAGCATTTCACGCACGATGCCTTCGGTGTTGTGTACCGCCTGCAATGTTTGCGAGAGGATTACCGTATCAAATGACTGGTCTTCAAAGCCTGATAAGCCGCTTTCCAAGTCCATTTGAATGACGTTAATGCCCTTGGACATACAGGCCAGCCAGTTGGCATCGTCTTTTTCTACGCCATAGCCGCGTACTTCCAATGCGCCTTGCAGATATTGCAGTAAGGCGCCATCGCCACAGCCTAGGTCGAGTACTTTTGCACCAAATGGCAACCAACCGGCAATGATGGCAAAGTCGTGTCTGAATTGTGCGATATTGTGACTCATGCCATTGCTCCCACTTTAACGTTGTTCAAGTAGCTGCGCAAAATGGCGTGGTAATGCGGGTCGGGCATTAAGAAGGCATCGTGACCATGTGCTGCGGTTACTTCGGCATAACTTACCGTACGTTCGTTATCTAGCAAGGCCTTCACAATTTCACGTGAGCGCGCCGGTGAAAAGCGCCAATCGCTAGTGAACGACACGACTAAAAACTGTGCTTGTTCTTTTGCAGGCTGGCTTGTTTGGGCTAATGCCTTGCATAAATCACCGCCAAATGGCAATGCCGGGTCGTAATAATCCAAGGCGCGTGTCATGCGTAAATAAGTATTGGCATCAAATTCACCAGCAAATTTGTCACCTTGATAGCGCAGATATGATTCCATCTCGAACTCAACGTCAAAGGTATATTTAATATCATCTTTGAGTTTGCGTCCAAATTTGGCACCCATCGCATCGTCACTCAAATAGGTAATGTGACCCAGCATGCGCGCGATTCTCAGACCGCGTCTAGGCACTACGCCATGTGCATAATAGTCACCACCATGAAATTCTGGGTCGGTAATAATCGCTTGTCGTGCCACTTCGTTAAACGCCATATTCTGCGCGGTGAGATTCGGCGCAGAGGCAATGACCAGTGCATGACGTACACGTTCTGGATAGGCTAGCGTCCATTGCAGGGCTTGCATGCCACCAAGGCTGCCACCCACAACGGCTGCAAGTTGCTGTATGCCCAAGTAGTCGGCTAACAGGGTTTGCGAATTTACCCAGTCTTCAACGGTGACAATCGGGAACTGTGAGCCCCACGGCTGCTGGGTGGCTGGATTAATGCTGGTAGGGCCAGTACTGCCGTGACAGCCGCCTAGGTTATTCACGCCAATTACGAAAAACTTATTGGTATCAAGTGGCTTGTTGGGGCCTATCAGGTTATCCCACCAACCCGGATATTTGTCATTTTCGGTATATTTGCCTGCAACGTGATGTGTGCCGGATAGCGCGTGGCAGATTAAAACCGCGTTCGACTTATCAGCATTTAATGTGCCGTAAGTTTCATACACAAGGTCAAATTGAGGCAACGCGGCGCCACTTTTAAGGGTAAGCGGCACGCTAAAGTGTGCAGTTTTTGGGGCAACAATGCCAACGGAGTTATTTTCTAGCATAGAGTGATTATACTATGGGTTCATTGTTATGGCTTTATTGTGCAAGTGCAGATGGAACACATAAACTCTATGAATATGACCAGCGATATAAAAACCAATATACAAAGCTTTGCAGGCCAGTACCCACAGGTGGCCGAAGGCGTTTACATTCATCACGCGGCAACAGTGATTGGTGACGTGCATTTAGGCGTTAATAGCTCGGTTTGGCCGGGTACGGTGATTCGCGGTGATGTGAACTTCATCCGCATCGGTGCAGGCACCAATGTGCAGGATTTAAGCATGCTGCACGTCAGCCATAAATCCAGTTGGGATGCGGCTGGTGCGCCGTTGATCATTGGCAATAACGTCACCATTGGTCACAAGGTGATTCTGCATGGCTGTACTATTGAAGATGAATGCCTGATCGGCATGGGCAGTATCGTCATGGATAATGTCGTGGTGCAAAAACATGTGTTGCTTGCCGCTGGCAGCTTGGTGCCAGAAGGGAAAGTGCTGGAAAGTGGCCATTTGTATATGGGCAGCCCAGCGAAGAAAGTGCGCGTGCTCACTGAAAAAGAGATCGCACATTTTATGTATTCGGCTGAACACTATATGCGGCTGAAGAATCAGTATTTAGGAAGCGTTTAGTCCCAGTGAGTGCTGACAATTAGAGGGTTTTTGCCGATAGTTACCCGATCATTATCACCCAAATCCTTGATGGTTTCAATGTCCACTAAGCCATTCTGCGCCATTAAATCGGCCACTAATTCAGCTTGATTGTAGCCGTGCTCCAACATCAGCCAGCCTTGCGGCTTCAAGTGAATCAGGCAATCGCCAATAATCTGCCGAATGTCATCCAAGCCGTCAGTACCAGAAGCCAGTGCGGATAGCGGCTCAAAGCGCAAATCACCTTGGCTTAAATGCTGGTCATGCTGTTCGATATACGGTGGATTGCTGACAATGACATCAAATCTCTCGCCTTGCAGCGCAGTAAACCAGTTGCTCAATAGGCACTGCACATTCGGAATGGCTAAGGCAGATGCATTCTTTCTGGCAACATCCAATGCGCCGCGTGACGCATCCACGGCAATAACGTCGGCATGTGGCCGATGTTTTGCAATCGCAAGCGCTACTGCACCGGTGCCGGTGCCTAAATCTAAAACAGCACCGTTGCTCTCGGCTGGAATTTTTTCTAATGCCGCTTCAACCAAGGTTTCAGTATCAGGGCGAGGAATGAGTGTGTCAGGTGTGACGATTAAATCCAAGCCATAAAATTCGCGCTGACCAAGAATGTAGGCAATTGGTTCGCCTAGCAGGCGACGTGAAATAAGTGCCTCAAACTCCGCGTGGATATTGGCTTGCAGGGCATCGTTTTCATGAGCTAACAGCCATGCGCGGTTGACTTTTAGTGTAGCTTGCAGCAATAGTTGCGCTTCAAATTTCGCTTCGCTTACTTCGAGTTGCAGGCTATCAATGATGCGCTTTTGTGCATCAAGCCAAGTGGCGCGAACGGTTTCCGTCAATTAATTGTCATCGCCCAAGCTGGCTAACAAATCAGCCTGATGCTCAGATGCCAATGCACCAATCAACTCGTCCATGTCACCTTCGGTAATCGCGTCAATTTTATACAGCGTGAGATTGATGCGGTGGTCGGTAATACGGCCTTGCGGGTAGTTGTAGGTGCGAATACGTTCTGAACGGTCACCGCTGCCAATGAGTGACTTACGCTCGCTGGCGATTTTGCTTTGTTGCTCATCTACCTGTTTGGCTTTAATGCGCGCCGCCAGCACCGCAAATGCTTGTGCTTTGTTGGCGTGCTGGCTACGGCCTTCCTGACATTCCACGACAATACCTGTTGGAGCATGGGTGAGGCGTACCGCAGAATCGGTTTTATTAATGTGCTGTCCGCCAGCACCGCTGGCACGGAAGGTATCAATGCGGACATCAGCAGGATTAATGATGACATCGTTAATTTCATCCGCTTCAGGCAGTACTGCTACAGTACATGCCGAGGTATGAATGCGGCCTTGTGTTTCAGTATCAGGTACACGTTGCACACGGTGACCGCCGGATTCAAATTTTAATTTTGAATAGGCGCCATAACCTTCAATCTTGGCGATGATTTCTTTGTAGCCACCCATTTCGCCTTCATTGGCAGACATGACTTCTACGCGCCACTTTTGTCTTTCAGCATATCTTGAGTACATTCTGAAGAGGTCGCCAGCAAATAGGCCTGACTCATCACCGCCTGTACCAGCGCGGATTTCCAGAAAGATGTTTTTGTCATCATTCGGGTCTTTAGGCAGCAATAGTTTTTGTAGCGTCAGTTCTACTTCTTCCATTTTTGCTTTGCCGGTCTCGATTTCTTCCTGCGCAAACTCTTTCATGTCGGGGTCGCTCAACATGATTTGCGCTTCTTTGATGTCGGCCTCGGCCTGCTCGTAAGCGTGATATTGCTCAACAATCGGCGTGATTTCAGCGTGCTCTTGGGTAATTTTTCGGTAATTATCCATATTGTTGGTCACGCCCTCACTGCTCATGAGGCGGTTGAGTTCTTCTAGGCGGTCGCTCAAAGTTGCGAGCTTTCTAATCATGCTGGGTTTCATTCGGTACCGTTATATTTGCGTTGAAGTTAATCGGGTATTCATTTGGGTTTGTATCGTTTTTAATGCAGATTCAATGCACGCTAATGTTGAATCGAATATAGCTGTTTTAAGACATTTTCTAGCTTTACATGTTCCTCGCCGTGCGCATGATTGAGTGCGTGGCTAGGCGCATGCAGGAATTTGTTGGTGAGCGCATTGCTTAAAATCTCTAGCACTTTGCTAGGGTCTTCACCTTTTTGAATCAGCTTGAGAGCTTTTTCCAACTCGGCTTTGCGCATGGATTCAGCATGGTCGCGTAGTGCCTTGATAGTGGGCACTGACCCACGTTTTTTAAACCAGTGCATAAAGTGCTCTACACGCGCCGTGACAATAATTTCTGCGGCAACCGCGGCTTCCTGACGATTGACCATGCCATCGCTGACTACCTGCGCAAGGTCATCCACCGTATATAAAAATACATCATCCAGTTCGGCCACTTCCGCTTCGATGTCACGCGGTACGGCTAAATCCACCATGAAAATCGGGCGGTGGCGACGGGTTTTGATGGCACTTTCCACCATGCCCAAGCCTACAATCGGCAATTGGCTGGCGGTACTGGTGATGACAATATCAAACTCGGCAAAGTGTTCAGGCAAGTCTTGCAGTAGTATGGCTTTGCCGCCTATCTTTTCTGCCAAGTTCGAACCACGCTCCATAGAGCGGTTGGCGACCATCATGCTTTTTGGGTGTTGCGCCGCAAAGTGGTCAGCGCATAGCTCTATCATTTCACCAGCGCCAATGAAGAGTACTTTTTGCTCGCTGATATCGCCAAAAATGCGTTGTGCAAGCTTAACCGCCGCTGCCGCCATGGAGATGGAGTTTGCGCCAATCTCGGTGTTGGTGCGCACTTCTTTGGCAACTTCAAACGTGCTTTGAAATAACTTGTGCAGTAGTGTGCCCAGCGTACCGGCATCTTGTGCGAGTTTCACCGACTGTTTGAATTGACCTAAAATCTGCGCTTCACCTAACACCATGCTATCCAGCCCAGAAGCGACTCGGAAGGCATGCTTCACTGCTTCGTCATTTGGCAATGTGTAGATGTAGGGTTGAATCGCGTCTTGTTCCAGCTTGTGATAGTGCGATAGCCACGCGAGTGGTTTGGCTGGATTATCTGTGCTGCAGTACAGTTCTGTACGGTTACAGGTGGATAAAATGGCCGCCTCAGTTGCATCGTGAGCGGTTAACTCGCGCAGCGCGCTACCTAGATGTTCGCTATCAAAAGCAACATGTTCACGTATTTGGATGGGTGCGGTCGTGTGGTTAACGCCGATGACATATAACTGCATAGGTGTAATTTTGAGGTATTGGCTTATGTTAAGCAAGAAATACAGTTAAAATAACTGTTTAGTATCTATTTCAAGCTACTTTTGAATGAAATATGGCGCGGTTATAGCGTAATTTTGTTTGAGAGTATTTTGAATTTATTCGCAAACACTTAATGAAAACGGATTTCTGTCATGGATAAAACTTTTAGAATTGCCCCTAGTATTCTTTCTGCAAACTTCGCCAAACTTGGTCAAGAAATTGAAGACGTCATTATCTCTGGCACTGATATCGTTCACTTTGATGTGATGGATAACCACTACGTTCCAAACTTAACCATTGGACCTTTAGTGTGCGATGCGATTCGCGAAACTTCAAAGAAAGTAGGCGCGTTGATTGACGTGCATTTGATGGTTAAACCGGTAGATCGCATTATTCCTGACTTTGCTAAAGCTGGTGCAAGCATCATTACTTTTCACCCAGAGGCTTCTGAGCACATTGACCGTAGCTTGAGCTTGGTACGTGAATTGGGCTGTAAGTCTGGTTTGGTATTCAACCCTGCAACTTCACTTAGCTACTTGGATCACGTGATGGATAAAGTGGACATGATTTTATTGATGTCTGTGAACCCAGGCTTTGGCGGTCAAAAATTCATTCCTGAAACTTTGGAAAAATTGAAATTGGCCCGTGCTCGTATTGATGCTTACTACGAAAAAACAGGCCGTCAAATCTGGCTTGAAGTGGATGGTGGCGTGAACGCAGCCAATATCGCTGAAATCGCACGTGCTGGTGCCGATACCTTTGTTGCTGGTAGCGCGATTTTTGGTTCTCCTAAAGAAGGCGATGCAAACCGCTACAACACAGTCGTTGGTCAAATGCGCGCTGCACTTGCTACGGTATAACTAATGAGCTTGGCTATGCCAGCACTTGCTGTGCAAAAGCTCAAGGTTAGTGCCATCTTGATTGATCTTGATGGCACGTTGGTGCATTCTGCGCCAGAGTTGGCGCGGGCAGCAGGGCGCATGTTGGTAGACCTTGGTATGCCGGCGTTGGCTCAAGCACAAATTGAGTCTTACATCGGTGAAGGTGCGGCTGTTCTGATTAAGCGTTGCTTAACAGGTGAGCTTGATGGCGAGCCTGATGCAGCGCTATATGCGAAAGCGCATGATTTGTTCTTTAAATATTATGCGCAAAATGCGGCGGAAAGCCGGCCATATCCGAATGTGGTTGCAGGTGTGCAGGCGCTCAAACAAGCTGGATATCGTTTAGCGTGTGTGACCAATAAGCCGGAAAGCTTTACCATGCCTTTGTTGGCAGCCAATGACTTATTACAGTATTTTGAATTAGTGGTATCAGGCGATACTTTGCCTAAAAAGAAACCAGACCCTGATCAGATTTTTTATATCTGTGAAAAATTAGGGGTTGCTGTAGCCGATACATTGCTGATTGGTGACTCTAAAACAGATGTGGCTGCGGCGAGTAATGCAGGTTGCTACATATTTACAATCCCCTATGGCTATAACCAAGGGCAGAAAATCGAGGTTAGTGCTGTGAATGCATTAATCAATAATATTGGTGATGCGCTTGATTTCATCGAACGTATCTAACCCCTAGAAAGTATGGACGCAAGAAAGCATGGACATGAATTTTTTAAAAACAAATAGTTGGCGATGGTGGCGGGCGTAACGCAGTCTTTTATTCATACCGTTCAACCCATTTATATGTGAGAAATTTATGTTTAGCACCATCAACCAAATTGAATTCAATACTTTAGCCGCACAAGGCTACAATCGTATTCCGCTAGTGCTGGAAACCTTTGCTGACTTGGATACACCGTTATCCTTGTATCTAAAATTGGCGAATCAGCCTTTTTCTTATTTGCTGGAATCGGTTCAAGGCGGTGAGCGCTTTGGGCGCTACTCCATTATTGGATTGCCAGCAAAAACGCGCATCGTAGCACATGGTACCCATGTGCAAGTGCTTGAAGGCGACACTGTCGTTGAGTCAGCTGAAAATACCAATCCCCTAGATTTTGTTAAAAGTTATCAGGCGCGCTTTAAAGTGCCGCCTTATGAAGGCTTGCCTAGATTTACTGGCGGTTTGGCAGGCTATTTTGGCTATGAAACGGTACGTTATATTGAGCGGCGCCTAGCTAATACCACTAAACCAGATGTGGTTGAAGTGCCAGATGTGCTGCTCATGGTGTCCGAAGAGTTGGCAGTCGTTGATAACTTGAGCGGTAAGCTTTATTTCATTGTTTATGCTAATCCTGATGAAGCGAACGCTTATGAAAGCGCGCATCTGCATTTATGCGAGTTGGTGAAAAAGCTTAGAAAAACGGTGGCGATTCCTGAGTCGTTACCAACAGAAAAAACCGAAGCCACCTCAGAGTTCGGTGAAGAAAATTTCAAAGCCGCAGTGAAGCGTGCGCAGCAATACATTTTAGATGGCGATATTATGCAGGTGGTGTTGTCGCAGCGCATGTCACAACCTTTCTCGGCTCCGCCATTATCGCTTTATCGCGCGTTGCGCAGCGTGAATCCATCGCCCTATATGTTCTATTACGACATGGGCGATCATCATGTTGTTGGCGCTTCACCGGAAATTCTGGTGCGCTTGGAAAACGGTACTGTCACGGCACGTCCGATAGCAGGTACAAGGCCGCGTGGCAAAACGCGTGAGCAGGATATCGCGCTGGCTGAAGAATTGCTGGCTGATCCTAAAGAGCGCGCAGAACATGTGCAGTTGATGGATCTTGGTCGCAATGATGTAGGTCGCGTAGCGGTAACCGGCTCTGTAAAAGTGACCGACAATATGATGATTGAGCGTTACTCACACGTCATGCACATTGTGAGCAACGTAGAAGGCCAACTGAAGCCAGGTATGGATGCGATTGACGTGATTAAGGCTACATTCCCGGCAGGTACAGTGAGCGGTGCGCCTAAAGTGCGCGCGATGGAAATTATTGATGAGTTGGAGCCTAGCAAGCGTGGTATTTATGCTGGTGCGGTTGGCTACTTGGGTTTTAATGGCGATATGGATGTGGCGATTGCGATTAGAACTGGCGTGATTAAAAACAACATGCTCTATGTACAAGCAGGCGCGGGCATCGTGGCTGACTCTGTTCCGCAAAGCGAATGGATCGAGACGCAAAACAAAGCGCGCGCAGTGTTGCGTGCGGCTGAGTTGGTGCAGGCGGGGCTAGATCTCAATTGAACTGCTTGATTGAGCTGTTTTCGCGATGACCTTAAGTGAGCTACGCTTTGTCATCGCCGTTGCAAAAGAGCGTAATTTTAGGCGCGCTGCTGAAAAGTGCTATGTCAGCCAGCCAGCACTCAGCCTAGCCATCAAGAAGCTGGAAGAAGACTTAGGCGTATTGATTTTTGAGCGTAATCGCAATGATGTGAGTGCGACGCCTATAGGTGAGCAGATCATCGCGCAGGCGACGCGAGCGTTAGAAGAAGTTGCCCACATTCGAGATATTGCGAAACAGGGCAACAACCAATTGGGTGGCGCGTTTCGCTTAGGTCTAATCTATTCCGTAGGCCCTTATTTACTGCCTGAGATTATTCCGATATTGCGTCTTAGTGCGCCAGATATGCCTTTAAGTATCGAAGAAAATCT
>JAZJYS010000087.1:0-2504 GCA_040390265.1 Pseudomonadota bacterium | reverse complement strand
CATAAAGGGCAGGTGCTACAAGGCAATTCATTGGAGACTATACGCAGCATGGTGGCTTCAAATCTTGGGATTACGGTGCTGCCATGCAGTGCCGCTACCGAGCGCTATATTAATCCTTTAGTCAGGGTCATTCCATTTGCTACACCCGTCCCGGTAAGGCGTATTGCGTTGGCTTGGCGTAAAACCTATGCTAGAGAACTTGCGATAGAATGTCTGGTTAGTGCGATTCATGCAGTGAAGTCGGAATGTCTGGAGCAACTGTAATCTTTGACTAAGTGCTGTAAAGATTAGCTGCCGTAAAATGCAAAAAAGACGCTTAAGCGTCTTTTTTGTTGTTTGCTAGACTACTTTTAAGCCGTCTGGCAGACTTTCAATCTTAGCGATTGCAAACGTACATTGTTACTTCGAAACCGAAACGCATTTCAGTAGCAGCTGGTTTTGTCCACATGATCAATCTCCTAAAGTTATTTATTAAGTACTACACAATCTATGACTCACATAGTACCAATCTGTTGCAGAAACAATCTATGCAAAGTGATTAAATCAACCTCATGATTTTCATTAGTGTTATATGTGTTAGTAGGTCACAAACACACGATAGCCGGCAACAGCAATATCGCCTGTGGTGATGGCCAGCTTTATTTTAATTTCTTCACCTGCAGCGATGCCATTTGCAATATCGGTGTGTTCTGGCAAGTACTCGTTAGGCTTGAAAATACGCCGCAGCTTGGGTTTGTCTTCAACGTCTGTCAGTGTCACTTCTACGTTTGGGAATGCCTGATTGAATGATGCTTGATTGATTAATGTGCTGGATAAGCGCATCAAGCCAGCATAAGTTTTATCTTCTTGCATGTCTGAATCATCAATCACGATCAATTCAATTTTCTTGGGTAAATCGATGCTACAAGTTAACGGTTGGCAGATTTTCACCAGATACGGCTTGATGCTTGGGTAGTAAATGGCAATATCATTACGTAAAAAATAGATGCTTTGTAGTATGGCTGCGAGCAATAAAACTAAAGCAAAAAGAGGCTTCAGTACATTGCTTGATTTTCCAGAAAGCGGTTTGATGGTGCTCTTTTTTGTGGCTTTAGGTGGTGGGTTGTCTGGATTGTATGGCTGGTCGTCAACAATAAAAACATTGCCATTTGAAGTATAGCTGCTACTGGCAAACTTGGCTTTTAGTTCTGCGGTATCGAAGCTTGTAGTTGCAGGCTCGGCGGTTTGAGCGGTGTTTATTGGCGCTGGCGTGTTGCTTGCATCTGACGCTTCATCCAGCGGTACAAACTGTTCTCTTGCATCAAATACGTGTAGGCATTGCCCACAGCGCACTTGACCATGATGCTTGTTAAGCTGTTCTTCGGTAACAAAAAATTGAGTTTGGCAGGATGGACAATGAGTTATGGAGCGCATTTTTTAGTGCCAGTCAGCAACACCCAGGATTCCATAAATTGTGGCGGTTCCATATCAAACCATTGTGCATAAATCGCTGATACATCCGCTTCCTGCTCACGCAAAATGCCTGATAGTGCAATCTTGCCACCAGCTTTACATGATTTTGCCAGCGCAGGCGCTAATACGCTTAATGCGCTGGATAAAATATTGGCAACTACAATATCAAACTCATGCGATTGATATTGGTTAGCATGATAGAACTCAGCAGCTACATTGTTTTGTTCGGCGTTATATAGGCTGGATTGAATTGCTTGTGTATCAATATCAGTACCTACCACGTTGCCTGCACCTAGTTTTTTAGCTGCAATCGCCAAAATGCCAGAGCCACAACCATAATCCAATACGGATTTACCTGCTGCTACGGTTTGTGTCAGCCATGCTAAGCATAGGTGCGTCGTAGGGTGGCTACCTGTGCCGAAAGCTAGGCCTGGATCTAAAATGATGTTAATAGCATCTGGACTAGGGCTGCTGTGCCATGTAGGCACAATCCACAACTGATCGGTGATTCTAATCGGCTCAAATTGTGACTGTGTGGCTCTGACCCAGTCTTGCTCTTGAATAATCTCTGTTGTGTACTGTAGATTGGCGAGTCTGGTTTTTTGTTGCAAGTCAGCGATGACTTGGCTGACATCAACACCTTCATCAAACAGCGCACTGACCAGATTTTGTTGCCAAATGCCCGGTGGAGGGTCGCCCGGCTCACCAAAGATAGGTTGCTCATCAATGGTTTCTGCATTGGCATCCTCAATAATGGCAGATAGCGCGCCCATGGTCATGAGTGTATCGCTAATTAAATCAGCGGTATTATCTTGTGCTTCAATTTTTAACGATACCCAGGCCATACGCTATCCGCTTACTGATGATGTTTATTTGTTGTAGATGCCAAGCTTTTGCTCAAGGTAGTGAATGCTAGTACCACCTAAATGGAACGCGGCATCTGCCATTAAGTCAGCATGTAAGGGCACGTTAGTGCTGATGCCGCCAATCATCATTTCAGACAGCGCAATACGCATACGTGCAATGGCTTGATCACGCGTATCGCCGTAGGT
>JAZJYS010000086.1:0-10042 GCA_040390265.1 Pseudomonadota bacterium | reverse complement strand
TCAAGCACGGCAATGTGGCCACGGCGGTAATTGATAAATCCTGCGCGCTGTAAGTTTCCAGCTGCTGCGGTAATGCCCTCACGGCGTACACCGAGCATGCCTGAGACTAACTCCTGTGTCATGACCAATTCATTTGTTGGTAGGCGATCAAGCGTTAGCAGTAGCCAGCGGCATAGCTGTTGTTCTACTGAGTGGTGCCGATTACATACTGCCGTTTGTGCCATCTGCGTCAGCAGTGCTTGCGTGTAGCGTAGTAACAAGCGTTGCATTAGGCCGCCACGATCAAACTCCTGCTTGAGCAAGCGGCGTTCCAGTCGATAAGCGTGGCCTGCCGTTTGCACAACAGCTGAACTTGATGTGCTATCTCCGCCCATAAACAGAGAAACCCCGACCACACCTTCATTGCCGACCCCCGCAGATTCTGCTGATGCGCCAGACTCCATGACATAGTGCAGCGATACGATGGACGTGGTTGGGAAATACGCATGCTGTAATTGCCCGCCAGGCTCATAGAGGATTTTGCCGAGTGGCATTGCGACGAGTTCCAGATGCGCTGCTAACGGCTCGAATTCTACCGTGGGTAGTGCTGCGAGAAGATGGTTTTGGTTCGGGCTATGAGGGATTGGCATCTTTAACTTTCAATGTTTGGTGCTCTATTTTGTTGTGATAAGTTCAACACCGATTCCTCGGTAGCCGACAAAACGGCAGGATCGGTCAAACATTGGCTCTCCACTCACTTGAAACTTTTGTTGCGAGCCATCGGCATTGATGCGACTGAAAATGAAATCAAGGAAAGGCTGCCGGGCGGCAATGCTTGCTTGTAGCGCCTTTCGCTCAGATTCATTCCAGCCGGTCGCTGGGATGGCGGTTATTTCTTTTTCACCAGTACGGTCTTCTTTTAAAGTATCAATCTGAATACCTAGCATATCCAGAACCGGGCCAGACACTTTGGTGAAATTCATGTTTTCATCTTGCTCCCAGTACCAATCTGAGGCCAGTTCAGTCAGGCTGCGATAACGGGCTTCGCTTTCACGCAGTTCAGCGGTGCGCTCCAGCACCGTCTGCTCCAGAATTTTGTTGTGATTCTCGAGTTTTTTATACAGTAGGCGAACTTCAAGCATGTTGTGAATACGTGCTTTGACCTCAACCAAATCAAACGGTTTACTAATAAAATCTTTTGCACCGGCTTCCAGCGCGCGTAGCTTGTGGCTAGGTTGCGCCGTGAGCACGAGAATAGGCAGGTACGCATCCTTATCATTTGCTTTAAGGCCTTCTATCACTTGAAAGCCATCCATGACCGGCATTTGCAGATCAAGCAGAATCAGGTCGTAACAGTGCTCACGATGCAGGTCAAAGACTTCTTGTGGGTTCATGGTTGCCGTGACTGCGGTGTAGCCGGTTTCACTTAGCAATTGCTCCAGCAAGCTGATGTTTGATTCCTGATCATCAACAATGAGTATGCTGGCATTGAAAATTTCTGATGCAGTAATCATCATGTTTGTTCCTTTTCAATTGCGAGAGTAATTTCTGTTTCCGCAAACTTTAGTGCTAAGTCCAGCGTGTCCATGAACTCGTTAACCTTGATTGGTTTTGTGAGGTAGCGAAAGAATCCAGCCTCCAAACCCTTTTCAATATCACGCGGCATGGCATTGGCGCTGAGCGCAACCACTGGTATATGTGCTGTTTCTGGGCATTCAGTGAGCATTTTGAGCGCATCAAAACCACTTAAGCCAGGCAGGTTGATATCCATCAGGATAACGTCTGGTAAGGCATGGCGGGCAAGTTTGACGCCTTGTCTGGCATTCATTGCGCTGAGTAGGCGAACGTCTGGCCGGCGCGCAATAATGTCCTCTATCAGCATTAAGTTTGCTGGGTTATCTTCAACGTAAAGCAAAGTATGTAAGCTCGCATCTCCTTGAGAGTGGATGATGGGGCTGTCTTTATTTTCACCATTTGTAACTTGTGACTCAGCTTGTTGTTTTTGGTCAGCTGCGTCGTGTTCAATGGCATTCAGTTCGGTTAAATCCAGCTCAATCCAGAATACACTGCCCTTGCCAACGGTGCTTTCTACGCCTATTTTCCCGCTCATTAAATCAATCAGTCGCTTGCAGACTACAAGGCCGATGCCCGTACCTTCTTCTTCTTTCGCTTTTTGTCCAAGCCGATTAAATGGCTGAAAAAGCTGTGACAGCTGCTCTGATGTCAGTCCAGCGCCAGTGTCATGGACGCTGATGCGAACTGAATCCCAAGGGGTAAGTTGATATCCCACAGTCACCGTCCCGTTTAGCTTGTTGTATTTAATCGCGTTGGATAACAAGTTGATCATCACCTGTTTTAACCGAGTGCGGTCGCCTGTGACGCAATAGGGAAACTCCGGCTGGGTGAAGGTTACCTCAATGCCGCGCTTTTGCGCCTGCGGTTCAATCATGGATTCGCACTCGTGCATTACATCCGCGAGCAATACCGGCTCCAGAGATAGCGTCAGTTTTCCAGACTCAATCAGTGCGAGATCCAGCACCTCGTTAATCAGTTCCAGCAAGTACCAGCCAGCTTTAAGGATCTGGTCGACGCTTTTTTTCTGAGAGGGCGTGGGTGGTGGTGTTCCAGACTCTATCAGCTGCGCAAAGCCGAGTATTGCACCAAGAGGTGTACGTAGTTCATGACTCATGCTGGAGAGAAAGTCTGATTTAGCCAGGTTGGCTTTTTCCGCCACAAATGTTGCGCGTTCAAGCTCAGCATTTTTATCCTGTAGCGCCTCATCCAGCAAGGTGCGTTCAGCTTCTACCTGCTTACGTGCAGTGTTGTCAGTGCCGATCAGCAGGTAACCGATAATCGTGTTGTGCGCATCGCGTAGTGCCGTCACAGACACCATCGCTGGTAGGCGGCTACCATCTTTATGGATGTAAGTCAGCTCGTAAATATCCTCAATGCCGCGTGAGGCTTTAAATACCAATGCTTCAAAGCCTGGCTTAATCTCGGTATCTAGCTCTATGCTTAAAGCTTTAGCGCGCGCGATGATTTCTACTGGGTCAGAAATCTCGGCTGGCGTAATCTTGTTCATCACGTCAATTGCGGCATAGCCCAGCATATGTTCCGCGCCGACATTAAATATCTGGATGACCCCTTTAGCATCAGTAGCGATACTGGAAAAATTTGCGCTATTGAAGATTGCACTTTGCAGCGCACCTGCCTTGAGTAGTGCTTCTTCTGCCTGCTTGCGTGCAGTAATGTCGCGTAAAATGCATGTGAAGTAGCGTTCGCCGCCGAGCGACATTTCGCTTACCGCTATTTCCAGAGGGAAGGGCTTACTGTCCTTGCGCCAGCCTATGACCTCGCGCCCAAGCCCGATAGCCAGCGCTTCGTCACTTGCACTGTAATGTTTCAGTGATCCATTGCGCTGCTCTTGATCAAGTTCGGGTATCAGCTCACTAAAGTTTAGCCCAGTGAGCTCAGCCGCGCTAAAACCAAACATTCGCTGGGCAGCTGGGTTTGCGGTTTCAATAATGCCGTTACGCGCATGTAGTGTGATAATGCCATCTGCCACGGTATTAAGTACCGTCTGAATCAGGGCGGTATTGTCGCGTAGGGCTTGCTGCACGGCATATTCATCGCTGACGTTGCGGAACACCAGTACCGCACCGACCACCTGATTTTCGCGGTCACGAATCGGTGCGCAGCTATCGGCGATATCACATTCGCTACCATCGCGCGCAATCAGTACCGTGTGGTTAGCCAAGCCCTGTATTGTGCCGTGCGCTAAAGTTGCCATGACCGGAATCGTGGCGGCTAAACGCGTTTCTTTGTTGATGATAGGGAAGATTTCGTCAATGATGCGACCAATGGCTTCTGCTTGTGTCCAGCCGGTGAGCTTTTCAGCGAGTGGGTTTAATAGCGTTACTCGTGCTTCTGCATCAGTGGTAATGACGGCATCGCCGATAGAGTTTAGGGTTACCGTGAGCTTTTCTTCACTGTCCTGTAAAGTCAGGTTGAGCTGCTGGAGTTGTTTGTTCGTCTCATCTTGAATCGCTAGTAAATGCCGTGTTTCGAGATGTACCAGATTTTTGAGCTTTTGCTGAGTCTGCTGATAAATTAAATAAACGAATGCAAGCGCGAAAAGTGCCCATAGCAGGCCTGAAAACATAATGCTGCTAAACATGCGGTGCATGTCAGATTGAAGTGCTGCATTTTCCTGTGAGTATATGTTCTCTTCAATCTGCGCAAACCCCAGCATCTCGGCACGAATCGAATCCATTAATCGCTTGCCAATACCTTCGTGTATCTCAGTTGTTGCTGCGGTAATTTTATTATCGTGGCGCAACTGAATTAAATGCGCCATTTCCACCATTTTGGCGTCAATTAAAGGGGAGGCTGCGTCTAAGTGTTTTTTAGCCGCATTGGTTAAAGTTAATTCACGTAGTTTAAAGAGGCTTTCCCCCAGATTGCTACGCGTAGCTAAATAAGGTTGTAGAAAGCGCTCGTCGCCAGTTAATAAATAACCACGCTGACCAGTTTCGGCATCTTTTAACGATGATAGTAAATTGTTGGCTTGGCTTAATGCTAGTGCAGCATGCTCGCGCGCATCCGTTGATTGCTGAATGCGGCTGAAAGACCATATTGCTATTGCAAAGGCGATAGCTACCAATAGCGCAGTGAATGTCACAAAGGCCGGAAACTTGTAATTAGTCTTCACGAGAGTTTATCTTTCGTGCAAGGCAAAGCTTATGGATAGCTGCTGTTTGTGAATTTTTCTGTAGCCCAAGTGTTTTTAGTGCTAGTGTCTGAATTGCAATGGTTGTGGGCATGGCTGACCTTGGTGTAGAAGTAGTTAAGGTATCTGGAGTGATTGTGCCAGCAGATTGATTAGTTAAAGCCGTGAAAAGCTTCAGCTACTGTTATACACCCATCAAGCTTGATGGTGCCGATTAAGATGCTGGTGTTAAGGTTGCTCCCCACTTAATACAGGCAGTCAAGCTCCGGCGAGCGTCGTCTCCGCGGCGAAAAGAGGTTATTTAAAGGAGAAATGTAGGTGGGCTATTGAATTACTGCTCTTTTAACTGCTCATCTTCTGCATCGACTGCGGGATTTTTCCAGTTAAGGTACACATTCTCGCCTCGGTGGTTGATGACTGTGACGCTTTTGGTGAGAGTGACGCCATTATGCTGCGCGCTAATTTTGTAGGTGCCTTTTTTCATCTGTAAAAACAACATTGGCCCGCCGTTATCAATATTCAGCTTGATATCCCCTTTTTTATCGGTGATGCTTACCAATGCGTCAGAAATCAAGTGCCCCAATTTACCTTCTGATAGATACAGTCGCAGATTGTAGTCGTGGGCTTTGGCATGCACTTCGCTTGCTTCTTCACTTCCAACACCGCCATTGATGTAAATGATTTCATCGGTATTGCTTTCTTCAGCATATACCGTATTTGATATTCCCAGCATTACCATTGCGCCGATTAAGCCAGCCAGTGAAAATTTAACAATGTTCATTGTGAATTAACTCCTCATATTGAGATGTATGCATACTTGGCAAGTTGTTTGTTGGCTAAGTGTGCAATGAAGCTTATCTTGTTGACTCTCCCGTGACGGAGTTAAACCGTCAGTTGTTAATGTACGTCTACGAGATCATCAGTTCTGTGCGATAGCGCACAGAACTATGAAATACGACCTGTGCATGTCTGGGAAGTTTCCTTGATTGCTCAGTTCAAGGGTTTCGGCAAGGTTCTGGCGATTGCCCAGCACTCTATATGCTCCGCACCCGCCTGTTTAAGCATTTTTGCCAGCTCGTTTAAACTGGCACCTGTCGTCATCACATCATCAACAATAGCCACTTTAAGACCTTGTAGGTTTTTCTGGCAATGAAATACGCCGTGTATGTTTTTAATCCGTTCTTTTAACGGCAAGCTGGCTTGTGGAGGTGTGTATTTGGTGCGCCGGCACGAGGTGTAATCTAGCTTGATTTGCATGGATTTACTCAAAATCTTAGCGATTTCTAATGCTTGGTTAAAGCCGCGTTCTTTGAGGCGCGCAGGGTGCATCGGCATGGGGATGATTAAATCTATGTTGCTTTGGCTGGATTGTTTGCCTATCTTTTCATAATGCAGCAGTGTGGCGAAGGTGTGGGCTAAATGCAGGCTGTTGTTATATTTGTAGTGTTGCAGCATGCGGTCAATAGGGAAGTCGTAGCTGAACAGCGCATATGTGGCATCGAAAGCGGGTGGTGAGCTTAAACAGCTGCCGCAAGTGGCGTGAGCTATTGGTGTGGTGAGTCCACATTGAGGGCATTGCGGTGCTGAATGCCAAGGCAGGCTATTTAAGCATGCATTACATAGCCCAACTTCTTCGCTGTCGTGACTCGCGCACAGCAAACAGCGTTGCTTGATAGGTGACGTAGATAAAAGTTGATTAAATTTTAATCTAATGTTTAGCATTTGCGGCACATTTCATTGACAAGGTATAATGCCTCCAATTGAAAACCAAAGCTTAAATTGAAACTTAAAGTAAGTGAACCAAAGGAACTGCAAATGCTTGAATCAGCACCAAAATCTTCCACAGTGGCTTCAGAGGCTGTGATTGATACCAGTAATCTTACTGCCAACCTTGCTAAGTCATGTGGTCATGAACATGCAACGGTGAATCGTTGGAGTGTGGATGAGATTGTCGCATTATTTGAACTGCCTTTCAGCGATTTAATGTATCAAGCGCAAACCGTGCATCGTGCTAATTTTGACCCGAATGCAGTGCAAGTGAGTACTTTGTTGTCAATCAAGACTGGCGGTTGCTCTGAAGATTGCGGCTATTGCCCGCAAGCTGCTCGCTATCACACTGAAGTGGAAAACGAGCCTTTGATGAAGCTGGACGATGTGTTGACTGCGGCGCAAGAGGCGAAAGATAACGGTGCCAGCCGCTTCTGTATGGGTGCGGCTTGGCGTGGACCGAAACAACGTGATTTAGAGCCAGTGCTGAAAATGATTGCCGAAGTGAAGGCGATGGGACTAGAAACCTGCGCAACCTTGGGCATGCTGAAAGAAGGTCAGGCTGAGCAGTTGAAAGACGCGGGTCTGGACTACTACAACCATAATCTGGATACGGACCCTGAGTATTACGGTGATGTGATTTCTACTCGTACTTATCAAGACCGCCTCGACACACTAGACCGCGTGCGTAGCGTAGATATTAACGTATGTAGCGGCGGTATTATTGGTATGGGTGAATCGCGCAACCAGCGTGCTGGCTTGTTGGCGCAGTTGGCAAATATGGAGCGTCCGCCAGAAAGTGTGCCGATTAACTTGCTGACGCAGGTTGAGGGTACGCCATTGCATGGTACGGAAGAGTTGGATCCATTTGAATTCGTGCGCACGATTGCTGCGGCACGTATCACCATGCCGAACAGCTTTGTGCGTTTATCTGCTGGTCGTCAGGGCATGACCGAATCTACGCAAGCGCTGTGTTTCTTGGCTGGTGCCAATAGTATTTTCTACGGTGAAAAATTACTGACGACAGGCAACCCAGAAGCCGCTACTGACAAGCAGTTGTTTGCTAAGTTGGGCATACATCCTTTATAAACGAACAGTGATTTTTGCAGGATTGGTCATAGTGCCATTGCTGCAAAGGTCAAAATTACCATGTTAAATCATCTAAAACTAGAACTAGAAAAGCGCAAAGCCGATGGTTTATTGCGTCAGCGACGCCTGTTGGATTCTCCGCAGGCGGAGCATATCGTCGCGAACGATCAGCATTTTTTAGCGTTTTGCAGCAACGACTATTTGGGCTTGGCTAACCATCCTGATTTGGTCGCAGCCATGCAAAAAGCCGCTGGCGACTCTGGCGTGGGTAGCGGTGCGTCCAATTTAATCACTGGACATCATCGCTATCATGACTCGCTGGAAAAGCAACTCGCAAAATTTGTCGATTTACCTGCCGCCTTATTGTTCTCTACTGGTTATATGGCGAATATCGGCGTGATTGGTGCCTTGATGGGGCGTAATGACGCGGTGTTTGCCGATAAGCTCAACCATGCGTGTTTGAATGATGGTGTCTATTACTCATTGGCCGAATTTAATCGCTTTCCGCATAACGATGTTGCCGCGCTTGAGGCAATGCTCAAAGCCAGTACTGCCAAACTCAAGATGATTGCTGCTGATGCCGTGTTCAGTATGGATGGCGATATTGCGCCGATTCCTGAATACCTTGCGCTGTGCGAAAAGTATGACGCGTATCTTTATTTGGATGATGCGCACGGCTTTGGTGTGCTGGGTGAGCATGGGCAGGGCAGTTTGAATCATTGCTATACCAAGTTGAATATGCCGAAATCGCCACGTATTATTATGATGGCAACCTTGGGTAAAGCCGCAGGTGTTGCCGGTGCTTTTGTGGCAGGTGAACAAGTGGTGATTGATTATTTAATTCAATCCGCCAAAAGCTATGTGTACTCTACCCCTGCGCCACCAGCCTTGTCTGCAACCCTGGCAGCCTCGGTGCGCTTGATTGAGCAAGGCGATGATTTGCGCGTACATCTACGCATGCTCATTGCTTACTTTAAAGCTAACTTGAATACTAAAAAATGGCAGCTAATGCCGTCTGATACCTCAATCCAGCCATTGCTAGTGGGTGATAATCTGGAAGCGCTGGCTTTGAGTGAGTATCTGCAAACGCATGGCATTTTAGTGCCAGCAATCCGTCCGCCAACTGTGCCAGTGGGTACGGCTAGATTGCGTATTTCCTTGTCAGCAGCCCATTCTTTAGATGATATTAAAAAGCTGATTGATGTACTTCACCAAGCGGAAGCCGTATTGTAAATACCATGACTGCGAATTTGCATATTGAATCGATAGGTACTGGGCAGCCCCTTGTGCTATTGCATGGCTGGGGCATGAATGGCGCGGTTTGGCAGCCGCTTGTCAAAAAGCTCAGCAAATTATTTACGCTGCATATTGTAGATTTGCCGGGTATGGGGTTGAGCCGTCCGATTGAGCCATATCATATTCACGCCATTGCGGAAAAACTCGCAGAAGTCATTCCACCACATGCCGATATTGTTGGCTGGTCTTTGGGTGGGCAAGTGGCGATGCGCATTGCGCTGGATTATCCCGACATGGTGCGCAGGCTGGTATTGGTAGGCGCAACGCCTTGCTTTGTGAATAAGCCTGATTGGGATGCGGGCATGTCACCAGAGATTTTTAGCAGTTTCGCAAGCAATATGAATGCGGACTACCATAAGACCATGACGCAATTTCTAACCCTGCAATGCATGGGTGCTAAAGATACGCGAGATACGGTAAAAGTGCTGCGCAAGAAATTTTCCGAGCGGCCTGTGCCGACCACGCAAACCTTGCAAAAGGCGCTACAGATATTGCTGGAAACAGACTTGCGTGAGGAAGTTCAATTTTTAAGAAAGCCTACGCTGCTGATTCATGGTGACCGCGATACCTTGGCGCCAGTGCAAGCCGCGCATTGGATGATGCAAAACTTGCCAGCAGGTTTTTTGCGTGTCATGGCTGGCGCATCACATGCGCCATTTCTGTCGCACCAAGAGGCGTTTATTGATGCGTTGGTTCAGTTTTTAGAGCCAGTACAGGCAGCATGATGGACGCAAAAGTAGCTGATAGTTATCACATTGATAAAGTGCGTGCGCGCAAGTCATTTGGACGCGCGGCAGAAACCTACGATGCTGCCGCCATCTTGCAAAAACAAGTGCGCGAGGAAATGCTGAGCCGACTTGATTTAGTGAAGATAAGCCCACAAATAATACTGGATGCGGGTTGTGGCACAGGTGCTGCTAGTGGCGCATTGCTCAAACGTTTCAAAAAATCGCAAGTAGTGTCTTTAGATTTTGCACATCCAATGCTGCAAAAGACCCGAAAAACCGTTGGCAGTGCAGGGCTGGTTAGTCAATTAAAGGCTTTAGTCAGTGGTGCACAACATCATTTGGTGTGTGCCGATATTGAGGCGATACCACTCGCTAGTGCCAGCACTGGCCTAGTGTGGTCGAATCTTGCCATTCAATGGTGTAATGATTTGGATCAGGCTTTGCAGGAATTTCA
>JAZJYS010000085.1:0-4720 GCA_040390265.1 Pseudomonadota bacterium | reverse complement strand
CTGTTTAATTAACCGTACAACTCGTGCGTTGCTGCAAAATGTTTTTGAAATGATTTGGGTCTTTTGCATGCGTTAGCTCGCCCGCCTGTGGAAAGATTTGATCATGCAAACGTGACAACCAAAAACGCAACGCTGCGATACGCAATAAGCCAGACCAAGCTGACAGTTCAGCCGCATTAAATGGTCTTATTGCCTGATAAGCTTGCAACATAGCTTCTGACCTTAGCGCATCCAAGCTGCCATCGGCATGTACGCACCAGTCATTCACCGCAATGGCTAAGTCGTAGCCCAACACACCATGACATGCATAATAGAAGTCAATTAAGCCGCCAACATTATCACCATCAAATAATACGTTATCACGGAATAAATCAGCGTGAATCACGCCCATCGGCAATGGCTCGGTATCGAATTCAGCTTGGAATGCCAAGGTTTCTTGCAGCAATTGCTGATCTTCAGCTGGCAAATGCGACATGACGCGTGCCGCGGTTCGCACACGCCAATCTGCTCCGCGCTGATTAATGCTCTGGTGTTGAGGATATGCGCGTTCAAATGATTGCCCTGCAATATGCATCTGCGCCAGCACGGTGCCGACTGCGGCGCATTGCGTGACGCTAGGCACCGTAATATCACGGCCATTCAAGCAACTCACAAGCGCGGCTGGCTTGCCGTTAAGCATATGCAAGCCAACACCATTTTTATCCGTAATCGGGCGTGGGCATGGAATACCGTGCGCAGCTAGATGGCTCATCAAATCAATAAAATAAGGCAGTTCAGCAAGCGCATTGTGCTCAAATAGCGTCAGCACATACTTATCTTGGCTAGTCGTCACAAAGTAATTGGTGTTGGTCACGCCCGCAGAAATACCTTTCAAGTCAACAAGTTCGCCAATCGCGTAATCTTGAAGCCACACTTGTAATTGTTCGACACTGACAGAGGTAAATACAGACATAGGATAAGAATTTATAAGCTAGTAATTGTGAATAAGGTGATGCTTGGCTTTACGGTAAACCAACAAAATTAAAGAGGGCAACTAGCCCTCTTGTTCTGATTTGGTTGACGGCGCAAATCTAAATGCGAATCTAAAGTACCGCATTTAAAACCTGAATATTGTCCATTTAGGCACACTCAACGGTTGTGTTGGTCCATCCATTAGCCAACCGCCGTTTTGATCTTCTTTATGCATGTAATATGGCACACCGTGTGCTGGCGTGATTTTCAACATGTAAAGCTGACCATTGATGCGATACTCTTCAATGGTTTCTTCTTTCTTTTTGATGATGGTGATTTGTGGCTCATCGGCTTTATCATCCGTACCAATGGTCGGTGGCGGTGGAGCCTCTTCCAATGGCTGCAAATCGGCAGGCGGCGCTTTAGCTTCAACAAGCAAAGGCGCTTGCGCAAAACCCAACGCCAGCAACAACAATCCTAAGTTTTTATAGCCTATACGCATATGCCTGACACCTATTTTTAGAGTTTAAGTCCACGGACTTCAATAACGATTAATTCTATCAAATTACCAGCACTATAACGGCATTGATTACAAATAAAGCTGAATCCGCTCTTCATCGGCAGATAATTTAAAGCCTCGCGTTTCGTAGTGCTTGAATATCGCCTCGACAATTTGCGCAGGGTCATCAATCAGCTGAATCAAATCCAGATCCGCCACCGCAATCATATTTTCATCCACCAGCGTGGTTTTAATCCACTCAACCAAGCCGCGCCAGAAAGGCTCACACACCAGAATAATCGGAATCTTTAACGTTTTGCCAGTTTGCACCAGCGTAATGGCTTCCATCAACTCATCCAAAGTACCAAAGCCACCCGGCATCACCACATAAGCACTCGCGTATTTCACAAACATGACTTTACGCATGAAGAAGTGCTTAAAATTCTGGCTAATATCTTGATAGGGATTAATGTGCTGCTCATGCGGCAACTCAATATTCAAGCCGATACTGGGCGATGCACCAGCAAAAGCGCCTTTATTCGCCGCTTCCATAATGCCGGGACCACCGCCAGAAATAACCGCGAAGCCCGCATCCGACAAGCGTCGTGCAATATCAACAGTCAGCTTGTAATAAGGGCTATCCTGCTGAATACGTGCACTGCCAAAAATAGACACTGCCGGCGTGATTTCTTTCAGCCGTTCCGTCGCGTCCACAAATTCTGACATAATCTTAAATGCGTGCCATGATTCATAACCAGTATGATTACGACCTTGCACGTCAGGGTCGACGATTTTTTGAATTTTTTTTGCACCTGACATAAATTAGCCCTGAGTAATAATTGAAAGCATCAAATATATGAAAACATTGTTGTTAGTGGATGGTTCATCCTACCTCTATCGTGCGTTTCACGCCATGCCCGATTTGAGAAACCGCCAGAATGAACCCACAGGGGCGATTCAAGGCGTACTCAACATGTTACGGCGCTTGCACAAAGATTACCCTAGCGATTATAGCGCGTGTGTTTTTGATGCAAAAGGCAAAACGTTTCGCGATGATATTTATGCGGAATATAAAGCCAATCGTGCCGCCATGCCAGATGATCTACGCCCGCAAATAGAACCTTTGCATGAAGCCATTAAAGCCATGGGCTGGCCGTTGCTTATGATTGAAGGCGTAGAAGCAGACGATGTAATTGGCGCACTGGCAAAACAGGCTGAGCGTGAAGGCGTACGCGTCATTATTTCCACTGGCGATAAAGACATCTCGCAACTGGTGAACGAACACATCACCGTCATCAACACCATGCGCGATGCTTTTCGCAAGGTTGACGATGTACTCGACATTGCCGGCGTGGAAAATAAATTTGGCGTACCACCAAGCTTGATGGTGGATTACCTCGTGTTAGTGGGAGACACCTCGGACAACGTGCCAGGCGTGGAAAAAGTAGGCCCAAAAACTGCAGTGAAATGGCTAAAAGAATATGGCTCACTCGATAACATTGTCGCCAATGCCGAAAATATCAAAGGCGTGGTTGGCGAGAACTTACGCAAAGCACTGCCTTGGCTGCCAACAGCACGCGAGTTGATTACCATCCGCTGTGATATTGGCATTCAGGAGAACCTGAGCGACCTTGCACCACAGCCACAGAATAAAGCCAAACTGGCAGAATTGTTTGATCGCTTCGAGTTTAGAACCTGGCGCCGCGAACTAGACAACATGCCTGACAGCGCACCATCCAGCGTTACAACAAGTGCGCCGCAGTCAGACTTATTTGGCGGTACAACTTCCGCACGCGCTGATACGATTGAAAAACAATCCAACACCACTGGCACAACAAGCACATCTCGCACAAATGTGTTTGAGTCGACTTATCAAGCCGTCACCACACGCAATTACGAAACCATTTTAAGCAACACGCAACTCGACACGTGGCTAGCTAAACTGCAATCCGCACCATTGATTTGCGTAGACACCGAAACCACCTCACTCGACCCGATGACAGCCAAAATTGTCGGCCTGTCATTCAGTGTAGAAGCGGGTAGCGCGGCCTACTTACCACTCATGCACGACTACTTTGATGCACCAGCACAGCTTAATTTTGATGAAACTTTGGCGAAAATCAAGCCGATTCTGGAAAACCCAGCCATTCAAAAAGTCGGCCAAAACCTTAAATATGACCAGCACGTATTAGCCAACCACGGCATACAGCTCAACGGCATCGCGCATGATACGCTGCTGCAATCCTACGTGTTCGAATCGCACAAGTCGCATGGCATGGATGACCTCGCCATGCGTCATTTAGATTTAAAAACCATCACCTTTGAAGAAGTGGCTGGCAAAGGCGCCAAACAGGTGAGCTTTAATCAGGTAACGGTGGAAGTCGCCGCCGAATATGCGGCTGAAGATGCCGACATCACCCTGCAATTGCATCAGGCCATGTACCCGCAAGTCGCCAATGACGAGAAGTTGGAATATATCTACCGCGAAATCGAAATGCCAGTTTCTAATATTCTGTTCACCATTGAGCGCAACGGCGTGTTGATTGATAGAGACATGCTCAACGTGCAAAGCAACGAAATCGGCATGAAGCTGGTGACGCTGGAAAATCAGGCTTACGAACTCGCTGGTCAGCCGTTTAACTTAGGCTCGCCCAAGCAGTTGCAAGAAATCCTCTTCGGCAAGCTCGGCATTAAACCGCTCAAAAAGACCCCCAGCGGCGCGCCCTCTACCGATGAAGACGTATTGCAAGAGCTGGCGCTAGACCACCCGCTACCCAAGGTGCTGTTGGAGTATCGCGGACTCGCCAAGCTCAAATCCACCTACACCGACAAACTGCCGCGCATGATTAATCCTGTTACAGGACGCGTGCATACCAGCTACAACCAAGCCGTTGCCATTACTGGTCGCCTAGCCAGCTCAGACCCTAACTTGCAGAATATTCCAGTACGCTCAGCAGAAGGCCGCCGCATCCGCGAAGCCTTTATTGCGCCCAAAGGCAGCGTGATTGTCTCAGCCGACTATTCACAAATCGAGCTGCGCATCATGGCGCACTTATCCAAGGACGAAGGCATGCTCAAAGCCTTTGCCAACGATGAAGACATTCACCGTCACACCGCCGCCGAAATATTCGGCGTAGATCTGGAGGCTGTGGATAGCGAACAGCGCCGCTACGCCAAAGTCATCAACTTCGGCCTCATTTACGGCATGAGCGCATTCGGGCTGGCACAAAATCTAAACATCGAACGCGGCGCCGCACAAAGCTATATCGA
>JAZJYS010000084.1:0-14311 GCA_040390265.1 Pseudomonadota bacterium | reverse complement strand
GGGCGCACCATATAAAACAAAGGCTTATAGTTTAACGACTATAAGCCTTTTGTCTTTTCTGCAACTTCATGTCTTGGCTCCGCCATAAAAACTTCAGCTTTAAGTTAGTAAATCAGATAAAGCAAAAATTGCTTAATTTGATTAAATTAACTAATATCCTAGTAATTTAGTATGGATTGTCGTAAATGGAAACTCCTGCAACATTAGCCCCTGATTCCTTTGGATTTAACTTTGATAATAGCTATCTACAACTACCAGCTATTTTTCATAAAAAACAACAGCCTACTGAAGTAAAAAAACCTGAAATTGCAATTTTTAACGATGCATTAGGAATAGCTCTTGGCTTGAATATTGACGTTATTAAAAAGCATGGCGCTCAATTTTTATCAGGAAATACACTTCATAGTGAATCTGCCCCTATCGCACAAGCGTATGCAGGGCACCAGTTCGGCCATTTCAATATATTGGGTGATGGACGCGCAATATTATTAGGTGAACACCTTAACCCTAATATGCTACGCGTTGACATTCAACTCAAAGGTGCGGGAAGAACTCCCTACTCTCGCTCCGGCGATGGTCGTGCGGCATTAGGGCCGATGTTTCGCGAGTACATTATTAGCGAGGCGATGTACGCGCTTGGTATTCCCACTACAAGAAGTTTGGCCGTGGTTACTACTGGTGAGAATGTATACCGTGATGACGCCTTTCCCGGTGCGGTTCTGACACGAATTGCCTCCAGCCACATTCGTGTAGGTACATTTCAATTTGCCGCTGCGACTCAAAACCTGCAAAATTTTCAAGCGTTGGCTGACTACTCCATCAATCGGCACTTTCCAGAAATTGCCGATGCAGAAAATAAGTATCTTGAGCTTCTTAAGCGGGTGATTGATTTGCAAGCAGCCCTGATTGCCAAATGGATGCATGTTGGCTTTATTCATGGCGTAATGAATACGGATAATATGAGCATATGCGGCGAAACGATAGACTATGGCCCATGTGCATTTATCAACACCTATCATCCTGAAATGGTATTCAGCTCTATCGATACTAACGGGCGCTACGCCTTTGGCAATCAACCCAAAATTGCGCACTGGAACCTTATCCGGCTCGCTGAAACACTATTACCGCTGATTCATGAGTCAGAAGAAAAGTCGATTCCGCTTGCCTCAGCATGTTTAGATGAATTTCCGAATAAATTTTTAGCATGCTGGCTCGCGGGTATGAGAAAAAAACTGGGCATATTCAATCAGGAAGCAGACGATCTAAAGCTTGCAGAAGACCTATTGATGTATATGCAAAAGAATAAAGCTGACTTCACCAATACGTTTAGATCGCTGGGGACAGAGGACATTAATAACGCCGAAATATCTCAAGATGCAGGCTTCAGAAATTGGTTAGAAGTTTGGCTTGCAAGGCTATCTCGGCAAACTGAATCTTTTGCTGAGAGCATTCAGTTGATGCATACCGCCAATCCAAAAGTGATTCCGCGCAATCATTTGGTTGAAGAAGCGCTCAATGCTGCGGTGAATGACGGCGACATGACCGTACTGAACGAGCTGTTATTGGTGCTATCAGACCCATACGCTGATTTAAATCACCCGCCCAAATACACGCAAGCGCCTGAACTTATATTCGACCAGCAATATAAAACCTATTGCGGAACTTAATCGCACAAAATGAGCATTACTATAGAAATCAGCGACAGCATTCAACAAGTCAATGCTGATGAATGGAATGCGCTGGTAGGTGATATGCCATTATTAAGCCACGCATTTTTAAGTGCGCTTGAAGACTCGAAATCGGTAGGTAAAGGCACTGGCTGGCAGCCTTACCCGATATTGGTGCATGAAGCAGGAAAACTCATCGGCGCAATGCCGCTGTATCTTAAAAGCCATTCTTATGGTGAATATGTGTTTGATTGGGCATGGGCGGAAGCGTATGAGCGCAACGGACTAAAATACTATCCCAAGTTGCTGTCTGCCATTCCCTTTACACCCATTAGCAGCCAAAGATTGCTAGCCAGCAATCCGGAAATTAAATCATTGATGGTCAAAGCGTTGACGGAAACAATGCACAAGTATCAGCTATCGTCAGCGCATGTGCTGTTCCCAGATGACGATTCAGCAAACACATTAAAACAAGCCGGCTGGTTGCAGCGTCATGGCGTACAGTTCCGATGGCAGAACGACCACTTGACGGATTTCGACCATTTCCTAAGTACGCTGAGCCACGACAAACGTAAAAAAATCCGTCAAGACCGTAAAAAAGTAGCTGCCTCAGGCGTGATCTGCAAGCGCATCAAAGGTGCGGATATCACACCAGAAGAATGGGATTTTTTCAGCCAGTGCTATGAAAATACCTATATTGAGCACCGTTCTACCCCATATTTAACGCCAGCATTCTTTAAGCAGATTGGGCGCAGTATGCCGCAAAATATTTTGCTCATCATCGCCTATCTTAATAACAAGCCAATCGCAAGCGCACTCAACATTTACCATCAAACCACCTTGTACGGGCGCTACTGGGGTGCCGTGCAATATGTGCCCAATCTGCACTTTGAGCTTTGTTATTACCAAGCGCAGGAGTTCTGCATTGCTGAAAACATCCAATTCTTTGAAGGCGGCGCACAAGGTGAACACAAGTTGGCACGCGGCTTTAAGCCACGACCCACCTGCTCATTTCATAAAATTGCACACCCAGATTTCGCACAGGCGATAGAAGATTTTGTGACCAAAGAATCACAGGACATTTCCGCTTACACAAATGAGCTTGAAGAGCGCGCGCCTTTTAAAACAGCCGAAGTTAAATTACCGCAAACGTAACGCGTGACCTCAGCTTTTACCAATTGATGGCTTTGCCATCATAGGCAATAAATCGACCGGTATTGCTCAAACTTAGATTCTGAATCACCTGGCGTAAACCAGACACGCTGGTTTGCGTATCAATCAAAGCATTCGTACCGCCCATGTCGGTCAGCACCCAGCCCGGATGCAAAGTCACCACCGCGATGCCTAGCGGCTTCAAATCAATCGACAGGCTTTTCATGACCATATTAACAGCGGCTTTGCTGCTGCGATAAACATAACTACCGCCGCTGGTATTGTCATCCATGCTGCCCATTTTACTAGAGAGCGTCGCCAGTTTTTTAAGCTGGCTATTCGCGATATGTGGCGTAAATGCTGACGCTATTTTAAATGGCGCTATACTGTTGATTTTAAAAGCTTCCAGCCACGCATCAGCATCACCGGAACTACTGTCGGGGTAAACACCGGCATTGTTGATTAACACATCAATTTTTTGATCTTTCAACTGTAGTGCCAGTGCATCAATTTGTGCAAAATCGGCTACATCCAAGCTAAATAACTGAATATTGGCATGGACTGTTGCAAGCGCTTGCAATGCCGTTGCCTGTTGCGGATTTCGGCAGCAGGCAAGTACGCGCCAGCCATCTTGAGCGTACTGCTTAGTAAATTCCAAACCAATGCCTCGGTTAGCACCAGTGATTAACACTTGATAAGTTGCGGTCACAACTGCCTCCTAAAAATTTAAAACTTGCAGCGATTATGCACTTAAATAACGTCTAAAAACCTAAATACCAACAAAATATCCACTAAAACCCCTCTGCCATCACCCCTGCATTTAATGGATCTTCCTCAGGAACAGAGCCTGCTTTTTCGCCACCACGCTCCAGATAAACCTCGCGCACAATGTCAATAAAACGCTGCCCCTGCGGGGAAAGGTAGCGACCTTTTCGTAGCACTACACCATAACTGCGACATGGAAAAAGATGCGCCAGTGACATTTTGGCGATATTTTCCTGCCCGGTCATACAGATGTCCGTCACAATAGAAATGCCCATGCCAAGCTCGACATATTTCTTGATAATTTCCCAACCACCAGCCTCCAGTGCCACGTTGTAAGTCAAGCCGGCCTGCTGGAAAGTGTAGTCTACGATACGCCAGGTTGAAAGATGACGCGGCGGTAAAATCAAGCCATACGGGCTGATGTCAGCCAAAGTGATGTTCTTTTTGTTGGCTAAAGGATGATCTAACGGCGTGATGAGCATGGGGTCATAACTCACCACCGGCTCATAAATAATATCTTCCTGACCTTCCAGCATTGAGCCGATAGCAAAATCCACTTCGTCTGCGCGCAGCATGCGCAAGCCATCGCGTCCGGTCACGTTATGCAGCTTGATGCGCACATTGGGGTAGGCTGCCGCAAAGCGCTTCACAGGTTCCGGCATAATGTAGAGAATAGTCGACTCCCCTGCCCCGATATTCACTTCACCGGACTCAATATGCCCGAATGCGGCGGCAAACGTTTCCTCCAGCTTATCCATACCTTCAACCAGCGGCTGGGAAATCTGATACAGCGTTTCACCCTTTGGCGTCAGGTTAAGGCTGGGGCCGCGGCGCTCAAACAACACGACATTCAGCTCCCTTTCCAGCGCCTGAATTTGCAACGAAACAGACGGCTGACTCTGAAACAATTTCTCCGCGGCAAGTGAAATACCACCGCTTTTAACCACCTGACAAAACGCACGTAATTGTTTGAGCCGATTCTGCTTGTAATAAAAATTCTTAGGTTCAGCCATATGCTTGTCGCTCGTCAATTATTCAAATTCAGTATAGTAAGCATTCAAATTATTAGTTTGTCAAATACTTGAAACATTCATAGACTTCGGCAAAACAAAAATACAAAACACTAAAACATACTAATTTAGTCAAGTACTTACGTGCTAACTAAACTAGAAATTTGTTGAACTTTAGTAAGAGAATTTAGATGGAGAATTGGCCGCATGAATAACATGCTTGTTGTTGCGATTTTTATGGGAACGCTAGGTTCAGCCTTGGCGTTGGTAATCGCATTGGCCAATCGTCGTCTTTACGTTTATGAAGATCCACGCATCGATCAGGTTGAAGAAATGCTGCCACATTCCAATTGTGGTGCATGCGGAACCGCTGGTTGTCGCAACTTTGCTGAGTCTGTAGTGGCTGGCGATATTGCGCCAGGTAAATGTACGGTGAATACACCACAACAAAACATCAGCATCGCCAAATTTCTGGGCGTATCTGCCAGGCAGGAGGAAAAACAGGTTGCGCGCCTTGCGTGTGCTGGCGGACGCCACGTTGCCAGCATTCGTGCCAGTTATGAAGGCATTTCTAGCTGCCGTTCAGCCGCAGTTGTTGGCGGTGGCGGTAAAGCTTGCACTTGGGGCTGCTTAGGTATGGGCGACTGTGCTGACGTGTGCGACTTTGGCGCCATCAGCATGAATAAATTTGGTTTACCAGTGGTGGATGCCAGCAAATGCACAGCTTGCAATGACTGTGTGGACATCTGCCCTAAAGACTTATTTTCGCTGCACCCTGTGAGCCATAAATTATGGGTGGCTTGCAAAAGCTTGGCTAACGGCGATGACGCCGAAGCGGCTTGCGAAGTGGCCTGCACTGGCTGCGCACGCTGTGAATTAGATGCGCCAGAAGGCTTAATTAGAATTCAAAGTAATCTCGCAGTGATCGACTACGCCCAAAATGCGCTGTCGTCACAAATCCCTACCGAACGCTGCCCGACTGGGGCCATCGTCTGGCTGGATGATATGAAGGGCGCCATACGTGGCAAGTCAGCCCGAAAAATCGTGCGGCAGCAAACGCTGCCCATCCTCTCAGAAGCGTAAGGAGATCGTAATGTTTAACAAGTTATTGAAAGAGTTCCACTTGATGGAACTCGGAACTGGCGCACGCGCAGAAAATAAAACTTTCAAATACCCAGGCGTACGTGACGCTATCGACGGCAATACCGCCGTGATTATGGTGGAGCGCGAAGCTTCAGATGCCGCAGGCGCGTACCCGATCACACCATCGACACAAATGGGCGAATACTGGTCAGAAGCGGTATCCAACGGGCATGTAAATCTTTCCGGTCGTCCGCTTATTTTTGTAGAACCAGAATCTGAGCATGCAGCGGCTGGTGTAACCGCAGGCATGGCAATGACCGGCTTGCGTGCGGTAAACTTCACTTCATCGCAAGGCGCTGCATTCATGCACGAATCGCTCTATGCCGCAGTCGGCAAGCGCTTACCGTATGTGCTTAACGTAGGCTGCCGCGCCATCACTAAAGCCACACTCAACGTACACTGCTCTCACGATGATTACCACTGCATGGACGACACTGGATTTATTCAAGTGTTAGGCCGCAGTGCGCAGGAAGCTTGCGACTTGAACATGATCATCCGCAAAACTGCCGAGTTATCACTGACGCCAGCCATTAACGCAATGGACGGCTTTTTGACCACACACCTGATTGAACCGGTATTAGTGCCAGAAAAAGGTTTAATCGCTGAATACTTGGGTCGCCCAGACGACATTATCGATACGCCTACCCCTGCGCAACGTTTGCTTTATGGTGAAAAACGCCGCCGCATTCCAGCAAGCTTTGACGTAGACAACCCAATGTCAACTGGTGGCGTGCAGAATCAGGACGCCTACATGCAGGCAGTTGCCGCACAGCGCCCCTATTTCTTTGACCACATCGAAGATATTTTTGACCGCAACGCACAAGAATTTTATGACCTGACAGGCCGCCGTTATGCGCGCGTCATGGAATACAAAATGGACGATGCCGAATATGCTATCGTCGGTCAGGGCAGTATGTGCATACAGGCACAAGCCGTCGCGGATTACTTGCGTGAAACACGCAAAATCAAAGTGGGCGTGGTGTCTATCGTCATGTTCAGACCATTCCCAGGCGACCTATTAGGCACACTACTCAAGGGCTGCAAGGGCTTAGCTGTACTGGAGCGCACAGACCAACCGCTAGCAGAAGACCTGCCACTGATGCGCGAAACCCGCGCCACATTGAGCAAATGCATGGAGAATGGCGCTTATAAAGACGGTGACTTGCCATACCCAACTTACGCCAGCTACAAAGGCGCAGAAATGCCGCGTCTATACTCGGGCTGCTATGGTCTTGGTTCACGCGATTTACAGCCAGAAGCGCTCATCGCAGCCATTGAAAACATGCTACCAAATGGCCCGCATCGCAAATTCTTCTACTTAGGCATCGACTTTCTACGTGAACAGTCAGCCAATCCAAAACAAGAAATCTCGCAACTGAACTTGCTGGATGCTTACCCTCGCATTGGTGAAATGGCGATACGCGGCTCTGAAAACCCTAACCTGCTACCTGCAGGCGCTATTGCCGTGCGCATGCACTCAATTGGTGGCTGGGGCGCGGTAACCACAGGCAAGAATCTGGCAATCACCTTATTCGACCTGCTCGGCTGGGACATCAAAGCCAACCCAAAATACGGCTCTGAGAAAAAAGGTCAGCCAACCACTTATTACTTGTCTGCTGCGCCAGAACCTATCCGCATCAACTGCGAATACACCCAAGTAGACGTAGTACTATCGCCAGACCCGAACGTGTTTAACCACACCAACGCGCTGGCTGGTATGAAAAAAGGCGGCACATTCATCATCCAAAGCAATCTGGCAACACCTGAAGAAGTGTGGGCGAGCTTTCCGCTGAGTGCGCAAAAATACATTTCTGACAACCAGATTCGCGTGTTCTATCTGGACGCGTTCAAGGTTGCACGTGAAGAAGCCAGCAACCCTGAACTGCAACTGCGTATGCAGGGTAACGTTTTCCAAGGCGCATTCTTTGCAGCTAGCCCGGTCATGCAAAACGCGAATCTCACCGAAGACCAATTATTTGCCGCCATTGAAAACCAACTGCAAACCAAGTTCGGTTCCAAAGGCAAACGCGTGGTGGATGACAACCTGCGTATCGTGCGTCGCGGCTTTAGCGGCATTATCGAAATCACGGGTCAAGAAGTTGGCGCTACCCGCCGCACATTAGCGATTAAAGATGCAGGTCTGCCTATCATGCTGAAACACATGCCAGAAGGTGACGGCGGCATTGCTGACGTGCATCGTTTCTGGGAAAGCACCGGCAATTTCTACATCAGCGGTCAAGGCAATGACAATCTGGCTGACCCATTCATCGGCTTATCCGTCATTCCAGCGGCGACTGGCGTGTACCGTGACATGACGCAAATCCGTTTTGAACATCCGGTATGGGTGGCTGAAAACTGTACTGCTTGCGGCAACTGCTACACAGAATGTCCAGACATGGCAATTCCAGGCTTGGTAAGCACCGTACAAGAAGTATTCAATACGGCGATTAGCAACCTCGAACGCACCCGCCCGACACGCTATTTGCGTAAAGCCAGCCGTACGGTTGAGAAAAAATTGCGCGCACTCATTGAACAAGACGGTGAAGCAACCAATGTACAAAAACAATTAGATTCAGCCATTAACGCCACACTTGCTGAAGCAGCAGAAGACGAGCGCGAAAAGCTCACGGCAGAGTTTTCTGCATTCCGTGAAGTGATTGGCGATTTCCAATTCTCCATCACCAAGCCTTACTATTCCAACAAGGAAAAGAAAGCCAAAGGTACTGGCGGCCTATTCTCTATCACCATCAATCCGTATGCCTGCAAGAGCTGCGAAATCTGCGTAGCTGTGTGTGAAGATGACGCGCTACATATGGTGACGCAGACAGCTGAATCCACCGAGAAACTGCGTAACGAGTGGGATTTCTGGACGGCATTACCAACCACAGCGCCCGAGTTTTCACGCATTGATGATTTGAACGAAAAAATCGGCGCGTTGGAAACCTTGCTGCTGGATAAGCACAACTACGGCTCAATGGTAGGCGGCGACGGTGCCTGTCTGGGTTGCGGCGAAAAAACAGCAATTCACCTGTTTACCTCTACCGTATCAGCCTTGATGCAACCGCGTGTCAAAACGCATCTGGAAAAAGTGAACGAGCTGATTGCACAGCTAGAAAAACACATTCGCATGAAAGTGACGGAGTCAGTGGATTTTGCTGACACCGAAGGCCTGATGCGCGCCATGCAATCTTCATCTGGCGACATAACGTTGGCCTCATTGTCAGCCAATTTAACCGAAGGCAAAATCACGCAACCGTTAGACCCAGATTGGCTACGCCGCGTATCGCAATTGCTGGAGCAGCTACGTCACTTGCGCCAATGCTATACCGCTGGCGCGCAAGGCAAACCGCGGTCAGACATGGCGGTGGTCAACTCCACCGGCTGCACTTCAGTATGGGCGTCTACCTTCCCGTTCAACCCGTATCCATTCCCTTGGACAACCAATTTATTCCAGGACTCACCATCAGTCGCTATGGGCTTATTCGAGGGACACATGGTAAAAATGGCGGATGGCTTCAAGGCGGTGCGTGCAGCTGAGCTTGAACTTGCCGGGCTATATAATCCAGCGGAGCATGACCGTTATCTCACCCATTTCAACTGGCGCCATTTCACCGATGAAGAATGGCTGCTATGCCCGCCGATTGTGGCAATTGGCGGTGATGGTGCGATGTACGATATTGGCTTCCAGAATCTATCCAGAATGATGATGTCCGGCACGCCAATCAAGGTGCTGGTGGTGGATACGCAAGTGTATTCCAACACTGGCGGCCAAGCATGTACCTCTGGCTTTATCGGTCAGGTGGCAGATATGTCACCATTTGGCAAAACCACGCAAGGCAAGCAGGAGATCCGCAAGGAAATGTCTTTAATCGGCCTCGCACATCGCTCTACGTTTGTGTTGCAAAGCGCGATTTCCAACGTGACGCATCTGCTGGAAGGTTATATCGACGGCCTCAACAGCCGCCGCCCAGCGGTATTCAACGTGTATGCCGTATGCCCACCGGAACATGGTGTGGCGGATGACTTGGCGGTTGCACAATCCAAACTGGCGGTAGAGTCACGCGCTTATCCACTGTTCCGCTACGACCCAGACTTGGGTGCATCGTATGCAGAAAGCGCCAGCATGGAAGGCAACCCAGCGCTGGATCAGGATTGGCCGACGTATACACTGACGTACAAAGATGAAAATGGCGCGGAAGCAAAACTCACGCTGCCAATGACCTTTGCTGACTTTGCCGTGACTGAAGGCCGTTTTGCCAAGCACTTCAAGAAAGCGCCGCCAGAAACATGGAACGAAGACATGGTGCAATTGGCCGACTTTATTACCTTGTCAGCAGACGAGCGCGAAGGCAAGTTTCCCTACATCTGGGGCGTGGATGCCAAGCAACGTTTGATTCGCTTGCTGGTTACGCAAGATGTGGTGCATTCATGTGAAGAGCGCTTAAGTTTCTGGCATCAATTGAAGAGCTTGTGCGGTCTGGATAGAGCAGCGGTGAACGCAGAAGAAATTGCTAATCAAGCACGTAATGAGCTTATCCAAAAACTCAGTGCCAGCTTGGCGAGTTTCGGTGGCGGCGCCATCAATGAGAGCGCGGCAAATGATGCAGTGCCACTAGCGGCTGCGCCAGCGATGTCTGCTGATGGTTACGAATCGGCTTGGGTAGATACGCCAGAATGTACAGCGTGTGATGAGTGCATAGACATCAATCCAAAGATATTCGCTTATAACGACCAAAAGAAAGTCATCATCATTAACCCTCAAGGTGGCAAGTTTTCCGATGTCGTCAAAGCCGCAGAAAAATGTACGGCGAGCTGCATACACCCCGGCACACCTTGGAATCAGAGCGAGGCAGGACTAGATAAGTTAGTCGCAAGAGCAGCGAAGTTTCATTAGGAGCGCGCGATGAAAATACTCGATTTTTTTCGCAAGCCTAGCTTCGCGCGCGGCGTTCATCCGCACCAGCACAAGGAAACCGCACAAACGGCGATACGTCGCATGCCATTTGCGCCGCGTCTGGTGGTGCCAATGTCGCAACACGTGGGCAAGCCATCCAAGCCTATTGTCTGTGCTGGGCAGGAAGTGCTGCGCGGTCAGGTGATTGCTATCGCTGATGGCTATCTGTCTGTGCCGGCACATGCGCCAGTAAGCGGCATCGTAGAAGCGGTTGAACTACGCCCCACGCTAAGTGGCGAATGGCTGCAATCCATCGTCATTCGCGCTTACGAAGCCTCTTCGCAAGAAGTAGTGTATGGCGAGCAGATTGACGTTGACCTGCTAAGTGCAGAACAGATTATTCAAGCGGTGCAGGATGTTGGCATGGTGGGCTTAGGCGGCGCGGCTTTTCCAGCCCATGCCAAGCTTGCCGCACCTAAGGATTATCCGATTGAGCACTTGCTGGTGAATGGCTGTGAATGTGAGCCGTTTCTGACTGCTGACCATCGCATGATGTTGGAATGGCCGCAGCATCTGGTGACTGGCATTCAATTTGCGATGAAAGCCTGCGGTGCGAAGCGCGCCCTGATTGGCATTGAGGATAACAAGCCAGATGCCATCGCCGCCATCAACAAGATTTTGCCAGCAGATAGCAATATCAGCGTGCATGCCGTCAAAACCAAATACCCACAAGGCGCAGCAGAAATGCTGGTCAAAGCCTTGCTAGGCCGTGAAGTGCCAGCCGGTGCTCGTTCTTATCAAATTGGCGTGGTGATGCATAACGTAGGCACGCTGGCCGAACTGGGTCGCTTGATTCCACGCAGCCAAGGCTTCATCGAGCGCGTTGTCACGGTGACTGGCCCCGGCGTCACTAAACCTGGCAATTATCTGGTGCCTATCGGCACGCCATTACGCTTTGTATTGGAACAGGCTGGTGTCACCCATGAATCAGTAGAAGTGATTCTGGGCGGTCCAATGATGGGCAGCGCCATTGCCTCGCTGGATGTGCCTGTGACTAAAGCGATCTCTGGCATTGTTGTATTTGACCGCAGCGCGATGGAGGCCAGTCAGGGCAACGTTCACCCATGCATCAAATGCGGCGAATGCGTCAATGCCTGCCCAAAAGGCCTGAACCCTTCCATGCTGGGCATGCTGGCTGCACGCCGCGAATATGACGTGATGGCAGAAACTTATCATCTGGATGGTTGTTTCGAGTGCGGCTGTTGCAGTTACGTGTGCCCGTCACACATTCCCTTAGTACAACATTTCCGTGTCGCCAAGCAGGTTGTGCGCGAAAGGCAGGCAGCATGAGCCAGATAAAATTTAACCAGATAAAGCTTAGCTCGGCACCGCACGTCCACGTGCCGCGTTCCGTTGAAACCATTATGTTTAACGTGGTGCTCGCTTTGCTACCACTTTGTTTTTTTTCGGTTTGGCAGTATGGATTGTCCTCCGCTGTGCTGATCTTGGCCGTAACCGCTACATGCCTAGGTGTGGAGCGGGTTTTTTCTTCAAAATCAGGCAAGGGCAATACGCTTAGTGACTGGAGTGCAACCATCACGGGAATTTTGCTAGCACTGACACTGCCGCCAAGCTTTCCATTATGGATGGGTGTGGTGGCTGGTTTTTCTGCCATGGTATTAGGCAAGATTATGTTTGGCGGCTTGGGCTACAACCCATTCAACCCGGCATTGGTCGGGCGCGCGTTTGTACAAGCAGCATTCCCTTCCACCATTGCCTCGTTCATTCCGGCCTTTGCACCACAGCGTTTCGCCGAGTTTGCGCCTTCCACATTTACTTTACCGCTCATGATTCCAGCAGACAACACCGCGTGGATTAAGGCTGCTGGCATTGATGCCTTTACCGGCGCCACACCACTAGCACGCTGGAAGTTCGAAAACTTCACCTACACGACACATGACTTTTTGAGTGGTGCAGTCACCGCTTCGGCTGGTGAAACCTCCGCCATCTTGATTCTACTGTGTGGTGCATATCTGGCGGTGCGGCGCTTTATGGACTGGAGAATTCCAGTGGCAGTATTAGGCAGCGCAGCACTGGTGGCTTGGGCGTTTCAACTATACAACCCGGCGCACTTTCCATCACCACTGTTCGTGTTACTGTCAGGCGGACTGATGCTGGGCGCGGTATTTATGGCGACTGACATGGCAACATCGCCTGTCACACCGCTAGGCATATGGATCTACGGCGCATTGATCGGCGTGATGACGATTATGATTCGCTACTTTGGCGGCCTGACTGAAGGTGTGATGTACGCCATTCTGATTGGCAATGCCGCCAGCCCGCTCATTGAAAAATTTACTCAGCCACGCAGTTATGGCGCTGGGAGTAAATCATGACGACACAATTCGTTTCCAGCACCACACTCATTCGCGCACTGGGACTAATCGCGGGCATCTGCGGCATTATCATCGTCGGCGTTTACGAAGGCACATTGGACGCAGTCAACGCCAACAAGAAAATCGCACTGGAACGCCAAGTATTCAAAGTACTACCGGGCGCCAAGAGTGTGCAAGCTTACGACGCATTACCCGGCGGCATCACGCCAGCAAGTGATCGTGACGCGCCACTCGGAGCAGTACGCTTTTACGCCGCCTATGACACGGCAGGCAAGTTAATGGGCATCGCTGCCGAAGGCTCATCTGCTGGTTATGCAGACCAAGTACGTGTGCTTTACGCCTACGACCCAGAGAAGCAAGTCATCACTGGTTTAGGTGTAGTTTCCATGCGCGAAACACCGGGCATCGGCGACAAGATTCTGGTCGATCAGGATTTTTTGCGTAACTTCGTGGCGCTGGATGTTGCGCTGGCCTCTGACATGAAAACCTTAGCCAATGCGGTCAAGACCGTGAAGCACGGCACCAAGGCCAACCCTTGGGAAGTCGATGCTATTTCTGGCGCTACGGTCACATCCAAGGCGGTCGGTCGCGGCATCAACCAATCTGCCCAAACCTTGCTACCAAGACTAGTGCCACATATCTCGGAACTCACATCTCGAACTGGGAGTAAATCATGAACAACACTATTTCTAATTTCGATGAATTCATGGATGGTCTGTGGAAACAGAACCCAATTTTCGTGATGGTGCTGGGCATGTGCCCAACGCTGGCGGTAACGGTTTCGGCAGTCAACTCCATCTCGATGGGGCTAGCGACTACCTTTGTGCTAGCGGCATCATGCATGCTGATCTCCATGCTGCGCCACGCCATTCCAAAAGAAGTGCGCATCGCCAGCTACATTGTCATTATCGCCACCTTTGTAACTGTGGTGGACTATGCCATTCAGGCCATCAGCCTTGACCTGTATGAAGCGCTGGGCGCTTATATCAAGCTCATTGTCGCCAACTGCATTCTGCTCGGGCGTGCCGAAGCGCATGCTGCCAGAACACCGCCTATGCCAGCCACGCTCAATGCCATAGGCATGGGCTTGGGCTTCACGCTGGGCTTACTGGCAATCGGCGGTGTGCGCGAGATCTTCGGCGCAGGCAAGCTATTTGGCATTGCCTTGTTTGGGCCACATTTTCAACCCTGGGTAGTCATGGTGCTGCCACCCGGTGGTTTTTTTGTACTGGCAGGCTGGTTGATTCTGTTCGCAGGCATCAAGGCCAAGAAACAACGCAAAAT
>JAZJYS010000083.1:13388-20382 GCA_040390265.1 Pseudomonadota bacterium | reverse complement strand
AAACAAGCCTCGGCCACTTTGAGTGCTTCAGGCAAGCGGCCTTTGTAAAAGTAGTAGCGGTATTCGCCAATGCGTACCACAGGGTTGTTTGGCGCAATTGCTTTGGCGAGTGCCAAGTGCATTTCAGCTTTGACGCTGTCGGCATAGGCATGGCTTGCAAGGCGTAACTGTTCCTCAGCTACTGGAGATAAATCACGGTAACGATTTGCAAACCAAACATTCTCTAGTGCTTCATTGTCCATGACGGTGACTTAACCCTAATGCTTACGTTGAATGCTTTCAATGCTGACCGTTGCAGGGCCGGAGTGGTCGTGACCATGACTGTCACCACTGCTGCTACAACCGCAATTGCCGCCTTGTGCCGTAATGAAGGTTAAGCCGGATTCCATCGGTGTGTCTTTGAAGTCTATGGTTGCGCCTTCTAGCAGAATGCGTGATTCAGCAGGCAGAAAGAGCTTTAAGCCACTGGCTTCTACGATGGCATCGCCTTCAAATGGCGCAGCTTCGACGGTGAATTCAGAGCTGAGGCCTGAACAGCCGCCTGGGCTCACCACTAATCTAAAGCCATGTGCAGGGGTGCCGCCATTAAAGCGCAGCATGCGGCCGATGAATTTTTCAGCCTTTGGGGTGATTGAGAGTGCCATTTTTATTCCTTAAGCTGCTTGGTAACGTGGATAGGCCGTGTCAATAATGCAAGTATTGTCCACAGGGCATGCGGCTACGCATTGTGCTTCGTCAAAATGGCCAAGGCACTCGGTACATTTTTCTGGCTTGATCATAAATACGCCATTTTTTTCATAAATAGCGACGTTTGGACACTCAGGCTCACATGCTGAGCAACCTGTACATTGGGAACCTACGATTTTGTATGCCATGTTATTTCTCCTAATTAAATGTAAATCTTGAAACTAAGTAATGATTGCTTGTAATGAATGCTTGGTTAAGCTGCCATGAACGCACCTTGGCGAATAGCTGCATCACCACGTTCTTGATGAACGATTTCGCCTTTTGCGACACGGGCGCGGTAATCGGCAAACCAAGTCAGCGCTGCTTTCTCAATAAACTCATGGGCATAAGCATCTACTGGTTCAATGCCAGCCGCCAAGAGTTCATCGCGTGGGCAAGCGCCGATTTTTGCTACCAATACTGCATGACAGTCGTTGATGGCATTGACGATAGACGGTAGTTGTTCATCCTCACCAAAGCCACCCTGGCAATAAAGATCCACACGACGGTGACCAACGAATGTGGTTGAGGTGGTGGTGATTTCGTGAATCTGGAACTCAGTCGCATGACCAAAGTGCTCGTTCACTTTGCCGCCGCCAGTGGTCGCTACAGCAACCAATACTTTCATGTTGTCTTCTGCGCTATTGGTGACAGTTGCCAGCGCTGCATGCTTAGCGTTTTGTTGCGCTTGGCGTTCGGCTTCTACATTTTCTTGATAAGCACGACGTTTTTCCAAGTCATACACCACATCCATTTGTTCAATCTGGTCGAGTGTGAATTCGTCGCTACGGTCTTCACCTAGCAAGCCAACCGCATCAGCACGACATTGGCGGCAATGGCGCATCAGGTTCGCACCGCCCATACAGGCATCTTGGACTTCTTTCAGTTCTTGTGCGGAAGGGCCACGTTGACCAGTGAGGCCGTACACTGTGCCATGCTCGGCTTCTGATATCAGCGGCATGATGTTATGCAGGAAAGCGCCGCGCGATTTAACGGCACGATTCACTTCATACAGATGCTTGTCATTCACACCGGGGATTAACACGGAGTTAATCTTGGTAAGCACGCCGCGGGCTGTGAGCATTTCCAATCCTAGCATTTGGCGGTCAGTCAGAATCTGCGCCGCTTCACGGCCGTAATAGCGTTTGTGGTTGTAGAAAATCCACGGGTAGATTTTTTCGCCGACTTCCGCGTCTATCATGTTGATGGTGATGGTGACGTGGTCAATGTTGTACTTGCAGATTTCATCTACAAAGTCAGGCAGCATCAGGCCATTGGTTGATAGGCATAGCTTGATGTCTGGCGCTTGTTCCTGCAACTGGCGGAATGTTTCAAAGGTCTTTTGCGGGCTGGCAAGTGCATCGCCCGGGCCGGCAATACCAAGCACGGTCATCTGCGGAATTTCACTGGCTACGGCAATGACTTTTTTCACGGCTTGATCTGGGGTCAGTTTTTGTGACACCACACCCGGACGGGATTCATTCGAGCAATCGTACTTACGGTTACAGTAATTACACTGAATGTTGCAAGCTGGCGCCACGGCCACATGCATACGAGCATAGTGGTGATGCGCTTCTTCAGAATAGCAGGGATGGTTTTTTACCTTTTCCCAAACCTCGGGTGACATGTCATCTGGACCATCAGATGTGCCGCAGCTGGCTTTACCTTCGCCGCCAGTCGTACCGCAGCCTGAAGATTCCGGCTGTCCTGCAACTTCAATCTTGATGCCCGTTAGCGGTTTCAAGCGACTTAAGCTAGGCGATGCGTTTTGCGATGCGGTTTCTAGAGCAGATTCCATGGTGAGATCCCTTAAAGGTAATGACCTTAATAGTCTATTTACCTATCACCATGCAAAACGCGTGCCACGGCATAATTTATTTTTTTTACGCTATGAAACAGGTGGTTAGGCGGGGAGTGTGGTCTGAATTAGGCTTGTCGTGATTGCGACAAAACGCGATGATTGTCGCGAAAGATACACAGAGAAATGTTGGGTGTGTAATGGATAGAGTCACGGTCGGATAGTGCGGTGTGGTGAGATTTAATTTGCATTTTTGCTGCAAAGCAACTGGTCGCATTCATGCGGGTTAATGTGACCAGTTGTCGAGGTGAGTCTGTAGAGACTGTGCCTGATGAATCGTTAACTAAAACCGTTTAACCTCAATATTATATTTTCGTAACGCATAGCCCATTTGGCGCGGCGTCAGGTTCAGCAATCGCGCGGCCTTGGCTTGCACCCAGCCGCTTTTTTCCATGGCGGTAATGAGTTGGTCGCGCTCGGTTTGAGAGAGCGGCTCACTTTCCTCAGCATAAGATTCGTGTTGTACGGCATGCGATGGTTCAGCCGCAATCGGCGCAATGGGAATCACGCCGCCTGTAGGCTGGTATTTCCACAAGGTGGACGATAAACAGTGATTGGTCTGGCAGGGAATATCTACTTCATGGATGAGATTGCCATGCGTCATGGTCGCAAAGCGTTCTACACAGTTTTCCAGCTCACGCACATTGCCCGGCCATAGGCATTTACTCAGTACATGCATGGCCTCGGGAGTGATACAGATTTTGGTGCTATTGTCGCGATTAAAGCGCGCCAGAATACGCTCGACCAGCAGTGGAATATCATCTCTGCGTTCGCGTAATGGCGGCAGATGTATCGAAATGACATTGATACGGAAATACAAGTCGGAGCGGAAATCGCCCTTGTTAACCGCTTCTTCAAGATTACGATTGGTCGCGCAAATCAAGCGTACATCGACTTTAATGGTTTTGTTGCCGCCTACGCGTTCCAGTTCACGCTCTTGCAAAACACGCAGTAGCTTGACTTGAAAAGCCGGTGAAATATCACCGATTTCATCCAGAAATAATGTGCCGCCATGCGCTTGCTCAAAGCGGCCGACACGGTCTTGCAATGCGCCGGTGAACGCGCCTTTTTCATGGCCAAACAACTCGGATTCAAGCAGGCTTTCAGTCAGCGCGGTACAGTTCACCTTGATGAACGGTTTGTTCTTGCGGGCGGATAAAAAGTGGATAGAGCGTGCAATGACTTCTTTACCGGTACCGGATTCACCACGCAGCAAAATCGTGCTTTTACCAGGTGCCGCCATGTGTACGTCGGCAAATACTTCCTGCATGCGTTTTGATTGACCAACCACATTTTCCAGATTGTATTTGCTGCCCAATTCTTTTTGCAGGCGAGAGTTTTCTTGCTGAAACTGATCTCTATCATTTGCTACTTGTTGATTTAGGCGAATGGTTTGGCCGATTAAGTTTGCCACCATGGCGAGTAGCTTCAGGTCATCCTCAAAGCCGTGCCAGTGGTCACCTGCGTTGCGTTCAAAAGAGAGTACACCAATCGTTTCCCTGCCCACCTTGATTGGCACGCCAAGAAAAGAGATGACTTGGTCTTTCATGAGCCGTTTCGCACCAGTTCGGTTCAGGAAAAGTGGCTCATGCGCTACGTTGGGAATGGCTGCCGGAACGCCTGTTTGGAAAATGCGCCCAGTGACGCCTTCACCCACCACAAACCGAGCGCGAGCGCTTTCTTCTTCAGTAAAGCCAACTGAGGCAATAATGCCTAGGTCTTGCAAATCGGTTTGTACGCACACCATGCCGCGCTGCATATTCAGGTAAGTTGCGATCACATTCAGCGCTTGCCGCAAGTTCTTGTGCAGCTCTAATGAAGAGCTGAGTATCTTGCCTATTTCATAAATAGCGGAAAGCGCAACGCGACTGGAATCGGATTTAGTGGACATGATGTAGTGTCGAACTTAAGTGATAGTAATTATTCTTAAGCAATATATGTACCACCTAAGAACAACTGGTATATCAAGTGTAGTAATTCAACTTGCTATGGCAATTCACTTTTTGTGATGCGTCTACATCTGTGCCACGTCTACTTAGACGTTAAGTTAAATTGCTTTAGAACATGCGAGCCAGCATGATGCCGCCGCCCCAATCGGTACTGGCATCAGAGTAGCCATGCGTCAGATAGCTTTGTAGCTTGTAGTTGGCATTAAACTTATGCGTGAGAAATACAGTCAGTTCGCGCAAGGCGTCAGATTTGTTCTGTGTCGCCTGACGTGTGTCGACCATGAAGCCTGTGCTGGTTGCTGGGTTGAGTTTGTAAGATAAGCCCGCAGTGCCAAACCAGACGTTGTTCAGGTTGATTCCGCTAGGGTCGCCGAGCACTTTGTAGCCAATATCACCAAATAAGGTCATGCTGTGGTTCAGTGCTTTAAACGCATCTAGCGTGACTGAGTAGTCATTTTTACCTGTGCCCAGACTTTTAGCGGTAGATGCGGTCGCAAACTTTACTTTGCCGGTTAAGTCGAGAATGATTGGATTGCTTTCCCCGAGTCTGGCGATGGTGCGTGTGGCAGCAAAAACAATATCACCTAAACCTGACTGCGTAGTGACAGGGCGATTGGATTGACCAAGTACGATTGGTGTATTGCCGCCTACTACATCGCCAGGGCCTGTGATTTCAAGCCAAGGTACGGTAAGTTTAAGTGCAGTGTCATCGGTTTCATATTTAGCCGTGAACGGGATGTAAGTAATGTCTGTTGACACGGCTTGGCCATATTTCCCCGTGCTGTAATCTACGCCGCTGGTGAGGCTAAAACTGCTCTCAGCATGCGCTGAATTGGCTAGACAAGTGAGTAGAGAGAGTGAGGTTGCGAATAGTGTGAGGGTGGTTTTATTTTTCATATTATTAGCTTAATTTATTTGGTCTAATAAAACCACTATTTTGATAAGGTTAATCTCGTCTCTCCGCTCTTTCAACGTGTTCAACCCTTTCAGGTTTCTCGATTTTATCAGCGCGTTCAATTTTTTCAGGTTTTTCGATTTTCTCTACTTTTTCGATTTTTTCGGGCTTCTCGATCTTCTCAACTTTCTCAATCTTTTCTGGTTTCTCTACCGCTTCAGGTTTTTCGATCCGCTCGACTTTTTCAACGCGGTCAACCGTTTCTATTTTTTCGACTGTCTCTATAGAATCAACCGTATCAATTATTTTGGACTTGCTTAATTTTTCATCATTTTTAATGCCTTGCACTGTATTTTTTGTTTCAGCACTGGTTGATTTTTGAGGCTCAATTACCTTAGTGGGTTTTTTTTCATTCAACTCAGCAGATGCTTTTGGTCGAACGAGTGCAGGCTTAGGGTCGTGCCTACTCTTAAGCTCAGGTTTAATGGGCTGCAAATCAATAAATTGCGCACTTGGTTTACCATCTTTAATCAGTCCACGCACGATGATTGCTTTTCCTGCCAAACTCTTATTGGCGTTGTTGCCGGATAGTTTTGTTTGCGCGGTTACGCCTACCTGTTGCCCGGATAATTTCAAGTTCCCACCGGCCATACTGCCAGATGCCAAGCCTTGTAGATGAAAAACCTGAATCTTTTGCAACAAGCCGCTAACAGGACCTATTTTCATGTCTTGCACTTGCAGAGACTTACCATTCCAGACACCGGTTAAGAGTGCGTCAGTATTGGCGTTGCCTGCTGTTTTAGGTAGGCCTTCGATTACAGTGCCGCCCAGATAGACTTTATTGCCTTTGCGCGTTAAGTTGCCAACAGTTTGTGCAATCTGCTGTCCATTTGTCTGGTCTATTCTTGACGCGACTACGCTGCCATCCGCATTGCGTAAGCCGCTGACATTCACCCATTGGCCGACCTGCATGCCTTTTAATTGGCCGGCATTGGCTGATACGGACTGCCCCATGACTTTGAGTTTTTTGCCTGCATTATCGATAGCAGTAATTGGCCCGGAAATTTGATGGTAGGCGTGAATCTCATGCGCCACCAACGACTCGCCTCTACCTGTAGCCTCAACGGCGACGACATGACCAATCGACAAGTCTTGGCTGCTGATTTGTTTACCGTCTAAATCAACTGGCGTATCCGTAAAGTAATGCACCTCCAGACCATTGACACAAATACTGCCAAAGCCGGTAATCACGCCAACAATACCTGTACCACCCATGCCGTTTTGTGTTGGTGCTCCTGTGCCACCAATGCCACTCTGCGCTTGCGCGCCAGTGCCACCAATACCGCGTTGTATGCTGCTGATGCCGGTGCCACCGATGCCGCCAGACTCAATACTGATGCCTGTGCCGCCGATGCCACCTGCATCAAGCGCAATGCCTGTGCCACCAATGCCGCCGTCATCACAAGGATTGGCGATAGATGTCAGTGATAAGCTGGTGATGAAGGCTAGAAGCGCAGCGCGGAGGTAGGCTTTCATATTAAGCCTGTGCTCGTATATTTAAGTGAC
>JAZJYS010000083.1:9921-13288 GCA_040390265.1 Pseudomonadota bacterium | reverse complement strand
AGGTTCATCAGATTATGTGCTGTGGCCGCAGCGTGATCGTGCAGGTTTTGTTGAAAGAAGAATAGCTTGCCTTCAAAGTCCTCGCTAGGCACAAAAGCTTCGGTATTCAGGCAAACGCAGTCATTGTCGTCCATGCGCGCCACGCCGATGCGTAGCCACTCATCAAGCACAGGCCTAGCGCGAATATCTTTGCTGACTCTGGCGACGAGCCGTTCGAATGAGTTGTCGCCACCAACGCTAGCGAGTCTTGGCAATGGTTTGGGTGCACCGTTAGCATTAAGGTAATCGGGATGGCTGATCCATAAGCCGACTAATTGTGAGCCTAAGGTGACGAGCGCAGATTGGTTAAGAGATGTGTCAGGTTGGCCGCGTAAGCGATGTACATCTTTACGGTGTATGCCAGTTAGTAAGCTAATGCGGCTATCAGTTTGTTCGCGCTGTTGTAATTTAAAGTCTTCTTCCGCCACCTGCACAAACACAACCTTTAATGTCTCTAGCAGCATCTGGTAGTTAATGCCTTGCGCAAGCGCTAGCCGAATCAGCGGTTTTAGCACGCGCTGCAAGGCTGACAGCATTTTTTGCGCCAGTGGATTTTGAGAGGATGTTTCTGCGTGTCTGTTCATTAATTGATTATACAAAAGGTGGGTATTTCTTACACAAATATATTGACGTGTGAAATTATCACACATAATATGCGAATGCGTGTGTGAAATTTTCACTCGCAATGTTTTTAGCTGTGTATTTTTAACGAATTCTTAATGGGTCGTTAAAAACATATCGCTAAAAAGGTGCAATGAGAAGCGTGACCAATATCGCCAGTCGACTCCTTGGGGAGAATTAAGATGTTACTAATGACAAAATCAGCAGTTTCTACGCCGTTAGGCCGCATCACGGCCATGTTGCGTTGGGCTGGCGTATGTTTGGTGGCTTTGATGATGAGTTTTACTTTTATCGTCAATGATGCTGCCGCAGCAAAAGCTAAATCACGCGTCAATTTTGATCATAATAAGTCCGGCTTTATTTTAAGTGGGGCGCATATCAAGGCTAGTTGCGAGAGCTGTCATGTTAAAGGTGTCTTTAAAGGTACGCCTAAAGAATGTAGTAGTTGTCACGTGCAGGGCGGCAGAGCATCAGCGACAGCTAAACCTAGTCAGCACATACCAACTACGGCGAGTTGTGAGAGTTGCCATAAATCCACGAATTGGACTTCTGTCGACTTTAGTCACAATGGCGTGTCGGCAGGTAGCTGTGCGACTTGCCATAATAATACGAACGCGCGAGGTAAGCCGTCGCAACATATTCAAACAAGCACCTCTTGTGATGCTTGTCATAAAACAACTGCATGGTTGCCTGCGACAGGCTTTAATCATCAGAGAATCGTGAGTGGTTGTGCATCTTGCCATGATGGCGTTAAGGCAAAAGGAAAATCTGCCAGCCATATTCAAACTACTGCCGCCTGTGAAACCTGCCATGCCTCGACAACCTCATTTATGGGTGCTGTTAAGTTTGACCACCAAGGCATAAAAGATAACTGTGCAAGTTGCCATAATGGCTCAAAAGCAAAAGGAAAGTCGTCCAGCCATGTGGCAACCACGGCTAATTGTGAAACCTGCCATACCTCTACCAGTTCTTTCTTGGGTGCAAAGTTCAGTCATACAGGAATTACCACAGGCTGTGCTAGCTGCCATAACGGTAAAATGGCTATAGGCAAGTCTGCGACACATATTGTCACTACAGCGAAGTGCGAAACCTGCCACAGCAATGTAGCCAGTTTCAAAGGCGCGGCAATGAATCATGCCGGTATTACTTCAGGTTGTGCTAGTTGTCATAATGGCACTGCTGCATTGGGTAAATCGGCGACACACATTACAACAACTGCAAAATGTGAAACCTGTCACGCCAGCACTACCAGCTTTAAAGGTGCAGTGATGAACCATAAAGGCATCACCACAGGCTGCGCAAGCTGCCACAACGGCACTGCCGCTAAAGGCAAGTCAGCGTCACATATTCCGACCGCAGCCAAATGTGAAACTTGTCATAAGAGCACCGTCGCTTTCACGCCAGCCACGATGAATCATAGCGGTATCACTGCCGGATGTGCGAGTTGTCATGATGGAAAAGCGGCTTTGGGTAAATCAGCAGCCCATATAGCGACTAGCGCTGCTTGTGAAAGCTGTCACAAGAGTACTTCCAGTTTTAAAGGCGCGGCGATGAGCCACACCGGCATTACTACAGGTTGCGCTAGCTGCCATGATGGTAAATCCGCACTGGGTAAATCTGCTAACCATATTCCAACTAACGCAGTGTGTGAAACTTGTCACAAGAATACTAAAGCCTTTACGCCAGCCACAATGAGTCACACAGGTATTACTGCTGGTTGTGCAGCTTGTCACGGTGGTGGTTTTGCGAATGTGAAAGCCAAGCCAAGTAGCCACATTGTCACCAGTGCAACTTGTGAAACTTGTCATAAGAATACCATCAGTTTCAAAGGTGGCACGATGGATCACACTGGCATTAGCAGCGGTTGTGCTAGTTGCCATAATGGCACTAAAGCTATTGGTAAGTCTGCTACACATATAGCCACCACGGCTTCCTGTGAAACTTGCCACACCACCGCCAGTTTTAAAGGCGCAAAGATGAATCACACCGGCATCACCACAGGATGCGCCAGTTGCCATAACGGCAAAACGGCCATTGGTAAATCAGCCACCCATATTTCCACTACAGCGAAATGCGAAACCTGCCACACCAATACAACAGCCTTCAAGCCCGCTACGATGAACCATGCTGGCATTACAGCTGGCTGTGCGAGTTGCCATAACGGAACTAAAGCTATCGGCAAGTCTAGCGCGCATATTACAACCAGTGCAGCCTGTGAAACCTGTCATAAGAATACGACGGCATTCAAGCCAGCCGCTATGAATCATAACGGTATCACTGCCGGATGTGCGAGTTGTCATGATGGGAAAGCGGCTTTGGGTAAATCTGCAACCCATATAGCGACGACTGCTGCTTGTGAAAGCTGCCATAAATCGACCACTACCTTTAAAGGCGGTGCGATGAACCACACCGGCATTGCCACTGGTTGTGCTAGTTGTCATAACGGCACGACAGCTAAAGGCAAGTCTGGTGCGCACATTCCAACCAATGCGGCTTGTGAAACCTGTCACAAGAATACAACAACCTTTACAGCAGCCACGATGAACCATAACGGCATCATTGCTGGTTGTGCGACTTGCCACGGTGGTAACTTTGCTGGTGTCGTCTCAAAACCGAGCGCGCATATTGTCACCAGTGCAGCTTGTGAAACTTGTCATAAGAGTACCACCAGCTTTAAAGGTGGCACGATGGATCACACTGGCATTAG
>JAZJYS010000083.1:4364-9821 GCA_040390265.1 Pseudomonadota bacterium | reverse complement strand
TTTAAAGGCGGTGCAACCATGAATCACACTGGCATTATCAGTGGCTGTGCAAGCTGTCACAACGGGACTAAAGCCTTAGGTAAGTCGGCTAACCATATTCCGACCTCAACCGCTTGTGAAACTTGTCATAAAAACACGACAGCTTTCAAACCAGCTACGATGAGCCACACCGGCATCACTGCTGGCTGTGCGACTTGCCACGGCGGTAGTTTTGCTGGCGTAGTCTCAAAACCAAGCACCCATATTACGACCAGTGCTGCTTGTGAAACCTGTCATAAGAGTACCTCTAGCTTTTTAGGTGGTGCCAACATGAACCACACTGGCATTGTGAGCGGTTGTGCCAGTTGCCATAATGGTGTGAATGCACTTGGTAAATCTAGTGCGCATATTCCTACTACGGCGGCATGTGAGAGCTGCCACACCAATACGGTTGCTTTTGCACCTGCGGTGATGAACCATAGCAGTGTTACTGCGAGCTGTGCAACTTGTCATAATGGTACTAAAGCTTTAGGTAAGCCAACGAACCACATTACAACAACCGCTGCATGCGATAGCTGCCATAAAAACTTCACCTCGTTTGCAGGAGCAACATTCAACCATACTGGTGTCACTGCTGGCTCATGCTCGACTTGTCACAATGGCAGTAAAGCTACAGGCAAGCCGAGCGGACATATATCAACAAGTGCAGCATGTGATAGTTGCCATAAAACCACTGGTTGGCTTCCTGCGACGATGAATCATAGTGGCGTAACGGCTGGTTCATGTGCAACATGTCACAATGGTAGTACTGCACTTGGCAAACCCGCGACCCATCTAGCAACCACTGCCTCTTGCGATAGTTGCCATAAGAACTTTACCTCGTTTGCCGGTGCAACATTCAGCCACACCGGAGTTACCGCAGGTTCGTGTTCAACTTGCCATAACGGCAGTACTGCCACAGGTAAACCTGCGCAGCATATTTCAACAAGTGCCGCCTGCGACAGTTGTCATCGCACTACAGGCTGGACGCCAGCGACAATGAACCATAGTGGTGTAACGGCAGGTTCATGTGCAACTTGTCATAATGGCAGCACTGCGACAGGTAAAACAGCTAACCATGTGGCAACTACGGCCTCTTGCGATAGTTGTCATAAAAACTTTACCTCATTTGCTGGCGCAACCTTTAGTCACACGGGTGTTACTACAGGCTCATGCTCGACTTGCCACAACGGCAGTACCGCCACAGGCAAGCCCGCTAAGCATATTTCGACGACAATGGCTTGCGACAGTTGTCATCGTACGACGGGCTGGGTGCCAGCTACTATGAACCATAGTGGCGTAACGGCTGGTTCATGCGCAACTTGTCATAATGGCAGTACTGCACTTGGAAAACCTGCGACTCATGTGGCAACCACAGCCTCATGTGACAGTTGCCACAAAAACTTCACCTCGTTTGCCGGTGCAACCTTTAGTCACACGGGTGTTACTACGGGTTCATGCTCGACTTGCCACAACGGCAGTACCGCTACAGGCAAACCTGCGAAGCATATTTCTACGACAATGGCTTGCGACAGTTGCCATCGTACGACGGGTTGGACTCCGGCTACGATGAACCACTCAGGCGTTACGCCCGGCGCATGTTCTACTTGCCATAACGGTAGTACTGCTATAGGTAAACCTGCAACACATGTAGCGACAACGGCTGCATGTGATACCTGCCATAAAAATTTCACTTCGTTTGCAGGCGCAACTTTTAGTCATACAGGAGTTACTACAGGCTCATGTTCAACCTGCCACAATGGCAGCACGGCACCAGGTAAACCAGCCACACACTTGCCGACAACAGCATCTTGCGATACCTGTCATCGCACCACAGCATGGCTACCAGCGACGTTTAGCCATACGACGGTGACCGCAGGCACTTGTGGTACTTGTCATAACGGCAGTACGGCAACAGGTAAGCCGGCTAAACATATTTCAACGACTAAATCTTGTGATACCTGTCACCGTACCACAGGCTGGTTGCCAGCCACTATGAATCACACGGGTATTACGCCAGGTTCATGTTCTACTTGCCATAACGGTAGCACTGCCACTGGCAAGCCTGCGACTCATGTAGCGACAACGGCTGCATGTGATACCTGCCATAAAAACTTCACTTCGTTTGCAGGCGCCACATTCAGCCACACCGGTGTAACGGCAGGTACTTGTTCTAATTGCCATAATGGAGCGACCGCCACTGGTAAGCCTGCCAATCATGTGCCGTCTACGGTGTCTTGCGACATTTGCCATACAAGTACCAGTTCATTTGGAACAACTAAAAAGCCTAATCACGCTTTACTCACTGGCACATGCCGGTCTTGTCATGGTGCTAATTACTCGGGTGTAGAGTCTAAGTCACATAACGCACCTAAAGATTGTAATGCATGCCACAACACTAGTAAGTTTGATTAGTAGCATAAGCATGTTGTTAAGTGTTGCATAAGATGTAAGTTTTTGAATTTGAATTGATTAATCGTATTGCCTTATTTTTTACTATGACTGTTGAGAGTTATGAATATCATTAAAAAGCTGTATTTTTGTTTGGCCTTGTTAGGTTTTTTGTTGCCCATAGAGGCGTTTGCACAGCAAATTCTGGATAAGATCGAGATTGTTCAAACACAAACTGAAGCCGATATTCATATTGAGTTCTTTACGCAGGTGCGTTACTTGAGGCACTCACCAAACAAGGAGAGTAGTCGTTTACAAGTGTTTCTGGAGTTTCCTCAGTTAGGCGCAGTGACTACGCAACGTGAATCGCTGAATTCTCCACCTTCGGACATCGTGCCCAGTTTTATTGTGAGCTATCCTGACCAGAATGATAGCCTTGCGATTAGGTTTAAAAAACCGGTCAAATTCCGCATTACGCCAGATAACAGCGGACGTGGTATTGTGATTCACGTACCTTTAGATAAAAGCGCAGTGCCGCAAATACCAGAGTTGGCACCAGCAGTTGCAGCACCCGTTACTGCGCCTACTGTATCAGCGGTCGAAATTCCAGCGATTCCAGAAGGTATGGCTGTGAATGATTATGCTGGCAAGCTGGTGGCTGAAAGTCGTGTAGCCACAGGGCTGGGCGATTATGCAAAAGCGATTCAGCTATTGAATGCGGCGTTGAACTTCCCGCCACATGCGTACTCACAAGAAGCCCAAGAGTTAATAGGCGTGGCGCGTGAAAAAAATGGTGAGTTCGTGAAAGCAAAGGCTGAATATGACTTATATCTCAAGCTCTACCCGGAAGGTGATGGCGCTAAACGTGTGCGTCAGCATCTTGCGAGTGTTGAGGCTGCAACCAAGGTGAGTAGCGCGGCTGCCTTGAAAGGTAGAAAGCCAATCCGAGAAATCAGTGAAACAACGGTGTATGGTAGCTGGGATCAATATTATTACGACGCACATACGCATACCTACAATCCTGATGCGACTACTAACAGCCATTCACATGACCAGTCTACGTTGATGAGTAGCATTAACCTCACTGCACGTTCACGTCAAAATCAGTACGATAGCAAAGTGGTATTCCGTAATCGTCAAACCATGAATTTTCTACCGAATGGTGCAGATAGAGATAGAACTGATGCCGCTTATGTTGAGGTGGCCAATAGTGAGGCTGATTATTTAGTGCGCCTCGGCAGGCAGAGTGGTAACTCGGGCGGTGTATTAGGTCGTTTTGATGGTGCGTTGCTGCGTTATGGCATCACGCCAAAGTACCGTATCAACCTGGTCACGGGTAGCCTCGATGAGTATAAGGTGGACTATAAACGTCATTTCTATGGCATTAATTTAGATATTGGCCCAATTAATGAAAACTGGAGCGGCAACGCATTCTTTGTCAATCAGGAAGTGAATGGGATTACAGACCGTCGCGCAGTGGGTGGTGAGTTACGCTATTTTGAGAATAATCGTTCAGTTTATTCGCTGATTGATTACGACACCTTGTTTGATAAACTCAATATTGCGATGGTGCAAGCTAACTTGCAAACAGAAGGTGGTACTAATTACAACATGTTGTTTGATCGTCGCAAGTCACCGATACTGCAAATGATTAGCAGTCTGTCTTCGCCGATTCTTGGTGCGCTGGTGCCACCACCCACTAATATTCGTCAGGCATTGTTGGCGGGGCAGACCGAGTCAACCTTACGTGCACTTGCTGACTCTCAAACTTTGGATACCGATTTATTTTTGTTCGGCGCAACGCGTCAAGTCACGCAGCGCTGGCAACTGGGCGGCGATGTTCAAATGACTCGCGTCACAGGCGGTGATCCGACTGCAGCGATTGCCGCAGCCAGAAAAGCACTGTTGGATAACAATCCATTTATTGATCCATTGACGCTGCAAAATTTGAATAATTCATTTGCTGGAGGTAACACTTGGACTTATCATGTTCAGGCAGTTGGTTTGGATACAATCTTCAAAGATGATACCTCTGTGATTAGTGCAAGTTATACTGCTGGACCAACAAGTTCAATGCGGTCTTTAGTGTTAACCAATGTCATGGTGCCACGTGAAAAATGGCGTTTGGATAGCTCACTTAAACTGATGAAAATTGATACGGATCCATCAATAATTCAATATGTGGTTTCACCTACCATGAGAGCGAGCTACCGCTTGCGTGACAAAGCAACTTTAGAGGCGGAGATTGGCTTGGAGGTTAATAATCAGAATGATGCACTCACCGGACATACACGTACCTTCCGTGACTTCAGTTTTATTGGTTACCGGATAGATATTTAATGTTGTTAGCGCAAGGTCTTGCTTGCTTGCGAGGTGATCGCCTGCTATTTAAAAACGTTGGTTTTGAATTAAATGCAGGTGGTTTACTTTATGTGCTGGGCGAAAATGGTAGCGGTAAAAGCAGTTTGCTTCGCTTGCTATGCGGCCTGTTAATGCCTGAAATGGGCGAGGTGCTTTGGTACGGCAAAAGCATCAAAAAAGACTCGGAAGCTTACTTGTCTGATTTGCTGTATCTTGGTCATTTGAACGGCCTTAAAGATGATTTGACTGCACTTGAGAATTTGCAAGTGAACGCACAATTAGCGGGTGATTTGGTCGCTGAGCAAAAAATATTGTTGGCACTTAAGTCTATCGGTATTCTTCGTTGTGCAAATTTACCCGTACGTGTGTTGTCACAAGGTCAGAAAAGGCGCGTGGCGCTAGCGCAATTGTGGCTCACTGAGCGTAAGTTGTGGATATTGGATGAGCCCTTTGCCGCGCTGGATACCGCCTCGATTGAAGTATTAGCGGATCGCTTAAATCAACACCTGGCCAATGGTGGCATGACCATCATCACTACGCATCAGGATGTGTCGATTCATGCCAAGTCTATTCAAACTTTAAGGCTTAGTGCATGAACGCATGGCTCATCGTGTTAAAACGCGACCTATTATTAGCGTTGCGCAGACGTTCCGACGTTGCAACGACCTTGTTTTTCTTTCTGATTGT